>CAXUDF010000149.1:0-7887 GCA_964249695.1 uncultured Acidobacteriaceae bacterium
GGGACGCTTGCCGCATTGACGCCGGCGTCTACCAGCTTGTCGTAGGCGGTTGCCGCCTGAAAGTACGTTTGCCCGCTCACCGAGTCATAGAAATTCGTTGGCATGGCAACGTCCAGGTTCTGAACCAGATGCCGGCCTAACCGCCCGACATAGGAGGCCGTAAGGTCCAGGTTGTGCGGCAGCTGGTGCTGCACCGTAAGATTGAACGTCTCGGCATAGGGCGTTTTCTGCTTGTCGTTGATGCTGTAGTCGAAGGAGAATGCACTGTCAGCCGGAGTAAAAGGCAGCGCTGACTTGCCATTGCCCGCCACGGCGGGTATATCGCGGTACCCGGTAAAGCGCGGATTCGAATTGATATCTGTAAATGGTGCGAGATTGGTTTGTGACAGCGAAAACAAGGACTGCGGGTTCGACTGGTAGGAATCGATGACGCCCGCGCCAAAGTGGTCGTATGCCAGCGCAAAGCCGCCGCGCACAGAAGTTTTGTTGTCCTTTGTCGCGTAGGCAAAGGCAAGCCGCGGCGCAAAGTTCAGCTTCTGGGGCGTCCAGAAATTGGGTTGTCCGTTTGCTGAACCGGAAGCGCGAAAGGATACCGGCGTGTCATACGCCTGCCCGGCGGCAGCGGCCGAGATACGGTTACCGATAAAGGTGTTCAGCGAGATGGTGGGTGCAATCTGCTGACCGTTCTTCTCGTACGGCACCCCCAGGTACACGTAGCGGATCCCATAGGTGAGCGTAAGTTGCGGGGTCGCCTTCCACGCATCCTGGATGTAGTACTCCTGCTCCACATTGCGGTAGGTGTGCGTGGGAATCACCCCCGCGCCCAGCGGAACGAGCGTGTTGTTCTTTACCTGGAACTCAGTTCCCGAGGTTGCGGTTTCAATGGCGCCGACGTTGGCAATGATAGCGCTGTTGTAGTTGTTCGAGCCGGAGCTTGAAACCGTGCCGCAATCAGCGCAGTTGAAGGCGCCCGGGTCCAGGCTTCCTCCCTGGTTCGCAATGGCTGCGGTCGCCAGTAGATTGGGGCTGATGTTCGCGGTAGGCACCACGGGCGCGTCGAAGTACTGGCCGTTAGAAAGAAAATACAGATTGGTTCCAACCTGGATCGTGTGCCTGCCTTTGGTGTAGCTGAGATCATCACCCACGTTGTTTGTTGCGACGGCGTAGATGCTGGATGTGGTCGTTGCGGTAAGCGGGCTGAACACCAGGAAATTAGTGTACGGCTGGCTACCGCTGCCGCGGGTGGCATTGCCAAGCCGCGTGTAGCCGTAGCGGGCATTGTTTGTAAGGTGGTCGCTGATCGCCCAGACATGCCCGGCGGCAAGGCCTCGATTGTTTCCGTACACCTGCGCGGCCGCGGGTAAACCCGGGAACTCAAGCGCCGTCGCCAGATTGTCGCTTTGGAGGTTGCCGCGTACAAAGAGGGTCTGCCGGGAGTTGATGTTGTAATCCACGCGGGCAATATTTGTAATCTGATCGATCGGAGCCGGCGACGCGAAGTTGTAACTGCCCGTGTTGTAGCTGTCGCCGCCCGGGGCGTTGGCAAGTGGAAACTGCTTGAAGAAAGCGACCGACGCGGTATTCGTCGCAGGGGCATAGCAGCCTCCGGCCGCGCAGCTCTTGTCGGAGGCGCGTCCGTCGAGCTGCGCGATGTCGCCTGGTGTCAGCGTCTTCAGCGTGGTTCCATTTACACAGGGGGCTGAGGTCGGGCAGGCCTCGTAGGTTACATTCCCGGTCACCAGCCCGCCACCGCCAAGCGTCGACGGCACAACCTCGCCGACCGCGATGTCACTCGCCTGCTTAAAAGCCTCGTAGGCTCCAAAGAAATACAGCTTGTCTTTCTTGAACGGCAGCCCAAGCGAGCCGCCGTACGTATGTTCCAGCACCTTGGCCGCTATGTTCGGCTCGCTGGAATTGAGCTGCCCCTGCTTGATGAACCAGTTGTTGGACGTAGTCGCGGGATCGCGATAGTACTCGTACGCGCTGCCATGGATGGTATTGGTGCCGCTCTTCGTCACGAGCGAAACCTGTGCTCCTGAAGAACGTCCGGCGTCCGCGTTAGCGTTGGTGGTGGTAACGCGGAACTCCTCCACAGATTCGCGGGTCGAGCGCAGCGCACCATTGAAGGCGTAGCCGAATATCTGGTCGTTATTGTCCACGCCGTCCAGCGTGATGTTGCTCTGGTCCTGGCGTGCGCCATTCACGATGCCGGTGCGGGTGTCCGTATTGAGTCCCCCGTTTTGCGCGCCACTGTCAAGCGCCAGTACACCTGGCTCGAGCGAAAGCAGATAGGTGACATTATTTGCCAGGTAGGGCAGGTTTTCTACCTGTGCGGTGTTAAAGGCAGTGCCCAACGTTGCATCGGTTAAGTTGATGGCGTTCGCGGTCGCGGTCACCGTCATCACCTCGCTCTGGCTGCCGAGAGTCAGGGCGATCTTTACGTCCCCGGGCTGGTCCACGAGCAGGGTTGCCTGGGTCACGCTGGTCTCAAAGCCGGGCACACTGACTCTTATTTCATAGGTTCCGGGTGGGATCTGCTGAAAGCTGTATTCGCCGGCTGCGTTCGTCTTATGTGTCTGAGAAAAGCCGATAGCTTTCTCGGTAAGCTGCACATCCACACCGCCCAGAATGGCCCCACTCGGGTCTACCACCACACCACCCAGCGCTGTCGTAGCCGTTTGAGCCCGCACCATCGGGGCAAGAGAAAGGCACAGAACAGGGTAGATAAAAAGGTGCGAACGACGCATGTATTAAATACTCCATTCTTATTTGATGGAACTGCAGCGAACGCATCGATGCAGCTTGCGCAGCTGCTGGCCACTTACCAACATCTGCTCACTCGCCACACGCGAGCCTCCCGGAGCGAGGTTGGGGGCTCGCTATAGAGGGCGACTGCGTTTGACCAACGGTGATCGGCTAAACCTCAGAAATGAAGTGTGACTGGATTATGCGTAGTCGCTGTTTTGAAAGCAAGGAGATCAGCTTGTCCTTATACGGCGAATAGAAATAGCCAATGTGCCACGCGGGTCTATCCCATTAACGGGCTGGGCTCGGGTCGGGAGGCATCGACGAAGAGCATGGCCAGCGTTCAAGCATTGTCACTACTCGGTATGGGTCATCCTGCCGGCGTCCGTGGCAGCGAAGGCTGCCAGCACCTCGGCCGTGGACCGTCGGGCGCCCGTTTGCAGATACTCCATGGCCGCCAGTGACGCATTGTGCGCCGCAAGGGAGGAACCGAGCACGCAATCCTCGACCACGCGGGTGTAGTAGTCGCTCTGATGTGCGTCGACAAACGTGTAGTGCACACACACATCCGTCAGGCCGCCGATCAGGATGAGTGTTTCGGCTTTGAGGCCTTTGAGCAGAATGGCAAAGTCCGTGCCGAAGAATGCGGAGTAGCGGCGCTTCTTGATCCAATAATCGTCCTGGGGACGGAAGCCAATCTTAGCGGAGATCGCTGTGGAGGGATGACTCTCGATACAGTGGATCTGTTCCACTCCGTCCAACTCGCGGCCGAAATCAATCAGATTCGGCCGATGCACTTCCTGTATGAAGATCACCGGGATGTCGACCGCTCGAGCCGCTGCTATGAGCTCGCGCGCATTCCCGATTGTGTCAACATCGCTCTGCATCAGCGGAATGGGGGATGTCCCCGGCGGCCCGGCGGCCTCCTGCATGTCAATTACAACCAGGGCAGCTTTGCCCACGATCATTTCCTGTGTCATGTGCCTCCGATCCTGCCTTAAGGGATTACTTCCGGTCAGAGCATACACGGCCGGTATTGCCCGACCAGTTTCGCAGGTCTTTACTTTGCGGCTCGAGGCAGCTTCTGAGTGAATACCATTCTGAAAATCCTGCCATGTTATAACTGCTCCAAAGTTCGCACCTTGCACATCGATTCCGCTTTGCGGAAAGGGCTTCCGAATGGCAGAAGTTCTTGCAGCCCAGGCATTCGATTCGCCGGTCGAAGACACTTCTGAGACATGCCAGGATGCTCCTCGACCTTGGCCGGCACCATGGATCTTTGCTCTCCTCGCGCTGGTAAATGGTGTCTTTCAGAGCTACCTCATAACCCCTCTGCCCTACCATCTCAGGCAGATGGGGTATTCCGTCGATCGTATCGGGTCGATCGTTGCTCTGGTCCTGTTACCCATGACCATCTACTTTGTATGGAGCCCTTTTATCGATCTATGGTTTCGTAGGCGAACCTGGATTGTAATGTTGGCCGGGGTAAGCGGTGCGATGCTCTGTGGAGCGGTTCCGCTGCTGGACCATCACACGAAGATCGCGACCTCCCTGTTGTTCTGCGGTTATGGCGTCAGCCTTATGACGAACTCCGGTACCGGCGGTCTGCTGGCCCTAACCCAGGCGAAGAGCAATAAAGCAAGGGCAGCGGGCTGGATGCAGGGTGGAGGTCTGGCTGCTACGGCTCTCGGCGGCGCAGCGCTGCTCTACTGCTCGAAGAACCTGCCCATGCCGGTGACTTGCACCCTTGCCGGGCTCATGGTGTTTTTACCCGCCACCATTGCCCTTACCATCCACGAACCTGCCCCGGTTCCTATCGCGGGAGCGTTCTCCGAGCATTTCGCTGTTATGGGCCGCGAGATACGCCACTCCATCTTGTCAAGGAAAGCCCTGCCAGGTCTCCTGCTTCTTGTAGCTCCAGTCGGTTCAGGGGCGGCGCAGAGCCTCTTTGTCGCCATGGCCGGCGACTACCATGTCGGCGCACGGGGCGTCATGCTGTTGAACGGGCTGCTGGGCGGTGTTCTCGTTATGCTCGGGGCATTTGTGGTGGTCCTGTTGCCGTCGGAGTGGGACCGACGCCTTGGCTATGCCGCCGCCGGCGGTGTATGCGGCTTGGTGGGCGTCTGTCTTGCCTGTGCTCCCATGACCCCAACGGTTTATTTCGTCGGGATAGGCTGTTATCTGCTCACCGTCGGCGTGTGCTACTCCTTTTTCCTCGGAGTGGTCATGCAGACCATGGGAGTTGCGCGGAAAAGCGCGAGCACCCGCTTCACGCTTCTGGTCTCACTCGGCAACCTGCCCGTCGTGTACATGACTCGCCTTGAGGGTTGGGGCTACAGTCGCTTTGGTGCGCACGGAGTACCTGCCCTGGATGCCGCGGGTAATCTGCTGGTGGCGACCTTCGCGGCTCTCTGGATCTGCTTCCGGCTAACTCAAAAGCATCCTTTAGACGAACCCCGGAAAAGGAATTACTGGTGATCGGGTACATCAGCTCCGGCTATTTCGCCGGCGCTTTCGGTCGCCTTCGCTTGTATATCAGCTTCTGCTCTACGCGGCAGCGCTGCTCGTCATCTACGCCAGTGCCCGCTCCTTGTGCCGCTTACGTTGCTGGGGCTCTCCCTCTAGCTTGTTGCCGCCGGATACTTCAGCGGCTTTGCTGCCAACACCGCGGAACCTACCCTGATGCAATCCAACCAATAGGTCCGGACTTTACCTACAACCTCGGCCCGCTCGATATTGCCGCTGCCCCGTACGCGACCGACACGCTCGCCCGGCGGCATAGCTTAGCTACCGCTTTTCATCTCGACGCTGCAGCCTTTCTGCTCGCGGCCACGCTCCGGTTCAGGATCCCTGCAGGCCTCACCTGCCGGCAATCGACGGGGTGCCTGCTTCTTGAGCCTGTTTGAAGATATAGCGCTTGCCCGTGCGATCCACCGAACCTTCAAGCCTGGTCGAAAAGCGCTTACAACCGGCGCGACGGCACGGAAACCGGACTCATTAAGACCCTGCAGGCTTGACTTGGGTGCGCTGGAATAGTGAAACTCCGCATCGCAATCGTCCTTAACGATCCAGAGTTCGTGTTCCTGCGAAATCTGGAGCAGCTGCATGCGGCGCTCGAGCGACATGCAGCTGCCCAGCGGAAACTGGTGAGAAGGTATGACGTAGACCAGGAGGTGCGGGCAGCGGGCGGCAGTGGGATGCAGATACCCTCCTCGTCGACGGGCACGGGTACGACCGTAGCGCGCCTGCTTGCAGCAAGGCCGGACGCCCGGGTGTCTTGGAGTTTCCATGTAAGCGGTTCGGGCCTCATCGAGCAGCAAATGACCAAGCATGAAGAGTGCCTGTTGCGAGCCGCCGGTGATGGCAATCTCCTGCCAATCGCAGTGCACACCGCGACGGTCTCGCAGATAGCCGGCAAGGGTATGCCGCAGGACGTCGGGGCGCATGGAGAAGCGCGACTGATAGTGCAGCAGCATGGACCCCGCTTCAGAACGCAGGCGCAATGCCGGCCCCACACCTCGAGGAAGAAAGGGCTAACGTCTGGCTGCGCAGGCCGGAGGGGGCACGGGGCCGGACGGCGCCTTCAAAACAAGGCTGCGAGCACGACGGGGTACGTGCGGATGGAGCGGGCGGGCATGAAAGGCCTCGGTGGCGGAGCCCACTACATACGCAGCGCTCCATCGCCTGCACCTATCCCTGCCCAGCCAGCAGGCCGTAAGCGGCAACAACGGTGTTGCGGGAGACCTGCGATTGATCCGCAAGTGCGCGTGGAGGGCAGCCGTTGATTGCGGCGCAGCAGCCCTGACTGGACCGAGTGAATAATTTTCGCCGCCGTAAACGTGATGGGGGAGCCAAACGGAAGGGGAGACGGAGGAACGAAGCTCGGAGCTTTCACCATCTTTGATCTGTCGGCACAGAAGCTTGGGCGCAGCACGGTGCTGCACCTGCCGCCTTCGGACTTCCGCTATCTCCACTTTCGCGTCACCGGCTAAGTCGCAACGGACAGGATCACCAGAATGTCCGCCCTGCAGCTACCAGAGAAAGAACCGGCGTACCGGGCCGTAGCAGAAATCACTCATATCCGAGAGTAGACCGCCAGACGATCGCGGAACTCACCGTTCCACCCCACGTGCCCGCTCGTTGATCTGTCGACCGAGCCGGATGCTCCAGCCGAAAGTCATCTGGAGCCTTCGCTCGCAAAGAGCGTGCGCCCAAACGAGGTCATTCCACCGCCAGTAGGTACGTTAGGTGCGCCAATGCTGCTGCAGCAGCGCACGGGCATGCGCGGCGGACTGCGGGCGCACCAGCCACCTACCCACGCTAAGATTTTGAGGCGCGCTAACTAAAAGACGGCGACTCCTGGCCTTTTTGCCATGAGCACTCCCTACATCGCCTGAGCTTTCACTTTAGTGCGCCCTTCCCATTACTTCAGAAGCGGGCATTCAAAGTAAACGCGGCACCCATCTTGGTGAGTGCTGCGGTCATTTTTCTTCGAGCTGTTCCTGCCTTTCGGGTACCCACGGCGCATAGTATGACTCGGTGATGCGCACGGATTGATGACCAAGCATAAGGCTCAAGTCTTGCATCAAGGTCCCGGCGAGCAGATGGTGTACGGCGAAAGTGTCGCGCAGCTGGTGTGAGTGGAACCGCATGGGACGCCCCTCGTCATCGACGGCACGATAGGAACTTGTTGAGTCGCGTGATCTTCTTTTGATACATCCCGGTCAGCGACTTGACTTCAGAAACGCCGCTCCAGAAGAAATACTTCGGAGAAACACTCGCGCGTGACGGCAATGCCTGGAGCGCTGCGATGACATGGTCTGGCAAGAGGAGTGTGAGTTTTCTCTTTTTCTGAGACTTAATAGGCCGAAGCGAAATTTGCCCTTGGTCCATCCCATGCGCTAACAGTAGCGAGTGAACGCCTTGACCTTCTCCAGATGACGCCCGGCGGTGTTCTTTCTTATGCGGTCACCAGGGCGCTTGGCACTTATCCGCCACTGCGACTGCCACGCATCAAGTGCGTCAGAAGTAATCTCGGAGAGGAGGGTGAGCTACTCCTCCCGGGGCCCAGGCCAAGACCTTTCGAGCTGCTGTCTCGTATTTCCGGTACGTGTATTTATTATCGAGATCGGACTGCAAAGA
>CAXUDF010000150.1:0-5105 GCA_964249695.1 uncultured Acidobacteriaceae bacterium
ACCCGCGGCAGCGCCAGCCATCCTGCCACAGATAACGCGATCACTGCGAAATTAAGCGTCACCGGGTTGAACGCCGCCCAAAGGTAAGCCGGCGACTGGAGGGCCACCCCGGCCAGCGCCAACACCATCAGCGCTGCGTTAAGCACATAAAGCCACCGGGTACCCCACAAAACAAGAAAGATGAAGCCGAACAAGACCTCAATCACGCCCAGCGCGTTGAGCAGGCGCGGCAGCTGGGCTACGACCACGCCGGCGTGCTGCAGCATCGTCTGCTCGTCTGCATTGTGAAAGATGAGCTTCGGCACAAGCCCGTGCCACACCCAGATAGCCGCGATCGCGACGCGCGCGACCGCATGGATCGAAGCAAGCGCGATGGAGCTTTCGGGCGACTGCTCCCCCTCGGCCCAGAGGCGCAAACAGTCAAAGCTCCAGGCTGTCGCCCAGCCGATCAGCGGGCGAAACAGCAGGTCAAGCAGGCTGCCGGCCGTGCCAAAGCGCACACGGTAGTCGTACCAGGTCAGGAATCGAATGCCGTCGGGCGCGGGCACATACCGCCAGTAGCCGGATCCCTCCCGAATGAGCGATTTCCAGTCATCCGAGGCAAAGCGCAGCGAGGAGGTGGTATCGCCGGTCGTGGACCCGCGCTGGCCGACACTCTCTCCTGTGCCGTCAATGCTGAGGCCGAAGCCGATCCGGGTCTGATACAGGAACTGCTGCGGCTTCTCCGGGTCGGCCCTTGGCAGGTACTGGATACGGCTGAAGCGCAGGTCCCAGCGGCCGTGGAGCGCGGGATCCTGGGTAAGCTGCCACAAGCGGTCCATCGCGGTCCGCATCGTGATCTCAACGTAAATGCCGGGCTCGCTGCGCACGGTCCGAGAGTACCAAGAACAGGAGAGCCGCGCGCAGGGCCGGAGTTGCGGCATCAGTTCCGTCGGCTGATACTCAAAGCAGGCCGACACTTCAGGCAGCCACGGCCGGGCTTGACTCCAACATCGACTCACTCCATCATTTGAGAACGGGTTCTCATTAACCAAGCACCCATTGCAAAGGCCAGCCTCTTTCGTGCAACAAACGATGCGACGCACCATGCGGCATGAAACCGGCTTCAGCAGGCTGCTCATTGTTTTTCTTGGGCTGCTGCTGGTTGTTTTCATGACGGTCGAGATTGCGCACAGCCATACCGACGATGCAGGCGCTGTCTCGAGTGCGACACACTGCCAGATCTGCGCCGTCGCCCACGTTGCGTCCGCAAGCCAGCCGGCATGGCTTACCGGCTTTGTTCTCCTGCTGCTCGGCACCATCGCAATCGGCGAGCCCTCGCCCGGCTCCCGCCCGGTTCTTCGCGCTGTCTTCATCCGGCCCCCGCCTGCACCCGACTCTTCTCTCGCCTAGAAGCAGTTCGAATCTCAGGTTTCTGATCTATCCAGGGGGCAGTGTATGTACTCGTCTTTGCCGCGCAGCGCTCGGCGTCTTCTTTTCCCGTCTCTTCTTGCCGCATCGTTTGCACCTGCGGCGGCTCTCCATGCGCAAACAAACTCCGGGGCCCTCGTCGGCACCGTAGCTGACCCGACCGGCGCCGTGGTTGCCGGGGCAACCGTCACCATCCAGAACCCCATCAGCCAGCTTTTCCGGACCACCAAGACAGATGCCGGGGGCCAGTTTTCTTTCCCTAACCTGCCCTTCAGCTCCTACCACCTTGCGGTTTCGGCCAGCGGCTTCGGCACGTCGACCCAGGATGCGTCCATTACATCGTCTGTGCCGGTCGCGATCACTCTTTCGCTCTCGGTCGCAGGGCAGGCCAGCGATGTAACCGTCGACGCGGGCGATCTTGTGCAGACAACCACTGCGGCGGAAACCAATCTGGACCGCGACTCCTTCAGCCGGCTGCCGCTCGAAAGCCAGTCCTCGTCTGTGAGCTCGCTGGTTACGCTTTCTACGCCGGGCGTTACGGCTGACTCAAACGGGCTGTTTCACGGCCTCGGCGACCACGCGTCCAACTCCTTCTATATCGACGGCCAGCCAATTACGGATCAGCAAAGCAAGGTGTTCTCGAACCAGATTCCGGCGAACGCGATCCAGACGCTGCAGGTCATCGAGGGCGCGCCGCCGGCACAGTACGGGGACAAGACCAGCCTCGTCATCGACGTGACGACGCGCTCCGGCCAGGGTGTCACCAAGCCTACCGGCGACCTTACTTCGTCCTACGGCACCTTCGGGTCGGCAACGGCGCTCTTCGACATCGGCTACGGCGGCGCGAACTGGGGCAACTTCTTCTCGATTGACGGCCTCAATACCGGGCGCTTCCTGGATCCGCCGGAGTTCAAGGTCTTCCACGACAAAGGCAACGAGGAAAACGTCTTCAATCGCACCGACTACCAGCTCACGCCGCAGGATTCGGTCCATCTGAACCTGAACTACAGCCGCTCCTGGTTCCAGAACCCGAACGCGTATGACAACGTGAACGTAAACAACGTCATCAGCGGAGGAAGCGGCAGCAGTGCCGCTCCGGTCTTCGGCAACGTCGGCTCTACCGATCAAAGAGCCCAGATCGTCACCTTTGACATCGCTCCCTCGTACCAGCGGGTGCTTGGCTCGAATGCGGTCTTCAACCTGGGTACCTATGTGCGCAAGGACGCTTACAACTACTATGGCAGCCACAATCCGCTTGCGGATCTTGGGCCGCCCAGCCTGCAGCGTGAAGCGGTCAACCAGGAGCGCACGCTGCTCAACGCAGGCGCACATACTGAGCTCTCGTATACGCATGGGCACAACACCTATAAGGCAGGCGCCGTGTATGCGCAGACCGTGCTGCGGGAGAATTTTGATCTCGGCATCGTCGATCCGATCCTGAACGCTCCCTGCGTGGATGGGAACGGAACCGCGGTGGCGGGCTTTACGGACCCTTCGCAGTGCGCGGCTGCCGGCTACAGCCCCAACACCCCAGGCAACGCGAATGCCGCCAACTCAGCGCTGTACCCCAACTTCAACCCGATCCTGCTGCCCTACGACATCACGCGCGGGGGCAGCTCCTACGCGTTTAAAGGGCGTACCGATGTGAAAGAGCTCGGCGTCTATGTGCAGGATGAGCTCAAGGCCGGCAACTGGCTCTTGAACCTCGGCATTCGAGGCGACCTGTACAACGGGCTGGTCACGACGAAGCAGGCGGAACCGCGGCTGGGCGTCGCCTACAGCGTCAAGCCGACCAATACAGTGCTGCGCGTGGTGTACGCGCGCTCGCTCGAAACGCCGTTCAACGAGAACCTTGTCCTTTCGAGCGTCGGTGCCGACAACCCCGTCATCAGCGCACTTATACCCTCGGCGCCCGCACGGGTGCAGCCCGGCTTCCGCAACGCGTTTCACGCCGGCTTCCAGCAGGGCTTTGGCAAGTACCTGGTAGTGGACGCGGATTACACCTGGGTCTACACGCACAATGCCTTTGATTTCTCGATCCTTGGCAACACGCCGATCTTTTTTCCCATTGACTGGCACAGTTCCAAGATCTCCGGTCCGGTCATCCGCGCCACGGTGCCCGAGTTCCACCACCTGAGCGCGTTTGTGGTGCTTTCCTCCATCAACGCGCGCTTCTTTACTCCGCAGGTAGCCGGGCTCGGTACGGTGCCGGCAGGTACGGCCGGAGTCGTCGTCCCGACTGCCTTCCGCATTGACCATGACGAACGCTTCAACCAGACGACCCACTTCCAGTACCAGCCCTGGACGCGCCTGCCCTGGTTCGGCTTTAACTGGCGCTACGACAGCGGCCTGGTCGCCGGCTCCACTCCCTGCTTTGCCACCGACAACGGCACCTGCGGTCCCTCCTCGACGACGCTCAACGGCCAGCCTGCCGTGCGGCTGGTGAGCAACAATGCCGGCGGTGTGCCGCTCACCGCGGACCAGGAAGCGCAGGCCGGTTTCTATTGCGGCTCACAGCACGCCACGCCCACGCAGGCCCTGCCATTTGTCTGCCTTGCCTCCCAGTTCGGCTCCACGCTCATCAAGGTGCCGGCGCCGGGTACGGAGAACGATGACCACAACCCGCAGCGCATCCAGCCGCGCAGCCTCTTCGACACGTCGCTCGGGGAGGACAACATCTTCCACAGCGACCGGTACCGGTGGAGCGCGCAGGTCACAGCCATCAACGTGACCAATAAGGTCGCGCTGTATAACTTCCTTTCCACCTTTAGCGGGACGCACTACGTCACGCCTCGCGCCATTACCGGCGAGATCGGCTTCCACTTTTAACCTGATCCGCCCCGCGGCGCCGCGGAGCGGATTGCTATTCGATACATTGGCAACATGCGTTTGAGCGCCACTCTCGCGACCCTGGTAGCCGTGCTTCTGCTTGCGGCGTCCTCGGTCGCGTCTGCCTGCGAGCTCTCCTGCGGCATGCGGATGGCTTTCTCAGGCTGCCCGGATACTGCCGCGCAGACCGCCGCTGCGGTATCCGGACCGGCGCTGTGTGGCATGGCCGCGAGGGAGCAAGCCAGGCGCGGTGCGATGCCGGCTATGCCAAGCGGTGTGTGCAGCCAGAACTCCTGCCTCGTTGCGGGTAGTGGAAGCGCTCCATCGGACGTGCAGCGCGGCACCATCGTGAATAGCAGCGCGCACCACAAGTGGCTGAGCCTTGGCGCTTGTACCCAAAGCGCCTGCGGGTCCCGTATGGTGAGGCTGCCGGCTCCGCCTCCCCGCGCTGCTGCGCTCCCGCTGCTCAAAGCTCCTCCGCTCAAGGCAAATCTTCGTATCTAGGCAAGGCTCCGCGCCGTTGTACGCGCAGCGAGCCGCCCGCTTCACCCCACTCCAGGGCCGCTCGCCTGTTTCGACGCCGTGCTCTCCTTCTCGCGTCTTAGGAGCTTTGCCGTGCCCATGTCTCCTCTATGCAGGCAGCGCCGCTTCGCCGTTCTGGCGCCGCGCGTGCTCGCTTTTGTACTCACACCTCTGCTGCTGCCGGTGAGCAGCCCCGCCCAGCCCGCCGACACCTGCCGGGAAACCATGCCCGGTATGCAAATGTGCCCTCCGGCAAATGGCGCCGCAGCAACGACGATGCCTGGCGACCCTCGGACAATGAGCCTGATGGACGACATGCACCCGCGCACCTTCCTCGCGGAAAT
>CAXUDF010000150.1:5205-7798 GCA_964249695.1 uncultured Acidobacteriaceae bacterium
ATGGCGGAGCGCAGGCTCGGGCCGGGGCAGCTGACCCTGCGCGCCATGCTGTCGCTTGAGCCGGCCACCATCACCGGCCGACGCTACCCGCTGCTCTTCCAGCAGGGAGAAACGGCGTTCGGCCTGCCGATTGTCGACGGCCAGCACCCGCATAACTTCTTCATGGAGCTGGCCGCGCTGTACGACTGGCAGCTGGGTGAGCGGACGCTGCTCTCGTTCTACTTCGCCCCCATGGGCGACCCCGCAATCGGGCCGACCGCGTACCCGCACCGGCAGTCTGCGTCAGAAAACCCGGTTGGCTCGCTCGGCCACCACCAGGAAGACTCGACACATATCTCCGACGACGTCCTCACGGTCGGCCTTACCCACGGCATCGCTCGCATTGAGGCGAGCGGCTTTCACGGGCAGGAGCCGGATGAGCACCGCTGGCACCTGGAGCAGGGCGCGATCGACTCCTGGTCGACCCGCCTGACGCTTGAGCCAGGCCAGAACTGGAGCGGGCAGGTCTCTTATGCGCGCATCGCCAACATCGAGGCGCTCTTTCCCGGGCAGGACCAGGCGCGCACGACTGCGTCTGTGATGTACAACCGTCCGTTTGGCAATGGCAACCTGGCCTCGACCGCACTGTGGGGCCGCACCCGCTCGCTCACTGATAACTCCAAGGAAAACAGCTACCTCTTCGAGACGACCGTGCGCTTCCGCACGAGCAATTACGCCTGGACCCGCATAGAAAATGCAGGCCGGTCGAGCGAACTGTTAAACGGCGAGCAGCCGCTGCCGGTCAACTTCTCTGAGGCGCCGATTGGCCACGTGCAGGCGTACACCTTCGGCTATGACCACGATCTCGACTTTCTGTCAGCCCTGGTGCCGCATGTGCGCTCCGCTTTCGGGGCGCAGGTGACCACCTATGGCGTGGCGGACCGGCTCAAGCCGACCTACGGCAGCAGTCCGGTCGGTTTCGTGGTTTTCCTGCGATTTCGCCCGTTCTCCGGGCAGGAGCGTTAGGAGACGACTCAAGGCAGGGCGCGCCTGTCTTCCGCAACCTCTGCCGCCGCGCCCAGCGCGTGAAGAAATGCCTCCATGCGCGCCAGCGTCGCAGGCAGGCATGCCGGCGCGTAGCTAAGAACAACCCGCAGGCCGGCTGCCGGCGGCAAGCCGACAAAACGCAGGCCGAAACACTGCCCCGGCCGGTACGTGCACGATGCCAAGTCGGCGATGCTGAGGGTTTCCGACGGCGTCGCAAACAAGGTGTGCGGCGGGGCCATGCGGTCCAGCAGGCTCAGGATTTCCAGCTTCGATTCAAGCTCATCGGGAACTGTATCCATGACGAGGTCCGCATCGCGCACGGCCTCCTCAATCGTAGCGGCAAAGCGAGGGGCAAACGCGGCGGGCAAAACGGCTGCCGCCCGGCGCAGATTGCCAGGCAGCACATCCTCAATCGTTGTGGCGAAACCGGCGCGCCCGCACAGCAGGGCAAGCTCTGTGCCGGCGATGGGGCCGCCGGCACCCGCGCCGATAATGGCCACATTCCTGATTGCAATGTTCGGAACCGCCGGCAATCCGTTAATCCTTTGAAGCTACAGCGGTCTCGCGGTGATAAGCGTGTTGACGACCGTTTCAACGCTCGGCTCGGACTTCTGAAGGTACTCGCTGACGCGCACGCGCTCTTCATGCGTCAGGCTCGGCGAAAGCGCGACGATGCGGCGAAGCGTCGTGGACACATCATCTACGTAATTCATCAAGCGAATGGCTTCGCCGGAAAGTGGCATGGGGCTCCTTGGCGTTTACAGAGTGTTCCGCCTTCACAGTATAGATGCCCGTCTGCATCCAAGGAGTGCGATAGGCGGTGCGGCATCAGGCTCAACGCTGCGAGAGCTGACGCCCGAACCTGTTCCCCGCTGTCGTTCCCTACGAATGAGATCAAGTGAAGGACCTGCCCGACCCTTATGAGCAACTGCATCGAAACCGTACTGAATACTGAAGCGCGCATCCCCGCTTCCACCTACCGCCTGCAGATGCACGAGAAGTTCACCTTTGAGGACGCGCAGGCGATCCTGCCGTACCTCAAGAAGCTGGGCGTTGGCGACGCATACCTTTCGCCGATTTTCGAGGCGCGGCCGCACTCCATGCACGGCTACGACGTAGCCCGGCACGACTGCCTCAACCCGGAACTGGGCGGCGAGCGCACCTTCAAGCCGTTTACCGCCGCGCTGAAAGCGGCCGGCATGGGCCTGCTGCTCGACACGGTGCCGAACCACATGGGCGTCGGCAACCAGTCGGTGTGGTGGCAGGACGTTCTGGAAAACGGGCGGGCCTCCGAGTTTTCGGGCTACTTCGATATCGACTGGGAGCCGCTCAAGCCCGACATGCAGAACAAGCTGCTGCTGCCGATCCTGGGCTGCCAGTATGGGGAGGCGCTCGAGGGCAAGCAGCTCCAGGTGAAGTTTGAGGACGGGCGCGCGCTCATCGCCTACTTTGACCACCTGCAGCCAATTGGTCCGCGTACGCTGCCGATGGTGTTTCCTCCCGAGCGCGATGGGGAGTTCGGTGTGACGCCTGCGTTCCGTATGCTGCTTGAAAGCCTGGCGCTGCT
>CAXUDF010000151.1:0-7760 GCA_964249695.1 uncultured Acidobacteriaceae bacterium
TCAAGAACGGCGTAGTGCATCTGGTGGAGGGGGAGCTGCCGGAAGGCACCTTCGTACGTGTGCTGCCAGCACAGCGCTAAGTCCATCCAGAACTTAGGCTCTGCGGCTTTCGCTGTCTGGTCTGAATGTTTACCGGACCTGGTTTCTAGCCGGTTCAGATGAAGAATCAGCATTGAGGACGGCTGAGCATTCATTCAAATTGCAAGTTTGACCGTCAGGCTGTTTAGCGCTGAGAAAGCCAAGCTCGTGTGAGCGGCGCTTCCTTCATCCCGATCAATCCCCTTCCTGACCGAGTGCATAGCGACGGCAGTGCTCCAGATACGCTGCTTCGTGGAGCGCAGCCAGGTCCAGAACGCTGCTCCACAGCCAACGCGGCGCATCGAGCCCGCGGCTGTGCCGGCTTTCCAGCTCTTTGGCCCAGGATTGCCGGTCTGCGGCATCCATCTGGCGGCCGTGCGCGCGGCCGACTACGCCTGCCATGACATGCGCAATGCCGATCGCTTCCTTCTGCTTCAAGCCATCCAGTTCGAACTTCAGGTCCTGCGGGCGAAGCTCCCGGATGAACACCTGTTTCTCGTTTAGATCGGCAGCGACTGTTCGCTCACCTAGAAAAGGCGAAAGATGGCGGGCCCCGGTGACGACCCGCTCTGCATCGTTCGCCGGCATGGCGGCGGTGGATGAGCAGGGCGCCGCGGCGTGTGGGGCTTCCTTGATGTCGAGTAAGCGGTACTCCTTTTGCTTGCCGCTTCCAAGCTGGACCAGGGCCGCGTAGCGAAGCAGCCCGAGCGAGCTGCACCCTTTCATCCAGTACGCGGCGTCCAGCAGCTTCAACTCATCCCCATCTGCTTTACCGCAGATGGTTTCGACAAACTTGTGGAGCGTGGGTTTTTCTAACAAGTCCCCAAGTTGTTTACGTTCCTCCTCTGTGAGCGACCAGAACTTGCGCCCCAGCGGAATGTCAGGTTCTACATCTTCAATGTGCTCTTCAGCCAGATGTTTCCAGCGGCGGCTTTTCGCTTCGCGCATGACCTTGCGGATCGGCTCAATCTCCTCCGGCAGCACGCGTTCCGCCTTCCCGGCAAGCGCGGTCTGGTAGCCAACCACCAGTTCCTCCAGCATCAAGGCTGTGGTGACACCGGGCAGATCAGAACTGCGGGACGCCATGGCGAGGGAGAGGCCGAGGCGGAGCAGATCGTGAGCCGGGTTGCCGATCACTGTCTGATCGAGATCACGAATCTGGATGTCGATCCTGCCATCGAGGTCCGCGACAGGACCCAGATTGCCGGTGTGGCAGTCCCCGCAGATCCACACATCCGGCCCGGACGGAAGCGATGCTTTGACCTTGTCGCTTCGGAGCCACTTGTAGAACTGGACGGTGTTGCCGCGCACATAAGCGTGGGCCGATTCGGCCATTTTTAGTGTCCGGCGTTCTTCAAGAACAGTGGAGCGGCTTTCAGGGGATGTTCGCTTGGCAGACAAAGGGATTCTCTTCCGGACTTGCTGTAGAGATATTGATGGCCCCCACCACCTGTATGGCGGGACTCTCGCCTCCAGGGAGGCTCCAGGCTTTTAAGACAGATGCGCCGCCGCATCCTCCGCCGGAAGGGTGAAGTACGCACCATCAAATTTCATGACCCAAGATCTAGACTTCAGGCGAGCCAGGCCTTTACCAGCTCGCTCACCTGCTTGCCGTCCGCGCGCAGTCCCAGCTCCTTGATCCGGTCGTTCACGGCTTTCATCGCGGGGCCGATGGACCGCGGCCCAAGCTCCGTGCCTCCGGCCTTTAACCCGGCCAGCACCTCCGCGATCAGCGGCTTCAGCTCCGCTTCGCCCGCGGCCTGCGGCAGGTAGGCCTCAATCATCACGATCTCGCTCGCTTCCTTGTCTGCGAGCTCAGGCCGGTTGCCTTTCGTAAACTGCTCAATGGACTCACGGCGCTGCTTGATCAAGGTCGTCAGCACCGCCTGGGCTTCGGCCTCGGTCAATGGCTCGCGCTTCTCGATCTCGCGATTTTTCAGCGCGGCTTTGACCATGCGCAGCGTCTCCACGCGCACGCTGTCCCGCGCTTTCATGCCTGCCACCACGTCCGTATCAATCTGCTTGACCAATCCTTCGCCGCCCATCACTGCACCTCTTGCTTGAAACGCTCATTGTAGAGGAGCGGACCGGGCCGTAGCTGCGGCTAGAATCACGGGCATGATCCGCAAGACTCGCCTGTTTACCCCCGGCCCCACGCCGCTGCTGCCCGCGGCACAGTTTGCCATGGCCGCGGCCGATATGCACCACCGCACGCCCGAGTTTCGGCGCCTGTTTCAGCAGGTGCTTGCCGACCTGAAGGTGTTTGTCGGCACCGCGAACGACGTGCTGCTGCTGGCCTCCTCAGGAACCGGCGCCATGGAGGCTGCGGTCGCCAACATTACCTCGCCCGGCGACCGGGTGCTTGTGCTCTCGGCCGGCAAGTTCGGTGAGCGCTGGTCGTCGCTCGCGCGCGCCTACTCCTGCGATGTGGACGTGGTCTCGGCACCGTACGGCGAGACGTTCTCCATCGAGCAGGTGAGCAAAGCGCTCCGCATTGAGCACCGCGCCGTGCTGATGCAGGCGACGGAGACCTCAACCGGCGTGCGCCACTGTGTGCCGGCCGTGGCAGCGCTGCTCCGCGAAAAGCGCAGCGACGCCTTGCTTGTAGTGGACGCGATTACCGGGCTCGGGACCACACACTTCGACGTCGATCAGGATGTCGACATCATGATCGGCGGCTCGCAGAAAGCGGTCATGATCCCGCCCGGCCTGGCTTACCTTTCGGTAAGCGAGCGCGCCTGGGACGCCATGGACATCTCGCTGAACCCGCGCTACTACTTTGACCTGCGCAAAGAGCGCAAGAACGCGCACAAGTTTGAGTCGGCGTACACGCCTGCGGTGTCGCTGATTGCGGGGCTTGCGGCGGCGCTCGACTACATCCGCGCGCAGGGTGACGGTGACCTTGCAGCGGGCCGCTCGGCGCTCGTGAACAACGCGGAAACCTGCGCCGCGATAACGCGCGCCGCTGTTGCTGCGCTCGGGCTTAAGCTGTTTGCACCGTTTGCTCCCGCGGCTGCGGTCACTGCCGTGCTGCCGCCGGAAGGCGTCGACTCAGGCGTAATCGTGAAGGAACTGCACCAGCGTTTCGGCGCGACCATCACAAACGGCCAGGGCGAGATGAAGGGTCAGCTTTTCCGCATCGCGCATCTTGGCTATTTCGACTACATGGACACGATCGCGCTGGTCGGCGCGCTCGAGCACGTCGCGGTTGAGGTGCTCAGGCTACCTGGAGTCGAGCTTGGCGGCGCACTGACCGCGGCGCAGCAGGCGTATGCCGGCCGGACAGCGATGCTCGGCGAGCGTGCGACGTGCCCGTGCGGACGCGCGCTCAACGACTGTGCCCGCAAGGTCGAGGTGTCGGCTTGAAGATTGTCATTGCTGAGAAAGTCTCGCCCGCAACGGTCGCGGTGCTGCGCGCGGAGCCGGGCTGGGTGGTCGTTACCCACGACCAGATTGACTCTGTCGCCGGTGGACTCACGAGCGTTCTTCCCGATACCGATGCGCTGATTGTGCGCTCGGCTGTGCAGGTGGACGATGCGCTGCTTGCCCACGCACCGAAGCTGCGCGTGATTGGCCGGGCCGGCGTCGGCGTAGACAATATCGACGCGGAGGCAGCGACCCGGCGCGGCATTGTTGTGATGAACACGCCCGGCGCGAACGCAGTCGCGGTTGCCGAGCTAACGCTGGCGCTCATGCTGGCCCTCGCACGCGAGCTGCCCCGCGCGAACGCCGCGCTGCACGCTGGCCGGTGGGAGAAGAAGTCGCTGGCGGGGTCGGAGCTTCGCGGCAAAACGCTCGGCATCCTCGGCCTCGGCCGCATCGGGCTTGAGGTCGCCCGGCGTGCACGCGCCTTTGGCATGACGCTGGTCGGCCATGACCCATTTGTCACCGCCGCTGTGGCACGTGAGCACGAGGTTCGGCTTGTTCCGGTAGAAGAGCTGTTCCGCGTAAGCGATTACCTGTCGCTGCACGTGGGGCTTACCCCGCAGACGCACGGCATCGTCAACAGCCAAACACTCGCGCTGATGAAGCCCGGCGCACGCATCATCAACTGCGCGCGCGGCGAGCTCATCGACACGGCGGCCCTGGCAGCGGCGCTGGCCGCAGGCACCATCGCCGGAGCGGCGCTCGACGTCTTCGAGCAGGAGCCGCTGAAGGATTCGCCCTTCTTCGGCATGGAGCGTGTGCTGCTCACGCCGCACATCGCCGGGTCGACGACGGAAGCGCAGGAGGCCGTCGGCATCCAGATCGCCGAGCAGGTGCGCGCGTATCTGAAACTGGGAGTGATACAGAACGCGGTGAACAGCCCGTCGTTGACGCACGAGCAGTTTCTGCTGCTGGCGCCGTTTGCGACCGCGGCGGAGCGGCTGGGAGCCATGCTTGCACAATTGCTGCCCTCCGGCGCGGCCGGGCTTGAAAGCGTAATGCTGCGCTACGAGGGCGCGCTTGCAGAAGCGCAAACCGAGATGGTACGCAACGCCGCGCTGGCCGGGGTGCTGGGGCAAAGTGAGAGCGGCCACCAGGGTGAGGGCGCAAACCGCATCAACGCGGCACAGCTAGCCGGTGAGCGCGGCGTGCGCGTGCATGAGGAACACCAGCCCGGCGGCGGCAGCATGCTCGCACTGACTCTCCACATGCCGAACGGTGCGGTTGTTGCTGCGCGCGCCGGCGCAAGTGGGTCTGCCGGCGTTGCCCGGCTTCTTGAGCTCCAGGGCACCGCGATTGAGGCTCCGCTCGCGGGCACGCTTCTCGTCATCCGTAACAGCGACGTACCCGGTGTGATCGGCAGGCTCGGCACTGTGATCGGCGAGCACGGCATCAACATCGCCAACTTTGCCCTGGGCCGGGCTGACGGCGATGGGAGCCCGGCAGGCGCGCGCATGGCGCTTGCCGTGATCCAGATTGACGGCCAGGGCGCGCCGCCACTGCTTGACCAGCTGCGCAATGTAGAGGCCGTGCACACGGTGCAGCTCGTGGTGCTGCCGGCCTGAGCGCGCAGACTCCCGCGTAAAGACGCTCCCGTACAATGGAGCGAACGCTTCGTGAGGATATTTCCGTGCCGCTCTATGAGTATCGCTGCACCGCTTGCGGTCATGTGTTTGAGAAAATTCAGAGCTTCAGCGCGCCTGAAACCATGGCGTGCCCAAAGTGCGGCAGCACCAGCGAACGCCTGCTTTCCGCGCCGGCAATCCAGTTCAAAGGCTCCGGTTTCTACCTGACGGATTACGGCAAAGCCGGCTCGGGCGCCGGCAAGGGCGAAGGCGGTGCCGGGAAGAGCGGATCTGACGCGGGCGCCCCTGCCGCCAAGAGCAGCGAAGGCGGCGCGGGTGCGTCTTCAGGCAGCGCGGGTGCAGCAGGCAGCTCTGGAGCTGCGGCGAGCACGCCGAGTGCGCCCTCAAGCGCGGGTTCCAGCAGCAGCGGTTCGGGCTCCGCGCCCCCAAAAAGCTCCTAGCAAGACGCAGCGGCTTTAGCCGCTGGCGGGGCTCTTCGGCTATTGTTTCGTGGGGCTCTTGGCCGGGGTGCTCTTTCCAGGCGTGCTGGACTTCTTTGCTGGCGTCTTCTTCGTAGTTGCGGTCTTCCTTTCGGTGGCTTTTCCGGCTGCAGCTTTCTTTGTTACGGCCTTGGTCCCAGCTTTTTTCTGCGCTGCTTTCTTGGCCGGTTCCTTCTTTGCCGCGGCTTTCCGCGCCGCTCGCTCATCCGAGGGGGCCTTGTCCGCCGCGGCTGTACCCGGCGGCGGCGCTGGCATCTTTGTACCGCTCCGGCGCGCCTCAGAAAGCGCGATGGCGATGGCCTGCTTCCGATTCGTGACCTTTTCGCCGCTGCCCGAGCGCAGCTTGCCGGCCTTCATCTGCTCCATCTCGCGCTCGACCAGCTCGTGTGCTTTCGGCCCGTATTTCGCCATCATTATCTCCCTATCTGGGTCTGCGACTTGATCGCGGCGTCCGCGTCTCCTGCGGCCCGGGCTGCGAACAGCTCGGGCAATGCATAAACAAGCGTGTTGAGGACGAGAATGGTAAAGCCGAGCGCCGCATGCCAAAGCGCCAGCCCGCCCGCGCCAGCATAAATCAGCAGCGTAAAATTGGCGCGCTTCCTCGACATGCGCCGCAGCCTCCCCAGCTCTGGGTCGCTGCCGGCCACTGGCTCTGAGAGGATCGTCCGCGAGAGCCATATGTAACTGATGTTGACCAGGCAGAATATGAATGCATAGAACGCAACAGGAACACCGGCAAGACCGGTGATCTCGATCCAGTAGGTGGCAAAAGGAATGAGCGAAACCGTCAGCAGAAACACCAGGTTCGACCAGAGCAGCATGGAGCTTGCGTGCTCGGTGTAGCGCAGCATGTGATGATGATTGATCCAGACGATGCCGACGAACAGGTAGCTCATCCCGTAGCTGAGAAAGCGCGGCCACAGGGCGAGCAGATCCGCGACGTGCGGTCCGCTGGGTGGCTTTAGCTCCAGCACCATGATGGTAATGATGACTGCGATGACGCCATCGGAAAAGGCGCCCAGACGCTCCGGTGTGGCTTTCCTCGCTGCCATGCTTTCCTCACAAGCCGTAAGACTGATCTTCCGCTTTAGGACTGCACCGTCCGCGGCTAGGCGCGCATGGCGGGCGCGGGCAGTATTTCGTCCACGTCCACCCAGGCAGTCGGGTACACGCCCGTGTAGCAGGCCACGCAGAAGCCGTTGCCTTCGCCGCCGTCGACCGCGTGCTGCACGCCGTCGAGCGACAGGTACGCCAGCGAGTCAGCCTCGATAAAGCGGCGTATCTGCTCGACAGAGTTGTTCGCCGCGATCAGGTCGCGTTTTGACGGTGTGTCAACTCCATAGAAACACGGCGAAATGGTGGGCGGGCACGAGATGCGCAGGTGCACTTCTGCCGCGCCGGCGGCGCGCACCATGCGCACGATCTTGCGGCTGGTGGTTCCGCGGATAATGGAGTCGTCGATCAGGATGATGCGCTTGCCTTCGAGCAGATTGCGTACCGGGTTGAGCTTCAGGCGCACGCCGAAATCGCGGACTTTCTGCTCGGGCTCGATAAATGTTCTGCCAACGTAATGGTTACGGATAAGCCCGAAGCGGAACGGCAGCCCGGCTTCGTCGGCATAGCCGATCGCGGCGGTGACGCCGGAGTCCGGCACCGGCACGACGAGGTCAGCGTCAACGTGCGACTCACGCGCAAGCTGACGACCCATGGCTTCGCGCGAATCCTGCACCCAGCGGCCGAAGATTTTCGAATCAGGCCGTGCGAAATACACGTGTTCAAAGATGCATGAGGACTGCGGGACCCCGGTCGCGTACTGGCGCGAAGTTACGACGTTCTGCGTGACGCCCTTTTCTATGCTTCGCTCGATCATGATGAGCTCGCCCGGTCTCACGTCGCGCTCGTACTTGGCGTGCAGCAGGTCGAAGGCGCAGGTTTCAGACGCAAAGACGATCGTGTCCGGGCCTTGCGGGTTCACGATGCGGCCCATCGAGAGTGGGCGAAAGCCGCGCGGGTCGCGGGCGGCAAAGATGCGGTCGCGCGTCATCATCACGAGCGAGAACGCGCCCTCCACCTGGCGCAGCGAGTCGGCGATCGCGTCAACGAGCGTGGACGCGCCGGAGTGGGCGATGAGCTGGACGATGATTTCGGAGTCGGAGGTCGTTTGAAAAAACGCGCCCTCGCGTTCGAGGCG
>CAXUDF010000152.1:0-3641 GCA_964249695.1 uncultured Acidobacteriaceae bacterium
GTTGGGCGCTCCGGTGTAGAGGAAACCTATGACCAGCTGCTGCGCGGCACCGACGGCTCGCATGACGTGCTGGTCGACTCGCATGGGCGGGAGGTCGGCGTGCTGGGCAATGAGCCCGCAGTGCCGGGTAAGGACCTGCGACTCTCGATCGATCTGGACGTACAGCGGGCCGCCGAAAACGCCATGGGCGACCGCAACGGTGCGATCGTCGCGTTGGACCCGCACACAGGCGAGGTGTTGGCCATGGTGTCTCGGCCCATCTTCGACCCGAACCGCTTTGCCGTGAAGATCGGCCGCGACGACTGGAACAAGCTGATGACAGACCCGGACCATCCGCTGCTGAATAAGGCGATCCAGGCGCAGCTGGCTCCCGGGTCCACCTTTAAGGTCATTATGTCGGTCGCCGGGCTCGAAGAAAACATCGCGCAAACCCTCAAGGTGAACTGCCAGGGCGGCGCAGATTTTTACGGCCGCTTTTTCGCCTGCGACGCGCGCCATGGCAATGTCGACATCCATAACGCGATTCCGCTTTCCTGCGATACCTACTACTACACGCTCGCCGAGCGGCTCGGCATCACGAAGATCGCCGACTGGGCTCACAAGATGGGCATTGGCAAGAAGACCGGGATCGACCTGCCGAATGAAGTGTCAGGCACCATGCCCAGCGAAGAGTGGGCAATGAAGAATTACCACCGCAAATGGTACGCAGGCGAGACGATCTCGGTCGGCATCGGCCAGGGCGCAGTCGCGCTTACGCCGATTCAGCTTGCACGCGCCATCGGCGGCATCACCTCCGGCGGCGATTTCCAGCGTCCCCATGTGGTGATGCCGAACCAGCTGCCCGCACAGTACGAAGAGGCGATGCTCGAGACCTACCCTGGATCAGGAACGAGCGAAGTCCGCCTGGACCCGGCAGCCTGGGAAATCATTACCGACGGCATGGCCGAGACCACTACCGGCAGCGGCACGGCGCATGCTTCACACCTCGAGGGAATCGACTTTGCCGGCAAGACCGGCACCGCGCAGGTGCTGAACCACTCCTTCGGCGCAAAAAGCGTGTCAGCGGACAAGAGTGGACGCGCCAATGCCTGGTTTGTCGGCGTGGCCCCGCGTCGGAATCCGGACATCGTCGTGGCAGTGCTGTGGGAGCACGGCGGCTGGGGTGCCGGTTCGGCTCACCTGGCTGCTCAGGTGATCGAAACCTACGTCGACAAGCAGCGCCGGCTCGAGCACAACCTGCAAGCCCCACCGCCGCAGGCCGCCACCGTTGAGGTGGGCGCGGTGTACTCGGCACCGGGCGAGAAAGACGGCGTGGTGAAGCCGGGGAGCAAGCCGACGATTCAATCTCTGACAACGCCGACGGGCCCGAGCGGCAAAGCAGCACCACCGGCTCGGTCTCCAACGGCGAGCGCGGATGGCGACTCGATCGGGGGCGGCCACTTCACGATTCCGCTTGGGCCTCGGAAGTCTTCGCGCGGGCCATCGCCGGCAACAGCCGCGCTGGCCAGCTACGCGCCGCAGAAGCATGAAGCCGCCGCAAGCGAGGGAGCAAACCGGCGATGAAGGGGCGGCTTTTCTCGTTTCGCGACTTCGATTGGACGCTGCTGGGCTTTGTGCTGCTGTTGTCTGTCCTCTCAGTGGTGGAGATCTACTCGGCGACGCTGCATACCAAGTTCGTCGGCTTTGAGAAGACGCAGGTGCTGTGGCTTACCGGCGGGCTCATCGCCATGTTTGTCGTGAGCCGCGTCGACTATCACGCGCTGCTCGATGCCATTCCGTGGATTTATGGGTTTTGCCTTTTCTCGCTCGTCGCTGTCCTGCTTGTCGGCAAGAAAGTGCTAGGCGGGCGCCGCTGGATCTCGGTCGGCGGCATCCATTTTCAACCTTCGGAGTGGGTCAAGATCGTCCTGATCGTAGCCGTGGCCCGCTATTTCGCCAGGCTGATCGGCAAGGAGATGACCTGGGCAGACATCGGCAAGGGGATCGCGATGGTTGCGGTGCCGATGCTTCTGGTGCTGAAGCAGCCCGACCTCGGGACGGCGCTGACCTACTCGCCAATCCTGCTTGTTGGACTATTTCTCGGAGGCATCCCGTGGAAGAAAGCAGCAGTTCTGGGTGTTGTCGGCCTTACTTTGGTCGGCGGCATCTGGTCGAGCGGCAAGGTGCTGAAGCCGTACCAGAAGGCGCGGCTGACAAGCTTTGTCAATCCGGACAATGACCCGCGCGGCTCGGGGTACCAGATTCGCCAATCGCTCATTGCTGTTGGCGACGGCGGCGTCTTTGGGCGCGGGGTAGCCAAGGGCACGCAAACGCAGGGTGATTTTCTACCGATTCCGTACACGGATTTCATCTTTGCCGCCTTCAGCGAGGAGCACGGATTCGTCGGTGCGGTCGGGGTGCTGCTGCTATACTTCCTCATATTGATGCGTTTGATTCAAAACGCTCAAACGGCTGCCGATCTGCCTGGGACTTTGCTCGTGATGGGTGTAGTCGCGGTCCTGATCTTTCAAATAGCAGTGAACGTTGGAATGGTGATCGGGTTTATGCCGGTAACCGGCATTCCTCTCCCGCTTATGAGCTACGGCGGGTCATCAGTTTTATTCACGTTTCTGGCGCTGGGTATGGTCATGAACGTGCGCATGAACCGATTCGTGAACTAGCAAAAGGCTCTTACAGGGTGTCTCGCATTGCGGGTGCCTGACGGTAAAGCGGCGTTTGCTGCGCCAATCACTGCCTGAAGCAGGCAGTGCCGGAATGACGATTGTGGTTGTTGCAGTTTGAAGAATAGAACCGGCCAGGTACACCGTACGGCCCGGCCGGGCAGGAAGTTTGGGAATGAGCGCAAGAGGATGGGAAACGGCCCCACCCGCACGATTGCCGGTTGATGCGGTCACCATCCTCACGCGCCCCCATCTGGAAGCAGAACCAACTCAGAGTGATCCATTGTTAAAGTCATGGGACGCCCATGCCGAAAGGGCCGGCGATCCGCCGCGTCGCATGCAGGCAATGGTCTTCCCGACCTTTCCTAAAGCTTTTCGTTTTTCGATCCTCTGTGCTGCTTCATCTCCCGCTCTACCCTGCCCGCCCCGGAGCCTACTGCCTGCCTGACCTGAAAGAGGCACCATGGCAAAGGAAATTTGTATCTCCACGACGCCGCACGAAACGCGGTTGGCGATTCTGGAGGATGATCAGCTCGCAGAAATCTACTACGAGCGCGAGAATGAGTACACGCTGGCCGGCTCGATCTACAAGGGCAGCGTCACCCGGGTACTGCCCGGCATGCAGAGTTCGTTCGTGGACGTTGGGCTGGAGCGCGACGCGTTCCTCTACGTCACCGACTTTTTAGAAGAACAGGAAGACAGCGAAGACTACGAGACTGCGAGCGGCACCGGGCAGGCGCGGAAGCAGGTTGATGAGGCGCCGACAGCACCGGCGGCCGCTGCATCCTCCGTATCCGAAGAGCGCCGTCCGCGTCGCGAAGGCCGCGGTCGTGGTGAGACTCGACGGCAGGAGCGTAGCGAGGCTGCGGAGCCTGCTGTAGTGGCAGCGCCTGCCCGTGAGCTACGTGAAGAGCGTGCTCCGGTGGTGGCCGCCTTCAAACGCGCCGAGCCGACCGAAGCCGACCGTGAGGAAAAGGGCGA
>CAXUDF010000152.1:3651-7319 GCA_964249695.1 uncultured Acidobacteriaceae bacterium
GGCGACACGGAAGCACCAGAGGGGACGCGGCGGTGGCGCGGTCGGCGCGGTCGTCGTCGGGGTGGCATGCGGGCCGGCGTTCTGGGCGCTGCGGCATCGGCGACCGAGAGCGGGGAAGGCGAACTTGGCGCCGCCCAAACGGCTGCCGCTCCTTTTGCCATGCCTGAGCATGGTGCTCCAGGCGGCATGGCCGCTCCGCTGCGCAGCCCAGAGCCGGAAGCGCCAGTTACCGACGAGCGCGGCCCGGAAACCATCAGTCTGCAAGCGGCGGCTGCTGCGAGCTACGAGAGGGCAAAGCCGGAGCAGCCGCTCCCAGGTCGCCGCGAGCCAAGCGCTGCCGTGCTACCGGGCGAGTCGCTGTCAAAGTATGGCGGGGTACCTGCGAGCGTCGAGCCGGCCAAAACCACGACCTCGGGGCAGCCGCTCCGTCCTGTTAATTACACGGCTTTCCGGCCCGCAACGCAGGTCGAAGCGCTGGAAGGCTGGGACGGCGGCTCGGTTCTTCCCGGCGAGTCGCTGCGGCGTTACAAGGCACCTGCCCCGAGCGCGCCATCACAGGCGGCGCCAGAGCAGCCTCAATCGGACCAGCTTCAACCGGATCAGCTTCAACCGGAACAGGCCGGGCTGGACGCCATAATCGCCGAGTCTGCTGCCGCTGTGGACGCACCTGCTCCGGAAGCGGCGCGGTCTCAGCCGGAAGCAGGGGAGTCGACGGGAGGCGGACTGGACCAGATAGCCGCTGAGTCGGTGCCTGCCGGCGCAGATGCAGAGGCCGCGGAGAGCGGGTCCGTCGAGCATGCCTCGCCTGTACCGCCTACTGAAACCCAGTCTGCCAACTTCTTCGAGGAAGAGCGAGGAATCAATCTTGAGGCGGTGATCGAAGATGCCCTGAGCTCACCGGTCTCCGTCGCGCCGGAAACAGCTGCCGAGGCACTGCCGGGCACCGAGGCCGCGGAGCGGTTGGTAACGTCGGCCGAACCGATTGCGGGTGGCGAGCAGACGGAGCGAGCGATTGAGGAGACCGAGTACGAGCCCACGAACGGTGAGGCATCGGTCCGCATGTCGCCGTCGGGAACCAGCGAGCTGCGGCTCTCGCAGCTCTTTGGCGGCAGCGAAACGCCGGCAAGATTAGCGGGCGAGGCTGCGGCCGAACCGGTCGAGCCATTGCCTGCCCCCGACATCGCCGATGCCGGGAAGACTGCGTCCCAGGCAGGATTGCACGGCTTCGCAGCCGCGGACGAGAGTGCGCGAACCACTCTGGACGCGGGAAGTGAAGCACCCTACATAGATCACGCAGAACACGAGACCGAGCACGACGCGCTGAGCGGCCAGTCCGAGCATGGTGTAGTCAGTGAGCCGGTCGGGGAGAGTGCAGTCGAGCCAGTGGACGAGCGGCTTGAGGAGCTGGCCCGCTTTCGTGAAAGCGAGGCAGCTTCGTTCGCGGACGAGCCAGAGGAACCGCTCGAGACGGCGTACGAGCTCAACGGAGATGCCGCGCATGCCGACGGCTTTACTGAGCTGGTGGACCAGTTGCAGGGCTTCGCCCCCGGCACGGGACTGCTTGAAGAAGAAGTCATCGATGAAGATGAGTACGACTTCGATCCTATCCACGCGCACGCAGACGAGCATGACCTGGAGGATCTGGAAGAAGAAACGCTTGAGGGTGAGGGCTTCGTCGACCCCGGCTTGGAAGCCGAGCAGGACAGCATGCCCTTACACATGGAGGACGCCGTCGTCGAACGGCAGGAAGCGACCTTCACCTATGAAGGCGGCATGGGGGAAGATGCCGAAGAGGACGAGGAAGAGGACCCGGCCGCTTTCGCCCTGGAAGAAGTAGACGACGAAGAGGAAGCACCGGCGAGTACTGTGGCCGGTGAGCCGCAGCGCCGCGAACGGACTGGTGAGGAACGCGGACGGCGCGGCGGGCGCAATGGTCGGCGGCGCAGCGCGGGCGGCACTGGCGGCGGAGGAGGCGGGCGGCGGCAGTCGATGCAGACCCAGGACCTGCCGATCATCTCCGATCTGCTGAAACAGGGCCAGGAAATCCTGGTGCAGATTGCGAAGGAGCCGATCGCCAAAAAGGGCGCCCGGATCACTTCGCACATCGCACTGCCGGGACGCTTTCTGGTGTTTATGCCGACGGTCAGCCATGTGGGTGTCTCCCGCAAGATCGCCTCCGATGAGGAGCGTTTGCGGCTTAAGCGCATTCTGATCAGCGAGAAAGGCGATAGTTCCGGCGGCTTTATCGTGCGGACGGCTGCGGAAGGCGCGAGCGAAGAGGAGCTGCGGGCCGACCTGCGCTTCCTGATCAGTCTCTGGACCGAAATCCGGCAGCGAGCTGAAACGGCGAAAGCCCCGGCGCTCATTTACCACGATCTGAACCTGGTAGAGCGCATCCTGCGCGACCAGGTGTCGAGCAACTTCTCGACGATCTGGGTGGACACGGAGCAGGAGTACGAGAGGATCGTCCGCTTTCTGAACCGTTTCCAGCCGGCCCTGGTGCGTCGGGTCAAGCTGTACACGAAGGAAACGCCGCTATTTGAGCACTTCGGCATTCAGGAAGAGATCTCGAAGGCGCTCAAGTCCAAGGTGTGGCTCAAGTCTGGCGGCTCGATCGTGATCAACCAGACCGAGGCCCTGGTCGCGATCGACATCAACACCGGCAAGTACGTGGGCAAGACGGCGCGGCTCGAGGACACGATCGTCAAGACCAACCTCGATGCGATTCCGGAGATTGTGCGGCAGATCCGGCTGCGCGACCTGGGCGGCATCATCGTGATCGACTTCATCGATATGGATGAGCGTAAGAACCGGCACCGCGTGCTCGCCGCCCTGGAAGAAGCGATGAAGGTGGATCGCGCGCCGTCGAAAGTCCTGCAGTTTAACGATTTTGGCCTGGTTGCCATCACGCGCAAGCGTGTCAAGCAGTCGCTTGAGCGCACCCTGAGCGTGACCTGCGACACCTGCGCCGGTACGGGCATGGTGAAGAGCCCAATCACGGTCTGCAACGAGATCTACATCGAGTTGCGCAAAATGATGAAGCATCTCGACGGCAAGGACGTGATGCTGCGCGTGAACCCGGAAGTCGTGAAGCAGCTGAAGGGCGGAAACGGCCGCTGGATTACGGAGTATGAGGAGATGGTCGGCAAGACGATCATCATCAAGAGCGATCCTAGCCTGCATCCGGAGCAGTTCGACATTCACTAAAGCATCTGCGACAGAACGGAAGGGGGCCGGTGCGGTATTGACCGGCCCTCTTCATGTTTGGGCCGCAGGGAAAACTTAAGCAGGGGTAAGCGCGTCCATTCGATAGAACTCGGGTTGAGATAAGTGGCGTGTTTTTGAACGCGACCTGAGTTCCCAGGTGAGGTTTTTTCAAATGACTTCTGTTTCTCCGCGTTCCCCCTTTGTTACACGGCTGCTGATTGCGGCAGGCACAGCCGTGTCGTTGACCATTTCGCCGGCTGCCATGCATGCCCAGACGGCTCAGCCGACGCTTGAGCCGGTTGCCTTCGCTTCCTCGAGCAGTACGCATGCTGCTTTTGCGGGCGAGGACATTGACGGTAGTTCGATCGCCTCCGACCCGAGCGGCAGGATTAAAACCATCCCTCCCCAGTACGGCGGCGGGTACGGCGGTGGCCGCTACCACCGGGCTGACGATAGCAGCG
>CAXUDF010000153.1:0-7308 GCA_964249695.1 uncultured Acidobacteriaceae bacterium
CTCATCCTCATCATCTCCGTCGCGCTCATCGTCATCGCCCTCGGCTCGCTCAAGTTCATCGGCACAGAGTTCATGCCCACCCTCGACGAAGGCTCCATGGTCGTCACCTCCAAGCGCCTCCCCGGCATCGCGCTCACCGAGTCCGTCGCCATCGGCAACGAGATCGAGCGGACCATCAAGGCCAAGCAGGGCGTCACCAGCATCGTGACCAAACTAGGCCGCCCCGACCTTGCCACCGAGGCCATGGGCGAGTACGAATCCGACTCGTACCTGAGCTTCACGCCCAAGCTCCAGAACGCCAACGCCAAGGACAAACAGCAGTTCACCGACGACCTCCAGAAGTCCCTCGACAAGATCCCCGGCGTCACCTACGAGTTCACGCAGCCTATGGAAATGCGCATCGACGAGACCATTACCGGGACGCGCGGCGATGCGGCGCTTAAAATCTTCGGCCCGGACCTCGACGTGCTGGAGCGCCTCGGCGACCAGGCTCTCGGCATCCTCTCGTCCATCAAGGGCGCCTCGCAGCCGCAGGTGGAGCGCATTGCCGGTGCGGCCAACCTCGACATCCACGTGAACCGTGAAGAAGCCGCGCGCTACGGTCTCAACGTCTCCGATATCCAGGAAGTTGTCGAGTCGCTCATCGGCAGCAAGCAGATTTCGGAGATGGTGCAGGGAGAAGAACGCTTCCCCATCGCCGTGCGTTTGCCCCCGGCAATGCGCAACGATCTCGATGGCATCTACGCCCTGCAGCTCAAGACCCCCACCGGCGAGCTGGTGCGGCTTGACCAGGTCACCGACATCCGACGGGTCTCCGGCCCCATCCTGATTAATCGCGAAAACGCGCACCGGCGCATCGTCATCTCGACCAATGTCGAGGGCCGCGACCTGGGCTCGTTTGTCAAGGAAGCGCAGGCTCAGATCACGCAGAAGCTGCAGCTGCCTGCCGGCTACACCACCGACTGGGGCGGCCAGTACCAGAATGAGCAGCAGGCCATTCAGCGCCTCGCGTTGGTCGTGCCGCTCTCGCTGCTCATCATCTCGGGGCTGCTCTACGCAAGCTTCCAGAACCTGCGGCAAACCGTGCTCATCCTGCTCATCGTGCCGCTCGCGCTGGTCGGCGGCGTGGCAGCGCTGTGGCTCCGCGGCATCAACCTCAACCTGTCCGCGTCTATTGGCTTTATCGCCTTGTTCGGCGTTGCGGTGCTCAATGGTGTCGTCATGGTCTCGCACATCAACAACCTGCGCGAGCGCGGCCTGCGCATGGCAGACGCCGTTCGACGCGGTACCGCGGATCGTCTGCGCCCCGTGCTCATCACAGCAACTGTAGCCTCGCTCGGCTTTATCCCAATGGCCGTGGCAACTTCACGCGGTGCTGAGGTGCAGCGGCCGCTGGCGACGGTCGTCATAGGCGGCCTCATCACGGCCACCCTGCTCACGTTGTACGTTCTGCCGCTGCTCTACCCCGTCTTCAGCAGGCACCTGAAACTAGGCCCGGATGAAACCCAGCCCGAACAGCCTGACAACCCCGCGGCCAGGCCAGAGATGCGGGAAGAGGTGCATGCCTGAGCGCGGCTCCTGCAGCGCCTGCTCGCCCTAAAACATGTTTCCTGAAAGTGTCAAGGCCAAGCCGATGTGAGCGCGGCTTTTCCGGCGGAAAGAGCCGCATGGAGCTTGGGCCAGGCTCTACCTACCCTTCGGGCAAATGCTCTCTAGAGAGGCAGAGAGGCTTGCGCCTTTGCCTCTCTATCCGCACCCCGGTCTGCCCGCTTACCCTACGCTCACCGTCTGGTGCAGCGCTTCCCGGACCGGCTCCAGCAAGCTTCCCAGCGCACCGGTCGATGGCTCAGGGACGGCCGCCTCGTTCACCTGGACAGCATTGCCGTAGGTTTCCTCCGGAATCCGGAAAAGAATCCGCCGCGCTACCTCGACGCCCTGCATAAACGCGTGGTCCTGGTTCGAAATCTCATACCGCCAGGTGCCGAACCGGCCGCGGCTATAGACGTCGGCAGCTTCAAGCTCCGGCTGGATCTCGGCAAGCAGCGCGTCGCGCCCCAGGAACGGCACCGGGTAGCCATGCTCAATCGAGTATTCCCAGCGGGAAACAATCTCAAGCCCCGGCTTCCCCACCAGACCCATTCGGAACAGGCTTTCCTCCACCGCCGCCCGCAGCTCTGCCGCTGTCTGCGCCGGCTGATCCGCCGGTTCACTCACCTCGCACAGCAGCGAATAGCATCCCGCAGGACCGTTCCCCTGGCTGACCGTCATGGGAAAGTTCAACCGCCAGAACGGTACGCTGTAGTCAGTCACCTGGCAGGAGTGCAGCCCCGCATACCGCGCAGGCAGCTCGCCGCGAATGCCGAAGCCAAACAGCCGCGAACGTGCCTTGACCAGCCCATGCGCTTTGTCGGCCAGGTCCGGACGCTCCGGTATCGCATGCAGCAAGGCATCGAGCGGCATGGTCGACACAATCTGCTCCCAGCGAACCTGCTCGCCTGTGCTCAGCAAGGCAGTCTTCTGTGCCAGCGACACCTGCAAGATCCGTGTGCCAAGCATCATCTTTTCCGCCGGGATCGCCGCCGCAACCGCAGACCAGATCGCTCCCGAGCCACCCTGCGCCGGGTAGGTGACCAGCGTCTCCGGCGTCCAGCCCGGGTCATCCTTGCCCAGGATAAAATTCCGCAGTGTTCGCCCGAGATCCATGTCCGCCACGTTGCGCGTGGTGGATCCGGAGCGATGCCGCACCCACACGTCCGTCAGCGTTTCCGGCGCATGCGCCCACTGCTTGCGATTCAGCGGCGTCATCAGCAGGCCGGTGATGTACGAACCAAAATGCTCCAGCAAATAGGTGCGCAGATCGCCGGGGCGGTTCCGATCCGCACGGCTGTCATCCAGACGACCCTCAGCGCGCTTCACGGTGAACCGATGCGCCAGCACACCTGCTACCGCCCGAAGCAGCTTGCCCAGCGGCAGCCTCTGCAGATTCCGCTGCGCAGGGTAAGGCAAAAAATGCCCATCCACCTGCACACCGCGCTGCGGTACCGAGGACGCCCATGCAAGCGGCAGCCCTTTCAGCAGCTCCCCGAACCGCGCATAGTGCTTATGCGGAAACAGCACATGCCCACCAAAATCAAACGTAAAGCCTTCCTCGGTCGTGCGTGAGGAAGCCCAGCCGCCCGGCCGGCTCCCTGCATCGACAATCAAAAAATCTCCATCGCCGCCCGGTCCGCTTTCCATCATTTCAAGCGCCGCACCCAGACCGCACGGGCCGGCACCGACAATCAGCAGTTTTACGGAGCGCATTAGACGATGCTCCAGGCTACGGACCGTGCACTCGTGCTTCCGTGGTTGTCCGCTGCAAAGTTCGAGCCAAGCAGCGGCAGGCTCGTTTGCGCCGCCACCTCCACCATCAACTCCAGGTCCATGCGCACCGGCGAGAACGCCTCACACACTCCGCGGTAGTGCGGCCAGGCACGATGCCGTCCGGCAGCCTCGGCCCACTCCACAGTCCGCACCCGCTCCCGCTGCGACGCGTGCGCCAGTAAGCTCTGCACCTTCAGGTCCCAGCTGCGCGCGACGTCGATCTTCAGCGCGGCTGAAAACTGCAGGGTTGAAGGTCCTTCAAAAAACAGGATGCTCGGGTAGCGGCGGGCTGCCGACACAAGCGAGTCGCTCAGCACACGGTGGTCGGCGTGCGAGTCGGTCGGCGCGTGCGTCAGGATCAGGTCAGGCGCATGCGCGTCGAGCTTTGCTTCCAGCAGTTCCACAGTCTGCCGGCCGTTCATCGAGCCGTCAGGCAGGTGTCCAAAGTCAGGATCTACACCCAGGATCGCGGCGCTGGTCCGCTCTTCTTCCAGGCGGACCGTAGGCTGTCCACCAAGCTCACCATCAGTCATGGTGAGAAATGTAACGTGCCACCCAGACCGGCGCAGCAGAACGGAGAACCCGGCTGCCCCAAGAGCGCAGTCATCCGGGTGTGCCCCAATTACGAGTGCCTTTTTTATTTTTGTCATCGTCCTTGGTATCCTTCAATGAAGTCCGAATGCCAGCCGCTTCGCCCTCCACCTTCAAGGGCTACCCGCTATATCGGCACCATTTCCCACAACATGAGAACGGCTTCAAACTTGAGCTGGATGCGGCCTCCATCTCGGCTCGATTCCTCGGCTCGATCCATAGATACCGGCTTTTCCTCTGTGCGTCTCGATTTAGTCACAGCTCAATGGTAAGCACGGTAGTTGTTACCGAGCACTTCTTGCTCGCTCGCTTTGCCAATCATCCCTTCGTCGCGTAAGGCGTACCCCTTTTTCCGACTTCTTTACCGGGCTACCCGCCGGGTTTGCTTCAATCCGGGACACTCTCCTCTCGCCTTGCCAAAAGAGGACGAAAGTAACTGCAGCTTCCTCGAAAACCGTGAGATTCCGGCAAAAAACCCGGAATTCGCTACGGGAACCCGCGTCATTACTGGTTTTCTTATTGACAAGGAGGGTCGGAAGACGCGAAGGTAAACCCCGTCAGGCTTGCTTAGACCCCTGCCATTGCTGCTCTAAACCGGCATCGGCCTTCGAACAGTCACACGCACTTTTAAGGAGACTCACCCTATGGCAACTGCTCTTACAAAGACCGCCCTGGTCCGCCAGATGGCCGAAAAACTCGAGCTCACCAGCAAACAGACCGTAGCCTTCTTCGACCTGCTGGCGGATACCGCCGTCAAGGAAACCCGCAAGAACGGCGTGTTCGTCATCCCCGGACTCGGGCGCCTCGTCAAGGCAGAGCGCAAGGCACGCACCGGCCGCAATCCCCAGACCGGCGAAGCCATCAAGATCAAGGCAAAAACCGTCGTCAAATTCCGTATTGCCAAGTCGGCCAAAGACGCAATCGCCCCCGTCAAGAAGGTCGCCGAAAAGGGCGAAAAAGCTGAGAAGGCTGAAAAAGCCGAGAAGTAGCGCAGGCTGCAAAACAATGCCCGGACTGTTCGCGGCCGGGCATTGCTCTTCCGTAGCAAGCAATACGAACAAGCAATCAGGGCAGCGGCCGCAGCACCGGCCAGTCTTCTCGCCAGTCCACGCCCTCCACCCACAAGTCGAGCGCCCCATTTTCCCGCCGGTGCAGCGCATGGAAGCTCAGCAGCGTCGTCTGCTCGTCGCTGCTCTGCCACACGCTGCCGCCGCCGGGCCCCAGCCAGTGCTCATCGCCTGTCAGCAGCACCGTTCCGCCTCCTCGCAGCAGCGCGCTGCCATCCTCCGCGATAAAGGGTCCGTGCACGCTCCGCGAGCGCCCCACAATCTGCTGGTAGCTGTCTAACTCGATCGGGATCGCGCAGCAGATGCCCACAGAAGCAAAGAGGTAAAACCAGCCGTCGTGCGAGGCCATTGCGGCACCTTCCAGCGCTCCACCCCGCACCGTCGGCTGCTGCGCCAGGTGGTAGCGCTTGCCCCCGGGCAGCGGAGCGCCGGTCGCCGGGTCAAGCTCTACCTGGAAAATTCCATTCCAGAACGACCCATAGTTCAGCCAGACGCGCGGCTCGCGCTTTACGCCGGGCAACACCCCGCCTGCCTCACCGCCAACGTCCTTGGAAACGACAACATTCGCATCAATCGCGTTGAAGTCGTCGCCATGCGAGGAGCGAAGCACGACGCCGTGGTCCGTCCAGCGGTAGCGAGGGTCTCGCGGGTCCAGCGTCGGATTCGTGGCCAGCGCAATCGCCGAGTGCTGCGAGCCAAGCTTCGACGCCGAGTAGTACAGGTGCCAGCTGCCGTGAAAAAACGAGATATCCGGCGCCCACAGCTGCGGGTCGCGGGCCGCAACCTCCGGAAACTCCGTCCTGACCCACTGCGGCATGGCCTCAAACACATAGCCGCAGCCATGCCAAACGCGTAAGTCCTGGCTGCACCGCATCTCCAGGTAGTGCTTGCTATGCAGAAACACAACGTCGGTGTCGAAGACCACATACGTGCCGTCGGCCCGGCGCGCCATGCTGGGGTCATGGACCGGCACCACATTGCCCTGGAGCGGGTCGTCCGCAGGCAGCGGCGTGTAAAAGCGTGACGGCCGCATCGGCTCGCCGCGGTGCAGTGCGTGCGAGCAGCCGCTAAGCGTAAGCACGACCGCAAGCACGCCCACCGCCACTGTAAACACAAAGCGGCGCGCGCGCGAGCCCTGCCTCACACACAGCGCGTGCGCGCGTCGCAGCCAGCGGACCGCCGCACGCCCGCGCTCAGCAGCATCCACCCTCAGTATGCCGCCCCCTATGCCGTTCGTGGCTCCGCTCCTTGTCTTCGCGCACGCCCTGCTCGCGCCGCTGCTGCTCGCCGGTACGCTCTCGGCGCCTCAAACTCCGGCCCCCGCGCTACACGCAGACGAGCAGCCCGCCGACGCCTTCCACAACCCCATCCTGCGCCGCGGCCCGGATCCGTTCGTCGTCGCGTGGCATGGCTTCTACTACTTCACCTGCACCACCGGCGGCGACCTGCGCCTTTGGAAGACTCAGGATATTACGGCGCTGCGTACCGCGGAGCGCCGCGTTCTCTGGTCCCCGCCGCCCGGTACGCCCGCCTCCGCGCAACTGTGGGCACCGGAGCTGCACCGCCTCCATGACGCCTGGTACCTGTACTTCGCCGCCGACGACGGCGACAACCGCAATCACCGCCTGTTCGTGCTCGAAAACACCAGCGACGACCCCATGGAAGGCGCCTGGACTCTGAAAGGTCCCGTGACCGACTCTGACGACCGCTGGGCCATCGATCCGACCGTGTTCTCGCTCGGAGGCAAGGACTACCTGGTCTGGTCCGGCTGGCCCGGCGGCAAAGGCGACCGCCAGGATCTCTACATCGCCGAGCTCAGCAATCCCTGGACCGTCCGAGGCCGCCGCGTCCGCATCAGTTCTCCCGATCGCGGCTGGGAAAAGCACGTGGAGCACCCCGACGGAACGGTCGACGGCCTCCGCAAGGGCGTGGAGGAGGGACCGGAAATCCTGATGCACGACGGCCGCGTCTTTCTTGTCTACTCAGCAAGCGCCTGCTGGAACGACAGCTACGCCATGGGCATGCTGTCGCTCACCCCCGGCCGAGACCCGCTCCAGCGCAGATCCTGGCAGAAAACAGACCAGCCGGCATTCACGTCCGCGCCCGAGAGCGAAGCCTACGGCCCCGGCCATGGCAGCTTTTTCCAGTCGCCCGACGGCACCCAAACCTGGTTGATCTACCATGCCAACCCGCTCCCCGCGCAGGGCTGCGGCAACACCCGCTCCCCGCGCATCCAGCCCATCACCTGGGACGCCGCCGGCGCGCCGGCACTCGGGCATCCCGCGCC
>CAXUDF010000154.1:0-7111 GCA_964249695.1 uncultured Acidobacteriaceae bacterium
AGTCGGTCGGCAGCGAGAACATCCTGGGCGGCTTTAGCGCGGTGTACGACGTGCTGAAGGCGATGGAAGAAAGCGGCAAGATTCGCCGCGGATATTTTGTCGCAGGCCTGGGGGCGACACAGTTTGCGCTGCCGGCCGCAGTGGACCTGCTGCGCTCCCTGCGAGCGGGCGCTCAGGGCGATGAAGCCGAGATGGTAATGCTCGCCGCAACCGACCCTGCGAACCCGTACGGCTCCGTGCTGCGGTGGCCGGCGGTGGAGGAGACTGAAGGGCAGGACACGAGCGCGTCGCGCACGCTGACGCGCAGCGTGGGGGCGAGCATTGTGCTGCGCAACGGCGAGCTGGTCGCGTACCTGCGGCGCGGCAACCCGCACGTGCAGTTCTTCCTGCCTGCGGACGAGCCTGACCGCTCACGCGCCGCGCGCGACCTGGCTGCGTTTCTCGCGGCTGCGACGCAGGAGGAAATGCGCGCCGGCGCGGCGCTCGGCAGGGAAGCGCAGCAGCGCGGCGGACTGCTGCTGGCGACGATCAACGGTGAGCCGACGCACCTGCACTGGACCGCGCGCATCCTGCAGGACGCGGGCTTCCAGGCGGCGCCGATGGGGTTTAACGTGCGCCGCGTACTAACGCCAGTCGGTGCTCGACCGGCAGGGGTGCAGTAGTCGATGCCGGAGGGAGACACCATCTTTCGCTCTGCCCGCGCGCTCAGCCGCGCGATCGCGGGCAAGCCGGTCACTGAATTTGAAACAGCGCTGGCTACACTTGCAAGCGTCAACGACAACACCCCAATAGCGGGGCGCACGGTTGATAAGGTCGAGGCGATCGGCAAGTGGCTGCTGGTGCACTTTTCAAGCGACCTGATCCTCGTCACGCATATGCTGATGAGCGGTTCGTGGCACATCTATCGCGTGGGCGAGCGCTGGCGCCAGCCGCGCCGCGCCATGCGCTGCGTCATCCGCACGCACGATTTTGAAGCTGTCGCGTTCAACGTGCCGGTAGCCAAGTTCTTCACCGAGCGCACACTCGCGCGCGACAGCATGATCCCCAAGCTGGGGCCTGACCTGCTGCGCGCCGACTACGATGAGCAGCAGGCGCGCGAGCGCGTGCTGGCAAGGCCGGACGAAGAGATCGCGAGCGTGCTGCTGAACCAGCGCGTGCTTGCCGGCCTCGGCAATGTGTACAAAGTCGAGGTGTGCTTCCTCTGCGGCGTGCATCCGTTCCGCACCGTCGCTTCACTCACGCCGGCTGAGCTGGACTGCCTGCTGTTTCAGTCGCGCAAGTTGATCAAGGAGAACGTGCAGGAGGAGTCTTCTGCTGAGGGGAAAATCCTGACGTACACGGGCGCACGCCGCACCACCGGTTCAAGCGATGCCAGCTCGCGGCTGTGGGTGTACGGCCGGCAAGGCCAGCCTTGCCGGCGATGCGGCGAGATGGTGCTGATGCGTAAGCAAGGACCGGATGCGCGCTCGACTTACTGGTGCCCGCAGTGCCAGCCTGGCGACGCTGCCGTGCAGGGCTGGGCAATGCGCGGCAAGGGCCGCAAGCGCACCGGCTGTTAGACGACCTACAATCTGCTACTGCGGCTGTTGCGGATCCTGCTTTGCCTTATGCCCAAACAACTTGCCGAAGAAGCCGGGCTTCTTGTCCTCAGCAGGCTGCTGCTTCGGGACTGGCGCCTCGAGCGGAGCCACCGCACCCGGAGCAGTCAGCTGCTGCTGCGCCTGGGGTTGTGCCTGGGGCGTTTGCACGCCTGGCGCAGGCTGCTGCTGTTGCGGGCTCGATGGATCATGCCCGATTCCGAAAATCTTCTGGAAGAGATTGCGCTGGTCATTCGTAGGTGCATCGCAGGTGTTCAGCGGCTGCGTGCCATCCAGGAATGCGGCCGTGTAATCGTCCGGGCAGCTCTCGTCCGCAAGCAGGTTTGTGGTCTTATCGAGCCGCGCAAGCGTCACGCCCGCGGGTACGGCAAACTCGTGGGCATCGCTATACTGCGGCAGCGCGACGGCGCGCTTCATAAACTCGCCCCAGATCGGCCCTGCCGCATCCGCTCCCTGCATCTTGATGTCGGAGTAGTCATCGTTGCCGACCCACACGATGCAGATCAGGTTGCTCGTAAATCCGGCAAACCAGGCGTCTCGTGAGGTGCCGGTTTTGCCAGCCGCGGGCGCATTAAAGCCCATCTTGCGCACCACGAAGCCGGTACCCGAGTTGAGCACGGCTTCCATCATGTTGGTTGTCAGGTATGCCACCCTCGGGTCAAGCACGGGGTGCGTTTGCGCGGAAAACTCCTGCACCGGATCGCCGGTTGAAGTGCGGATCGAGGCGAGCATCCAGGGCTTCATCGCGTTCCCGTTATTGGCAAACACAGTGTAGGCACCGGCCATGTCAATCGGCGTGGCATCATAGGCGCCAATTGCAACCGCGGGCGTGGCGCGCGCGCTCGCAACGCCTGCATCTCGCGCCAGCGCCGCTACGTTACCGAAGCCGACCATCTGTGCGAGCGCGATCGTCGCATTGTTCATCGACTCTTTCAACGCGTACTCGGCGGTGATCTCCGTGGAGTACTCGCCCTTGAAGTTGCGCGGTGTGTAACTCTGCCCGTTGCCAAACTCAAAGGTCTGCTGATCGTTCGGCAGCAGCATCGCCGGGGTAAACACGCCGGCAACACCGTTCACGTCGTTTAGCTGCGTACCGGCAAGCGAAGAGTTGAACGCCGATGCATACACAAACGGCTTGAAAATAGAGCCGGTGGGCCGGTGCGCGACCGCATGGTTCAGCTGCGACTGCCCGTAATTGCGCCCGCCCACCAGCGCCAGGATCTGCCCGGTGTGCGGGTCCAGCGCGACAAGCGCGACCTGCGGATAGACAACCGGCTCGGCTGCGTTTTCTGCCTTTGCGTGCCGGCGATCCACCAGCGCGTCCACGCGCTTCATGCCGTCTTCCACCGCAGCGCTTGCGGCCTGCTGCAGCTGCGGGTCAAGCGAGGTATAGATGCGCAGCCCCTCCTGGTTCCAGTTGCTGTCGCCCAGCTTGGCGGCAATCTGGTCGCGCACCAGGTCCACAAAGTACGGCGCCTGGTCCTGCTGCACGCTCTGGGTCGCCAGCCGCAGCGGCGAGGCTTTCGCTTCCTCGGCCTGCTCCTTGCTGATGGCTCCGGTCTCCACCATTTGGTCGAGCACTAAATTGCGCCGCTCGACCGCGTGCGCGGGGTGCCGCAGCGGGTTCAGGCGGCTCGGGCTTTGAATCATGCCGGCGAGCAGCGCGCACTCGGGCAGGTTGAGCTTCGACACATCCTTGCCGAAGTACACTTCGGCGGCCTCGCCAAAACCGTTGATCGCAAAAGACCCGGCCTGCCCCAGGGGAATCTGGTTGGCGTAGAGCTCGAAGATCTTCTCCTTGTTAAAGCGGTGTTCAAGGTGCCACGTGATCATGATCTCGAGCAGCTTGCGTTTGAAGTGCTTCGCGGGCGTCAGGAAAAAGCCGCGCGCCAGCTGCATGGTGAGCGTCGATCCGCCCTCGCCCAGGCGGCGCCGCAGCACGTCATTGCGCAGCGCCCCCAGGATGCGGACGTAGTCGACGCCGCCGTGCGAGAAAAAGTGGCGGTCCTCAATCGAGGTGACGGCCGGGACAAGATACGGCGGCAGTTCGGAGTAGGTGATGAGGTGGCGCTTGGTGCGGCTCGCGTCAGAAAGCCCGGTGATGAGCAGCGGCTCCAGCGCGTAGCTGGCCAGCTGCTCGCCGCTGCCGGCGGTGATTTGCTGCACCTTGCCGGCGTCGAAGGTAATGGTGGCAGGCTCGGGCGCGTGAAAGCTCTGCGGCCCAGGGCGTACGGTGATGCTGCCCTCATTCGCGGCGAAAGAGCCGAGCGGGGAGCTGTTCCCCGAGGTGTCGTCAGAGTAGCCGGCGGCCCGCAGCTGCGCGGCCACAGTGGCCGCGGCCAGCCGCTGCCCGGTACGCACCTGCCTTGGCGCGGCAAAGACCTGCGCTGTGTTCGTGAAAAGAGGCTTTTCGAGCCGCTGATCCACGATCACCCCGTAGCGGTGATAGTAGAAGCTGAAAACGGCAAACCCGACAACGCCCACCAGCAGCAGCGCCGCTGCTGAGGCGAGTAGTACCCGGCGCAGCAGGGAAGGCCGCGTCCCGGGAACGGCGCGGGGAACAGAGATTCGAATAGCCAAGCAGCCAACCGCCTTTACTGCCCCGCGCAGCCTGTGGAAGCTGCCTCGGCAAAAGCCTGGAACAGCTGTTGGACGCGCGGAGCGGGCCGGGTGGTACCGGCCCGCTCCCAATCTACCGCGTTGCGAGCCGACCGGCGAGCGTGCCTGAGATCGCGCCGATGGCAAGGTCCTCGGTCGTGCCTGAAATTCGGTCAACCAGCTCAACCAGCCCGTCTGCTACCTTCTTGCCGACGTTGATGCGGAACGGGATACCGACCAGGTCGGCGTCCTTGAACTTGACGCCCGCGCGTTCGTCGCGGTCGTCGAGCAGCACGTCGATCCCGGCTTCGTCCAGCTCCTGGGCCAGGCGTTCGCCGGTGGCCAGCAGGTCGGCATCGCGGACGTTGGTGATGGTGACGACAACCTGGAACGGCGCGACGGACGGGGGCAGCGCGAAGCCGTTCGCGCCGTCAGCTCGAGCAGCCGCCTGCTCAATCGCCGCGGTCAGGATGCGCTCAAGCCCGATGCCATAGGAGCCCATAATCGGGGTGACCTCGCGCCCATTCGCGTCCAGCACCCGCGCGCCGAGCGCCTCGGTGTAGCGGTAGCCTAGCTTGAAGATGTGGCCGATCTCAACTGCCTTGCCGATGCGCAGCGGGGCGCGCGTTCCCTCGGGCGCGTCGGGCGCGTCCTCGCCTTCGACCGCATCGCGGATGTCGGCGAGCGCGGTCCAGGTAAAGTCGCGGCCTGGGGTCACGTTGCGGTAGTGGTAGTCGAGCTGGTTGGCGCCGCAGACCAGGTTTTGGCGGCCTTCGAGCGCCTGGTCCACAATCACCGTGAGCGCGCCGTCGTTTTTCTGTTTAGAAGGCGTGAGGCCGACGGGCCCGAGATAGCCGGCCGGACCATGAAGCCACTGTACGAGCTCGTCTCCGTTCATCGTGCGCAGCTCGGCGCCGGAGACTACGCCCAGCAGCTTGGTTTCATTCACAAAGTGGTCGCCGCGCAGAAAAGCCGCGACCGGCTTCCAGGTGCTTTTTCCTTGCGCGTCGCGAACCTCGGCCATGTACGCGACGCACTTGATGTCCTGCGCGGGCAGGATCCCGAAGAATGCGGCTACGTCGGCAATGGCCGCCTTGCCGGGCGTGTGCACCAGCTCCGGCAGGCCGTCACCAGTCGGCGCGAGGTCCTCGACCGGCGTCAGCTTCGAGGTCGCTTTCTCAAGATTGGCCGCATATCCAGTGACCTCCGAGCTCGCAATCAGGTCCTCGCCAGCGTCCGTGTAGACCATGAACTCCTGCGACTGCGAGCCGCCCATCGCGCCCGAGTCCGCCTCCACCGCGACAAACTCAAGGCCGCAGCGGGTGAAGATTTGCCGGTAGGCCGCGTCGTGCAGGTCGTACGAGCGGTTGAGCCCGGCCGCGTCGATGTCGAACGAGTAGGAGTCCTTCATCAGGAACTGCCGTACCCGCAAGAGGCCGGACTTCGGCCGCGGCTCGTCGCGAAACTTGGTCTGGATCTGGTACCAGATCTGTGGCAGCTGCTTATAGGAGCGCAGCTCCTTGCGCGCGATGTCGGTCATGATCTCTTCGTGCGTCATGCCGAGGCACAGGTCTGCGCCCTTGCGGTCCTGGAGTCGGAACATGTTTTCGCCCATGGTCGTCCAGCGGCCGCTCTGCTGCCACAGATCTGAAGGTAGAAGAGCGGGTAATAGGAACTCCTGGCCGATCCGGTCCATCTCTTCCCGCACAATGGCAGTGATCTTGCCAAGCGAACGCTGGCCCAGAAACAGGAACGAGTAAATGCCCGCGCCCAGCTGGCGCACGTAGCCCGCGCGCAGCAGAAATTTGTGGCTTGCCACCTCGGCGTCCGAGGGCGCTTCGCGCAGGGTGGGGATGAAGAGTTTTGACCAGCGATGCATGGGTGGATCGGGCCTTTCGTGAGCGAGCAACAGCGCAATGGACGGTTGGAACAGAACTACGCAGGAACCGATGCTACCAAATCCGGTGTACGCCAAAGGCGTCGAGAACCGTATCGTTACTAAGCAAAGTCAGGTTTTCCTGCAGTGCTTGTGCAGCCAGATAGCGGTCAAATGGGTCCTTGTGCGCCCCTTCGAGCCTACCGGCAAGCAGGCCGTGCCGGATGGTCATCGGGAGGCCGATGAAACCGGCGACAGCCAGACGCGACTCAAACGAATCGAGGAAATTTTCCAGACCAGGCAGTTTGCCGAGCCTGTTCTTCGTGGCCATCTCCCATGCAGATGCTGCAGAAACATACACAGCAGAAGGATCGGCGATGAGCAGTGCAGCCACATGAGGCGAGAAACGATGCTGCTCGTTACGAGCTACCCAAATCACCGCGTGCGTGTCAAGGAGGTACCTCAATCCCCCTCTTCCCCATTGAGCCAGCGCAGCTCCTCTTCTGGAAGCGGATCGAAAAAGCTGTCAGGAAGGGGATTGGGCAGGAGATCCTTGGCAAAACCAAACGGGCTGCGCTTCGGCTCTTCCACACGCGACAATTTTGCTATCCGCTTCTTGGAACGGCCTGACGTGATGATGACTTCCTCACCATTTGCCACCTGGGCGAGCAGTTTCGAAAATTGAGTTTTGGCCTGGTGTACGGAGTATTCCATTTTCCTTCCCCTCGAGGACTAAGTTAGTCTACGGTTTGTACTGTACGCAAGAAGGCCTGCATTGTGAGAACTGAGGTAACCCTTCGCAGCACTCTCTGCCGTTCACTCCTTGCGTGGCGAGGTGATGTCTGAAATTCTGCCGGTATGTCGACGCTTGGCCTGTCCGGGCCGCCGCAACGAACAGAGGGTTTATGGAAAGGCTTGTTCTGGCCGAGCATTCAGAACGCACAGGATGCCGACCTCGCCGCCACACGCGGCTTTTGGATTTGTTTTGCTCTTGCGCTTGTGATGCTTCTAGCCACAATCCATAGTGTCAACACTAGGC
>CAXUDF010000155.1:0-7076 GCA_964249695.1 uncultured Acidobacteriaceae bacterium
ACCCGCGTTTGCGCTCGGCGATCCTGGCGGCGAAGGCCGAGAATATGCCCGCCGACAACATCAAGCGGGCGATCCAGCGCGGCACCGGCGAAATTCCGGGCCTCACCTACGAGGAGATTTCATTTGAAGGGTACGGGCCGGGCGGCGTGGCGCTGATTGTGGATTGCACGACGGACAACCGGAATCGTGCTGTGTCAGAGATCCGGCACACGTTCACGAAAAACGGCGGCAACCTCGGCGAGCCGAATTCTGTCCGTTTTATGTTCGCGAAGAAGGGCCTGGTGGTTGTGGAGAAGGCCCTTGCGGACGAAGAGAAACTGATGGCGGTGGCGCTCGATGCTGGGGCGGACGATATGGCGGACGAGGGCGAAACCTGGGAGATTACAACGGACCCAAGCGTGTACGAGACCGTGGCGCAGGCGGTGCGCGACGCCAAGATCGAAACGCTTGCCTCCGAGATCACCATGATTGCCTCGACCTACACCAAGCTCGAAGGGCCGACCGCCGCACAGATGCTGCGGCTGCTGGAGGCGCTGGAAGATCACGACGACGTGCAGAACGTGTATTCCAACTTCGACATGGACGAGGAAATGGCGGAAGCCGCTCACTAACGAATCGTTAGCGGGGAAGCCAGACGCGCGGCGCTTCTTCTAGATGTCCATCAGACAAGTCGGTCGTCCCGGCGCAAGCCGGACGGCTCTGGAGACCATGAAAACGTATTTGCTTGCTTTGCCCTGCCTGCTCGCGGCAGCCTCCTGTTTTGCACAAGATACCCCAGCCAGCGGCAACAACGCCCCCGCGAAAGCCGTACTTGCCACGCTGCCCTGGAACTACGGTGTGTTCTTCGGCGGAGGCTTTGGCGTGGGCGATCGCTCCAGCTTCACCTTTACCAACGCGGGCTTCCATCTCGGCAAGGTCCTCACTGATCAGCACCTGCCCGGCTTCCTGCGGGGGCAGTTCGAGTACTCGGGCGACATCCTGCCGTACTGGCAGTCGCAGACGCCGGCCCCGCACTCGCAGGTGTTCTCCGGCCCAAATGGAGCAAACGCCTTCTCGGTTCCATATGGCGGCGGCACTTTTACAGGGCTCAGCATCACGCCGATTCAGCTCCGCTGGGATCTCGCGCCAACCCGCCGCTTCGCGCCGTACCTGCAGGGCGCCGGCGGGCTGCTCTGGACCAACCACAAGTACCCACCCGACATCCTGGTGACACACGGCGAGCCGGGGGCCACCAGCGTGTGGAACTTTACGCCGCAAGCCGGGGTCGGAGTGCACTATTTTCTCAAGAATCGGCAAACGCTTGATCTGCAGGCCAGCGCGGTCCATATTTCAAGCGCGAGCCTGGGCGACCGCAACCCCGGCGTCAACGCGAGCGTTCAGTTCCAGATTGGCTACACCTGGTGGCACTAGACGCTTAGAAGCTGCTGCTCAGGCGGAGAGCAACGCTGCGGCCGGGCGCGATCGCATTGCCGGAAAACAGCCCGCCGAAGTCGATCACGTTCAGCCGGTTATTCAGGTTGTCGCCGTCGACCTGGAAGCGAACACGAGCTTTGTCGCTGGTATAGAAATCGAAGCCCAGCGAGGCGCTAAGTGCAAGGTTGGAGCGCACGCGGCCTCGATCAAAGTTCAGATGGTTCAGCACAGATTGGCCATACTGCGCCAGAACATCTGCCGGTACGCCGGCGAAGTCAAATGGCAGCCCTGAGCCGTAGCTAAGGCCCGTAGCCAGCCACGCGCGGGGCAACGCCTGGTATTGAACGCGCGTGCGCAGTGTGTTGCGCTGGTCCTGCGAATCAGGGAAGTGTCCGGTCAACTGCGTCTGGGCGCTGGTGACCGCATCGCCAAGGAAGAGTCCGCCCGTTACCGGAAACCAGGCATTGCCGACGATGTAGGAGTAACTGGCGAAACCGTTGAAGTTAGCCCAGTGAAGAAGCTCCAACTTACCCTCTGCACCGTAAATAGCCGCCTTGCGAAATGAGATAGGGTAGCCAACGCTGGTATTGAGCAGCTGGTTATCATCAGCGAAGTTGCGAAGGTCGCGGCGAAATACATTGACGTCCACGCTCATCTTATCCGCGAACCCTTTTGCGAGTCCGCCCTCGTAATAGTTTCCGGTCGAGGGCTTGACAGGCAGCCGCAGTACCAACGGGTTCAGTGAGCTGATGGCGGGCGAACTGCCGGCCAGAATGTTCTCAAACGACGGCGTTTGAAAAATGCGATCGTAGGAGATATGCGTGACCAGGTTGAGCGCGGGTAAGTATCGACCGACCGAAACGCGAGGGCTTACAGCATTTTGGTTGAGAAGCAGCTGATAGTGGTCCCAGCGCAAACCGGCACTTACCGTCCACTTGCCGAGCCGAAGCAGGTCTTCGGCAAAAGCAGCCTGTTCCAGGTCGGGGCGGCTCTGCGTGAAGGCGAAAGTCGGAGGCGTCCCGGTATCAAACTGCGTCGGATCAGTAATAAAGTAAGTGAAATGTTCATGGAGGAAGGTGTTGTCCGACTCGACGCCTGCCTTCCATTCCTGATTTTTGAAGTGCCAGGAGAGCGTCGCCTTCGCATACCCTTCGTTAAAGAAGTTATGCTGCACAAAGTTGATCGGCGTCGATTGTGCGTTCGAGAACAGATCGTTCTGGTCATTTCGCACAAAGCCTACCGTATTTACCAGCACGTTCGGCGACAAGATTCGCTGATAACTCGCGGTGCCGATTGTCTCAAAGCTGTCGGCGTCCTGTAATTGCCCGGCTGCCTGCTGCACATACTCATTCGGTATCTGGTAGCGCTCCAGCTCATGGCGAACGCTGAGCTGCAGGCGGTTGTTTTCGTCCAGATCCCGCGCGTACCGTGCAGAAAAGTCCCCGGCCGTACCGTGATTCGTGAGGTTTTGCGGGACGACCGGATTCAGGAAGTGGTCTGTCATGCTGCCCGAGGCAGTCGCACCCAGCACGTTGCCGCGCCACGTGTCCTGCACGCGCGCATAGGCTTGTGCGGTCGAGTAGGTGCCGCCTCCAGCGATGAGCTGCCCATGCAGGGTGTCATCCGCGTCCTGCCTGGTCGTGAGCTCGACCACGCCGCCCAGCTTGCGGCCGTACTCGGCCGGGAAGCCGGCCGTGTAGGTACGCACGGCATCGATGTCGTCGGCTTCCAGCTCCGGCCCGAGCGTCGGCGAGCTGTTTTGCGTCAGCGGGATGCCGTCGACGACGAACTGCGTCTGGTACTCCGAGCCCCGGGGGTGCAGCACCGCATTGCCTTCATACAGCCATCCGGGCTGCGAGTTGACGAGGTCCTGCACGGACCGCCCGGGCAGGGAAGCGACCCTGTCCTCAATGGCTTTCGCGCCGATCTGCGAGACAGAAGAAGGGCGGTTTGGGTCGAGGAGTGTCTGGGCGTCGGTGACTCGGACGTTGGAGCGGACCGCCGCCACTTGCAGGGAAACGGCCGCATCCACCGGAATCGCCGAGCGGACTTCCAGGGTCTCCGTAAGTGGGTCGAAGCCTTCTTTCTCGACCGTTACCTGGTACAGGCCGAAGGGCAGCGCCTTCAAGTCAACTACGCCGGCGTCGCTGGTTGGGGTTGCTGTTTGATAGCCTTCGCCTCGGCTTGTTACCGTGACGAGCGCCCTGGCGGTCCCGCCCGCCGGGTCCGTGACCCTGACGCGCAACTCGCCCGTATGAACCTGGGCGCCCAACGATCCTGTCCATAGACAAAGGAGCAGAAAGATTCGGAAGTCTAAGATCGCCGGGAATAGGCCGGGCTTTCCCGAATTGACCGGCCGCTTGGTTACCATGGAGGGAGTGGCGCGGCTTTACGCGTCGCCATGCGTCTAAGATAAAGGAAGTCGGCCGGCCCGGGCACAAACCGGGGCGACTGATTTGTTGGGAGATACACGTGTTCAAGCTTTCCTTTTTGCTTTCGTCCGATAGATCCAGCCAAACATGCAGCCTGAAGCGGCGCTGGCAGGGCGGCTTGGCCGCACTTGGGCTGCTGACCCTGGTTGCCGGATCTGCGCAGGCCGCGCAGTTGACGGCGGACGCCCGCGGTGCCATCCCCCGCGACATCCAGCAGTTGATCGTGGTCGATTACCGGGCGATGCAGAACTCGCAGGCCGCGATGGACCTGAAGGCGCGCGTGCTGCCGCCTGAGTTGAAGCAGCTTGAAGATGCGTTGGTCAAGTCAGGTCTCGATGACAACCACGACATTGAGGAACTCGCCTTTGCGAACTTCCGCACGGACCCAAACAGCGATCAGTCCAAGATCGTCGGCGTAGCGCAGGGGCAGTTCTCCGTGCCCGACATCCTGGCCGACTTTCGCAAGCGCAAGATCAAGCCGCAGCTGCTCCGGACCAACAAGATCTATCCGATGGGCGCAAGCGGGATGCTTGTTTCCTTTGTGAACGCGACGACCATGGTGTTCGGGTCGTCCGACGCGATCAAGTACGCGTTGAATGCGCGCGACGGCTTTGCGCCAAGCATGCTTGCAAACCAGCCGCTGATGCAGCAGATGGGCCTGGTCGACACAGACGCGCTGTGGAGCCTGCTGGATGGCAAGGGAACACAGATGATGATGCGCAACGTGATGGGTCAGGCCGCGCAGCTGGCTGATTTTGAGACTGTACGCAAGCGCCTGATCTCCTCGCGCTACAGCATGGATTTTGATAATGGCGTCAAGTTCAACCTGGCGGTTGTGACACCCGATACGTTTACCGCGGCCACGATGTCGAGCATGATGAACGCGGCAGCACTGTACGAAAAGGCGGGCGGGTCGCCGGTTGAGAAAACAGCCCTCGATAACACCGACATCAACTCAAATGCAGGCACGCTGAACGTCAACTTCAAGGCGTCCGACAGCCAGTTTGCGACGCTCCTGAAGTCATCGCTATTTCAGAACGTGGTCCACTAAGCCGTAGAGCATTGCGGGGCCGTGAATAAGGGGCATGTGAACGGTCTGAAGCAAGCAATTGCGAGCTTTAGACGCGTCCCTTGGTTTACTGCCGCACGTACACGAGCTCCCCAGCGTATTCCGGCTTACCGGCCGGCCACGAGATATCGACCCAGGCCTTGCCGTTCTCCACCAGCGTCATCCGGCCTTCGCCTTGCGGCTTGCCATTGTGGGCGACTTTATAAAGCAGCACACGCGGGCCGTCCGAGACCACACTCAAAGTCAGGCCGGGCGTAGGCTTGGCCCGATGGATCACCATGGGCTGCCCGTCCGTCCTGCCGGTGACAACCTCGCCAAGTGATGGGATCTCCCACCTGATCTGCCCGTCATCCTGAATGGTGAAACGGTAGCCTTCGGCGCCCTGATCTTTCGCCCCGGGCATGCTCCTGGCTGCGTCGAGCGTCCAGCTTCCATTCCAGGGATTCTCGGCAGCGAGGCCCGAGGTAGCCGAAGCTGCGCAGGCGAGCGCGAGGACGGAGAGCCGCCTCATCCAGGAAGTCGTCTTCCAAGAAGTCGTTTGCGCCGACGTTTGCCTCATCACGGCATGTCCCCCTAAACCGCTCTTTCTTGCTTTGCCAGGCCGGTTAGGCGCTCGGCTTTCGCTCGAGAATGCGCGCCGTTAGGACGACGCCGCTTTCGTTGTTGTGCAGCGTAATCGGGAAAGCCAGCACGTTCCAGACCCACTCTTCACCCTTGCGCGGCAGGTTCAGGAGCCCGCGAAGCGTGCGGTCGATGTAGGTTTCGCGCGTCGCTGCCACGGTCGCGATGATCTCGCGCCAGTCCGGGGCCAGCTCCGGCATCTCGAAAAACATGTTTTTGCCGCGGAACCAGTCACGCGGGCGCTCTAGCAGCCGCGCGCAGGTGTCGTTGACGTACTGCCAGTTGCCGCGGCCGTCAAGGATTTCCAGAACGACCTCGTCACCCATGGCCATGTTGATGCGGGAGTAAAAAAAGTCGCGCGCATCGACCATAACCGGCGCCCCCTGCCGCTTGGCGCGGAAGGATCGTAAAGCAGCTACCAGGTCCTCGACCGAGCTGTAGCCCTTGAGCAGGTGCATGTCCTCGGGCCCGCCGAAGCGCCGCTCCAGCGTGGCTGAAAGGATGATGATCGGCACCTCGGGCCTTTGTTTGCGCAGCTGGGCGGCGACCTCAGTCCCGAACTTGCCCGCACCCAGGTGGTAATCGAGTACGGCGATGTCGATGGAGTGCAGCAGACCAAATGCTTCCTCGACGGTCGAGGCCGTTTCGGTCTGATAGCCATGCTTGTGCAGGATTGTGGCGCGCAGCAGCAGGTTTTCCACCTGATCATCAAGCAGGAGGACGCGAATGGGCAGATCGTCTGCCGCCGCGGCAATCATATCCAGCAATTCCCCGTCCGTCGGTTCAGCCATGACGAGGGTAGATGCCGCTGGACGTTCCTGCTGATGTCACTCTTTTTCGGCTTCTTCGAGCGAGCGCTCCATTTTCGCCAACCGCCGCAGCATTTCCGGTAGACGAAGGAAAGCAGCGGAAGCGCGCAGCCACTGCCGGTTTGGAATCGCTGGGTAGCCGCTGACCACCTCTCCCGGCGCTACGTCGCCGGGGATGCCGGTTTGCGCGGTCGCAACCGCGCCGTCGCCCACGGTGAGGTGGCCGGCAACCCCGACCTGCCCGGCCAGGATGACATTGCGGCCCACGTGGCTGGACCCGGCGAGGCCTACCTGCGCGCACAGCAGGGTATTTTCCCCGACCGCGGACCCGTGCCCGACCTGCACCAGGTTGTCCAGCTTGGCGCCGCTGCGGATCACCGTTTCCCCGATGCTCGCGCGGTCGACGCAGCTGTTTGCCTGGATTTCAACCCGGTCGCCGATCACCACGCGCCCGCTCTGGGGAATCTTGTACCAGCCGCCGCTTTCGTCTTTGGCAAAGCCGAAGCCATCGGCGCCCACGACAGTTCCATTGCCGAGCACCACGTCACTGCCCAGCTGACAATTTTCTCGCACCACTGCGTGCGCATGCGCGAAAAAGCGTTCGCCGACTTCCACGCCCGGATAAAGCACAGCATGCGCCAGCAGGACACTGCCGGCTCCGACGCGCACGCCGGGCCCGATGACGACATACGGTCCGAGATGAACGCCGGCCCCGATCTGCGCCGAGGGGTC
>CAXUDF010000156.1:0-7059 GCA_964249695.1 uncultured Acidobacteriaceae bacterium
ACCTCTGCGACAAACTCAAGAACTTGCGCGTGAGTCATGCCTGCTTTCTTCATCGGGAGTGCCGGACTGAGAGACACGCCCACGAGCTCGCAGGCTTGCACGTAGAATGCCTTCGGCGTGAGTGCCCCCCTTTGAAGCGGGACCAAGAGGCGTGCTCCAGTAGCAGCCAGCCTTCGCAGCTGATCTCCGTATTGCATGAGGAGCCCAAGGGTGTAGTCCTGGTCGCCTACTCTGTCAGGAACGACGAGGCTCAGCCGGCTCCCGTGGCGTTCAGCAAGGCACTGATAGAGGGACAGACGGTCGATCCATTGCTGGTGAGAGATGGGGTAAACGACGCGGAGCCCGTCCGGTGTGACCGCAACTTCAGAGAAGGCTCCGCTGTCGGCGAAGACGGGTAGATCGGACCGTAGCAACTCCTCCTTTGCTTCTTTGCGCACGTGGCCGGCCGAGAACCCAACCGGTATGCGCGCAAGAGAAAAGCCCCGGATCTCGCGCGCTTCGTTGACACCCGAAGCAAATGCGAGAACACGAGGCGGAAGCTGCGCACGGCCCACGTCGAACAGAGTGGGTTCCATGTGGAGTCCTGGCTTAGTGATCGTTTAGGTTTAGTACATCGTTGCAAGTCTGGCGCATTGCCGCGCTTGCAGCTCAACTTCCGCTAAACGCGTTTGTCGTTACTCGCGTGTCCCGTAATGAATCGAAGTCAAACGCCGCGCTCGTCTTCTGGTGGCAGGAGATGTCCCGGATCAAGGAAACCGATATCGGCGTAGCTGCTGGACCAGATCGCATCCCCTGAACGGTCGATGTATGCAAGTTCCTTTTCGGTTTCAACCAGACATAGTCCCCGGCGAAAGCGACCAACGCTCAAGAACCGAGGCGCGAACGGCAGGCTACCATCTGTTCGCGTGAAGCCTTTCTTGCATGCGTCATCGATGGATTTATGGGCCCTCTCGTCACCCGTATCCACCGCAGCAAGGCCCTCTGAGAAAGCCCCGCCCCACAGAAAGATAGTGGGGATCACGAGTTTGCCCGCGTGGTTTACGTATCCCTGGCGTTTGTTTAAGGTGACTCTACCCAGCCCCTCAGAGAACTCTAGAGCCATATCGAACTCTGGTTCGATGACGAACTTGCCACTGCGGTTGATGTACCCCCAGCGGCCATCCCTAGCGACACGGGCCAAGCCTTCCCGAAAAAAGCCAGCTGTACCCCGCTCGCACACAAACTGATTCGGAATCGCGGATTCGCCATTTGGGGTGATGTAGCCCCACTTACCACCCAGCCTCACTGCAGCTAAGCCCTCTGAGAAGCTTCGAGCTTCCTCAAAGAAGGGGGGAATGACTACGTTCCCCTGCTTGTCGATGTAACCATAGAGGTTACCGAACCGCACACAAGCCAACCCTCCGCTGAACCAGGTAATGCTATCCCAGCGAGCAGGGACGATAACGGTTCCCGCGGTATCCACCACGCCGAAGTGTGTCTTCGAACTGAACTCCGCAAGGCCTTCTGTGAACTCAAAAGGTGTTAAGGAAAACGGAGGAATAACAAATTCCCCCTGCCTGTTGATCGCACCCCAGAGTTCGCCCTGCTGCACGGCAGCGAGTCCATTTCGGAAGGGGTACGCATGATCGTAGGTTGGAGGAACTACCGTTTCCCCGAGCCGATTCATATAGCCCGCCTTGTAGCGCTTCTTGCTGCGCCCTTGGCGTACGAAGATCGGGAACAGGGGGTCTTGTGTTTGCATCCTCATGCAAAGCCTAGCACCGGTGCACCTGCGCGATAGTCCCTAAACGTCGCATTGTCTTCATCTATCGTCACAGCTCTGGGTGGCGATGCATCGCGAAGAGATCGTCCCCTGGGTGTAGCAGCAGACAGTGACGCCAAGCGATGCTGAGTCAACAGAGGCGCTCTGCGAGAATAGCGGATGCCTCAAAACGCAATGGCGAGCGGCGGCGTTCCCGCTGTGGGCCTCGACTTCGGGACCACGAACAGTTCTGTCGCACGCATTGTTGCAGATGGCTCGGTCGAGATGGCGCGTTTTCCCGCTGCCGCCGGGCCGACGCCCTCGTTTCGCTCGCTCCTGCTCTTTGAGCGGGACGCCAAGGGGCACGCGCACAGCTATGCCGGGCCGTCGGCGATCGAGCACTACCTTGAGGCGGAGGAAACCCAGCGCCGCCTGGTGCAGTCGCTGAAAAGCTACCTGCCGTCGCGCACGCTCACCGGCACTGAAGTGTTCGGGCGCCGTTACAGTTTGGAAGATCTGCTGGCGCGCATCCTGCGGGAGCTGCGGCTTGGGGCCGAGCACGCTTTTGGCGGCGAGATTGATCGAGCGGTGGTCGGGCGGCCGGTGCAGTTTGTCGGTGCGGACAACGAGGATGACGAGCAGTACGCGCTCGCGAGGCTTGAAGACGCATGCCGCCGCGCCGGTTTTCGCGAGGTTCGCTTTGAGTACGAACCGGTTGGCGCGGCGTACGCCTACGAGGCGACGCTGGACCATGAAGAGCTGGTGCTGATCGGCGACTTCGGCGGCGGCACCAGCGACTTCTCGCTGCTGCGCGTGGGGCCCGGCTCCGCTTCGAGGCCTGAAGCGCAGCGTGTTCTAGGGACCAGCGGGGTGGGGTTGGCGGGCGATGCCTTTGACGCAAAGCTGGTGCGGCACCTGGTGTCGCCGGCGCTCGGCGCCGACACGCTCGAGCGCTCGGGCACCAAGCTGCTGCCGGCGCTGCCCGCCTGGATTTACGCGAACCTGGAGCGGTGGCACTATCTCTCATTTCTGCGCACACGCAATGTGGCGGAGATCCTGAAGGGAGCGGCGGTGCGTGCGCTGGAGCCGGAAAAGATCGAGGCGCTGCAGACGCTCATCGAGGGCGACCTGGGCTTCCAGCTGCACGGCGCGGTGCAGCGGCTCAAGTACGAGCTTTCGCAGGCGAACGAGGCGGAGTTTCGCTTTCAGGAGGGCGGTCTCGCGCTGCAGATTGCAGTGACGCGGCAGCAGTTTGAAGGCTGGATCGCAGAAGAGTTGTCAGCGATTGCCGGCGCGGTTGACCGGCTGCTGGCGCAGACCGGGGTGGCGGCCGGCGCGGTGGATCGCGTGTTTCTTACGGGCGGCACTTCCTTTGTGCCCGCGGTGGAGCAGATTTTTGCGCGGCGCTTTTCGGCGGAACGTATTACACGCGGAGAAGCGTTTACTGCGGTCGCACACGGGCTTGCGCTCCGCGCGCGGCAGCTGTTCCAGGGTGTATAAGCCCACCGGCAGGCTTAACTCGTACTTGCACGTGTAAGAGCGCTCCAGCAACCGAAAAGAGGGCGTCATTGCTGAGAAGCGAGACGGGGTCCCCGGCGAGCTTGCTCGCTGGGGTGCCCGAAGCGAGAAAGGACATGCTCTCTTCGCACAATCTGCTTACAAGCAGGTCCTTCACTTCGTTCAGGATGACGCTCTTTGTTGATACTTCTTACGTCTCACACGCTCCGAGCGTCAGGCGGGTCCCCGGCGAGCTTACTCGCTGCGGTGCAAGCGAAGGATCTGCTTTGCTTGCGGCGATTACGAGATACTGCAGTCTCGGAGGTGGTACCAGAAGTGGACGATCTACTTGCCAATCCGTACTGGAGTGCTCTTGCGACCGAGCAGGCCGGGGTCGCCCTGGGCGGCGCGCTGGCCCGTCGGTTCCCGGTCGATGTTATCCCGTTCGCGGGGGTGCCGCAGGTGAGTGCGGGGTCGCTTGAAGCTCTCCGAGCGCTGCTCGCTCCGGGCGAGCGGGTGCTTGTAACGAGCGACGTTGCACTCGCGCATCCCGGGCTGGCGGAGACAGAAGCAATGCCCGGATTGCAGATGATTTGCACACCGGAGGCGCAGGCGAATGCTGTTGCCGAGAAGGGACAAGTCGAACGGTTGGGCCCGGCGGACGTGCCCGCGATGCTTGCACTCAAGGCGATTGCCTTCCCCGGCTACTTTGGGCCGCGCGCGGCGTCTCTCGGGTCGTTTTACGGGGTGCATGTGCGCGGCGAGTTGGCGGCTATGTGCGGCGAGCGGCTTCACCTGCCAGGCTGGCGCGAGATCAGCGCCCTGTGCACGCATCCAGACCACACGGGCCAGGGCTACGCAGCGATGCTGCTGCGCTGCCTGATGCATGAGCATCGAGAAGCCGGTTTGCGCTCGTTCCTCGGGGTAGACGCGCGCAATGCGCGGGCAATCAGCTTGTATGCGCGGCTCGGCTTTGTTGAGTCACGCAAACTGGTCTGGCGGTGGGTGGAGCGGGTCGGCTAGCGGCCCGCCGCTTATCTGGATCAAAGACCCGTGTCACGCGGCGCGTCTAGCAGACGCGCCTGCCAGTATTTACGCAGTCTGCAGCTCTGGTGTGCTGGTAGCGAGCGGCCAGTCCGTGTAGCCGCGCTCGTCGCCGCCGTACCAGTACTCCTTGGGCGCATCGGCCAGCGGAGCTCCCGTCTTGAGCCGTTCCACCAGGTCCGGGTTCGCCAGGAACGCGCGGCCAAATGCCACTAGGTCTGTTTTGCCGTCCGTAAGCTCCTGCTGTGCGATCTCCGGCGAGACCATGTTGTTGTCGATAAAGGTGCCATGGAAGCGCTGGCGCAGCGCCGCGTAGTCAACCGCATCCGTGTCGCGCGTCTGCTGGGTGACGCCCTCAATCGCATGGAGGTAGACCAGGCCAAGCTCGGAAAGCGCGTCGACGTAGCGCCCGTAGGTTTCGTTCGGGTTGGTGTCGAGCGGCGTGTTGCCGGGCATGGTCGTCGCGGGCGAAATCCGAATGCCGACGCGGCTCGCGTCGCCGAAGCCCTCGATCGCGGCACGCACGGCTTCCAGAGGAAAGCGCAAACGGTTCTCGATCGAGCCGCCGTACTCGTCCGTGCGCTGGTTGGTGCTGTCGCGCAGAAACTGCTCCAGCAGGTAGTTATTGGCGGAGTGAACCTCCACGCCGTCAAAGCCCGCGGCCCGCGCATTTGCAGCAGCGCGGCGGTAGTCTTCGGCTATGCCCGGCAGCTCGCTTGTTTCTAGCGCTCGCGGCGCTACGTAGTCCACCATGCCCGCTTCGGTAAAGGCCTGGCCTTCCGGCTTGACCGTGGACGCGGAGACAGCGAGCCCGCCTTCGGGCTGCAGGGCCGGGTGCGACAGCCTGCCGGTGTGCCAAAGCTGCAGGAAGAACAAGCCGCCCGCCCGGTGCACAGCGTCGGTAACCGGACGCCACGCCTCCACCTGCGCGCCGCTCCAGATGCCCGGCGTCTTCGCGTAGCCGCGCGCCTGCGCCGAGATGTTGGTCGCCTCAGAGATGATCAGCCCCGCGCTTGCGCGCTGCGCATAGTACTCGGCGGCATAAGCGGGAACGATGCCCTGCTCGTTGGAGCGCGAGCGGGTGAGCGGCGCCATGACGATGCGATTCTTGAGCGAAAGAGGGCCAAGCGTGTACGGCTGAAACAGTGCTTCAAACGGCATGGGGGAGAGTCCTTGGATTGCAAAAAGTGTGCACTGGTCGTTTCGTAGCGCTGCATTCAAGATGCGGTAGGGGCTGCGCATGATGCAGCATCCCACTGTTCGGAACTTCACGGGAGGGCACGCATGGGCAGGCAAAGTTGGGTCGTCTGGTCGCTGTTGTCCGCGCTATTCGCAGCAGCAACAGCCTTGCTCGCAAAGCTTGGGGTGGCCGGCGTTGACTCAAACCTCGCCACCGCGATCCGTACCAGCGTCATCGTGGTCTTTGCCTGGGGCATCGCTGTCGCCTTTGGCGCGCACCGGGGCGCCCCTGCGATTGCCGGGCGCACGTGGCTGTTTCTTGTGCTCTCCGGGCTCGCGACCGGGCTGTCGTGGCTATGCTACTTTCGCGCCCTGCAGCTTGGGCCTGCCTCGCGCGTGGCCCCGGTCGACAAGCTCAGCGTCGTACTCGTGATCCTGCTGGCGTGGCCGGTCCTGGGCGAGGCGATCACGGGTCCAAAGCTGCTGGGCGGCGCGCTCATCGCCGTCGGCGCGGTGGTGCTTGCCGTCTTTTAACGCGGTACACTCCGGGCACACCACAGCGGAGCGCACACCACACGTGAAAAATAACCAACCCATTTCTGACGCGACACGGCGGCGATTTATCAAGGGCAGTGCGGCCGGGGTGCTGGGCGCAGCCCTCGCGCACACCGTTGAAGCACAAACCGGTACTCAGACTCCGACGCCCGGCGCGCCGCCGGCGTTTGGCACCGCACCGGCGGTAGGGCCGGAGGTGTCCGCGGCGACCTTTCGCGAGGCTGAAAAGCTGGTTGAGGTTGACTACTCCGACAAGGACCTGGCCGAAGCCGCCGGCAACTGGCGGCAGGCGATGGCGCCGCTGCTGGAGCGGCGTGTGGGCCCGCGCAAAGTGCCGCTGCCTGACTCGGTCGCGCCCGCAACCGTGTGGCACCCGCTGCTGCCCGGCGCACAGCTGGTGCCGTCCGCGCAGGGCAGCAGCTTCTTGCCGGCGTCGCTCCCGGCGCGTCCGCTGCCTGCCAGTGACGAGGACATCGCGTTCGCTACCGTTCCGCAACTGGCGCAGTGGCTGAAGACGAAGCAGATTCGCTCCGAGCGCCTGACGACGATCTACCTGGAGCGCCTGCGCAAGTACGACCCCAAGCTGCGCTGCGTTATCACGCTCACGCCGGAGCTTGCGATGGAGCAGGCGCGGCGGGCCGACGCCGAGATCGCCGCCGGGCAGTACCGCGGGCCGCTGCACGGGGTTCCCTGGGGCGCGAAGGACCTGCTCGACACTGCCGGTATCCGCACGACCTACGGTGCGGAGCCGTTCCGCGACCGCGTGCCGCAGAAGGACGCAGTCGTGGTTACGCGCCTGCGCGAGGCCGGCGCGGTGCTGGCCGCGAAGCTTTCGCTTGGCGCGCTCGCGCTCAACGACATCTGGTTCGGCGGACAGACCGTGAACCCGTGGAACACAGACGAAGGCGCATCCGGATCGAGCGCAGGACCGGGCGCTGCCGTGGCGGCCGGCCTGGTCGGCTTTGCGATCGGGTCTGAGACCGGCGGGTCGATCGTGAGCCCCAGCATGCGCTGCGGCGTGAACGGGCTGCGGCCGACCTACG
>CAXUDF010000157.1:0-4632 GCA_964249695.1 uncultured Acidobacteriaceae bacterium
AGCTGCGTGCGCGCGTGCTGGGCCCAGGGGCCGCTCGCGTCCAGGCGCAGGTAGGCGGTCCAGTGGGGCAGGGCCGAGCGGCGGCGTCCGTTGCGTTCAAGCGCCAGCGCCAGGTTGTAGTGCGCATCCGCGTAGCGCGGGTCGAGCTCCACCGCACGCCGATACGCGCTGATTGCTTCCGGAAGGCGCTTCAACTCATCGAGCACGTTGCCCAGGTCGAAGAACGCCAGCGCATAGCTGCCGTCGGCTTCTGTGGCCATGCGGTAAAACTGCTCCGCACGCGCGTAGTCGCGCCGGTGATAGAAGATGGTGCCGAGATTGATAGCGGAAGCGGCATGCCCCGGCGCCGCTGCGAGCACCGCCTCGTAAAAGCCCACAGCTTCGTCGACCTGCCCGGCCTCTTCCGCATGAACGGCGCGTGCAAACAGCTCGCCTGCTTCCCTCTGGCGGGCTCGCGCGGAGAGTGCCGGGGTGGTAATCGCAGCAAGGGCCGGTCGGCTCGAACCCGAAAAGTTGAGCAGGTACTGGCCGGCAACCGGCTCGACAACTGCGCCGGAGTGTCGAAACACAGCGCGGCCTGCTGAGGAGCGATGGAGATCAAGACCGGCTTCGAGCAGCGGCTCCGGCAGGCCGGAAACCGCGCGCATCGCGCAGATAGCTTCGCGAATGCTGCTTGCCGAGATGCGGCACGCACCCAGCTCGCGCAGCTTGCGTACCTGCCCAAGGTCCTGAAAGCTGTAGCTTTCGGCGCTGGCAATCAAACCATTGCGCTCCCAGAGCCGCAGCTGCTGTTCGCGGAGGCCAAAGATGCGCAATACGTCTCGGCGGCAGTAAAGGCTCATCGGCGGGCTCACGGGTGCGCTTATCGGCGGGCTCCCTCATGCGAGCGAGTCCGGTTGCTGCGCCGATTATGGCATGCGGCAGACATGACGAAAGTACTGAAGCGGCAAAGAGCGTGTTTTCCCCGTGGATAACCGGGCCGAAACCTCGAAACAGGAAGCGCGCGTGCCAGAAGCACGGTCCCACCGGGGGAGCGTCGAGCAATGGGACTCGATGGAGCCGACGACCGGACTTGAACCGGTGACCTGCTGATTACGAATCAGCTGCTCTACCAACTGAGCTACGTCGGCCTGGCCGCAGGGGCTATGGAGAGTCTACCGGCGCAGCCTTCTCCAGTAAAGATGGGTGCCTGAAGGACGGATTTATGGAGAGCGCACTCGCTGGCTGTCTGAAGAGAGGAAGAGCCGCCCGGCAACAGAGCGACCCTTCCCTAGGGAGAATAGTTCCAGATGGAGGCAAAGCCACCCGAACTTTCTTCGTCGAGCATAGGGAGGCGATTCCGGGGTGTCAAGCCAAAATAGATTCCGAGGTAAATCGTTCATTTTGCCTGACTTAAGTGGATTTTAGCTTCTCTTCGAAGGCCGCCGCGCTGCCGGGAACGACCATCCTGCCCGCCGGTAAAGCCTTGTGCATTGGAGACATAGCTCAGGCTGTGCACCAGCTGCTGTGCAGAGTGCGCGAGCATGCAAAAAGGGAGCGAAACGCGGCGGCCAATCGCCTTTCTCGTGGAGATGTCGGGCGGACGGCAACGGCCATTGCGGCTTTTCCGTAGAGAAAGGCCGCGTCAAGTGGAACCGCACGGCTCACAGGCGTACGAAAAATGCTTCAGAGGTGCAGGCTGATGAACTCTTCATCATGGAGCGTTGAGTCAGGCTTGCCTTGCAGCCGCCGCAGCAGCACGCGGCCGCCGCCCAGGAACAACGCCAGCAGCAGGGCCGCGACGGCCAAAATGCCTGTGAGATAGGCAATGCCGAGCAGCAGCTTCGCTGCTTTCGCAACTTCGCTGGTATAGCCCTGCGGCTGATCCATGGTTACGTCGGCCACGTAGTGGATTCGATTGAGGAGCCTGTTGGCATCGGCCTGCGAGACGCCCGCTCCGCTCACAATAGCGACCAGCGGCCCGGTTCGCAGGGTGCCGGCGTGCAAGGCGCTGTCCGGCATGGCCTCGACGCCGCGCAGCGCCGCACCGGCAATCTGCGGCGTGGGCAGCATCTCCAGGGTCAGCACGCCGAAGCTGCCGGAGTGCAATCGGTAGCGTGCGGTCGCAACCTCTGCGCTGCGGTTGAAGTCAATCGCCGACACCGGCAGCGAACCGTTATAGCTCGCCGGGCCGATTGCATAGTGGATGGAGTTGGCCTGGAGACCCTCGTCCGGCAGCAATCCGGGCAGACTCGGCGCAACCGCGTCCGGGCCTTGCAGCGCCGGCAAGCCCTCAAGCAGGCCCTGCATTGCAAATTTCAGCTTGCGCGCATCCTGATCTTCAATAGAACGGCCTGCTGCTGGCGCGCCGGCCATTCCACTTGCGCGCGCAAGCACCAGCGTCGCGCGGCTGCGCATAAGAAAAAGGTTGGCGTTGGCCGCGGCATTTTCACCGACCGCTACCGGCTCCATCGCGGGATCACGGTAGAACGTCCACGCGCTGTAAGCACCGGTTGCATCGCCAAACCGCAGCGCCTGCACCGTCCAGCCGACATCGCCGGTGCCCCCATAATGGGCAACGCTCGACTGCTGGAGTCCGTCTTCCTTCAGCACCGCGGCGTGCGCCGCGTCGGCCGCATTTGGGTCCGCGATGCTGACGATGTCGCCGACAAGCGGCTCGCCCGCAAAGGCAGGCGGCAGCAAGGGTCGGCTTGTCGGCGGCTTGTGGCTTAGGGTGGTTCCCTGCGGAGCTTTTGACTTCATCACGGAGGTCGCAGCATCCGCACCCTGGCCCCCCTGTGCCGGGAGCGCAGGCGTCATAAGGGCAAGCAGTAAGGACGCTGCGAGCAGGCGAGTAAGCAACGCTTTCCGGGGAAAGTCAGGCACTATATCTCAAGCCTACACCACCATCGGCTGCCCTTTCACGGCTCGTACAAACACCCTCTATCGGGCCGCACTCTCCTCCAGCCGCGACCCGTTCAGGCTGCGTTCGTAGCGGGCGACGCCTTTGTACAAGGCTTCCGCAATGCGCTGGCGGTACGCGCCATCGCGCAGCTCCGCGGCATCGTCCGGATTCGTCAGAAACGAGATTTCCGCCAGCACGGACGGCATATTTGCGCCAATCAGCACCACAAACGGCGCTTTTTTGATCCCGCGATCCTTCAGGCCCGCATTGCCTGCTTCCAGCCCCTGGAAGAGGCTCCCGTCCACGTCTGTTGCAAACTCGCGCGACTCGGCGATCTTGTCCTGCAGCGTAATCTTTTTGACCAGGTCTGAGAGCTGGTGAATGGACTCATCCGACACCGCGTTTTCGCGCGCCGCGACCTCGAGCGCATCGGCCGAGGTGGTGAAGTTCAGGTAATACGTTTCCACCCCGCGCGCGCTCGCGTCAGGGCTGGAGTTGGCGTGGATCGACAGAAACAGGTCGGCCTGCGCCTTGTTCGCGATGGCCGTCCGGGTTTCGAGCGGGATAAACGTGTCGTCATCCCTCGTGTAGATCACGTCAGCGCCCAGGCGCTGCTTCAGCAGCTTGCCCACGCGCAGTGCTACGTCCAGCACAACATCTTTTTCCTCAATGCCGCCCGGCCCCAGGGTGCCGGAGTCATGGCCGCCGTGCCCGGCATCGATGACGATGCGATTGACCTTGAGCCCCAGAGCCCGAACCATAGTCTGCGTTCCAGAGCGGCCGCTGGCCCCATCCGGCTCAGGCACCTGCGGTGCGGTCAGCTGCGCCCTCGTCGGCACCTGCGGCGCGGCCAGCTGCGCCTTCGGCGCGAATGCGGTCGCGTCTGGCGAAGTGGACTGCCGCCGCTTTCGCTGCTGTGCGGGAGGATTGTCGATGCTCGCGGTACTAGCATTGGGGGCCGGCTCAGCCACAGCCGCTACCGGTGCGGTGGTGGGGCTCGGGGTCGCACGCACCCGTGAGGGCTGCTGGCCCAGTGCGGCGATGGCCGCTACCGAGTCCCCGGCGCGCAGCGGGGCCGAGGCCGCGCCGGGCGCCGCAGTTTCCGCGACAAAGGTGCCTGGGGCCGCGGCTCGCGAGGACCGGGGGGTAGGCGCGCCGGCGGCCGCGGCGCGGGACGAGAGCGTCGAGGGCGCCTGCGGTGTGGGCGCAATGGCCGGCTGCACCAGAGAAGGACTAGAGGACGGTACGTCGGCCGCGCTCGCCTGCGGTTTGTTCGCGTAGGGAGCGGCTGCGCTTGCTGTTGCCGGGCCTGGCAACGCCGTGCCTGCTGTCGATGACCTTGATTCAGGCGGCGCAAGGCTGGCCACGGCCTGCGGCGCTCCCCGAGGACGCCCGTGAATATCGATAATGAGCCGCGAAGGATTCGGCAGCCAGAAGGCCGAGTAGTCGCTCACATCGGTCACGTCGAGCACCACGCGCACCACGTCGCCTGAAAACTGCGCTGCCCGGATGCGCTCGAGAAAGCCGCCGTCGCTGACCGTGACGGCGCGGCCCGCAAGCTCCGGGGCCAGCTGGACGCCGTGCAAATCGAAGAAGATGCGGTCAGGGTGTGCGACGCGCGAAGCCTCAAACGGCACCTCCACCGTAGGGTCGCCGCCGTTCGGCACGGCCTGGAGATCGACCGCGACCCTCGTGTAGCTCGCGGTAGACCAGTGCCGGACGCCCGCGACCACGGCCACGCGGGACGG
>CAXUDF010000157.1:4732-7025 GCA_964249695.1 uncultured Acidobacteriaceae bacterium
CGGGGCGCTGCTCGCGTTGGAGCGGGCCGGCGTTTGCGTCAGATCGGATGCCGGTTCGGTTCCCGAGTTAGCTGCGGGTGCTGCGAGGTCGCGCTCCTGCAGGGAAGACCTTGCGGGGAGCGGCGGCACGCTCGCAGCTGCCGGCGCGGGCTGCTGCCGTGTCGGGGCGGCCGGGCTGGTTGCGGCTGAGGGCACGCCCGGCCTGGATCCCGATGAGGCGCGTGAGGTTGTCGCCTCCTGCGGAGCGGCCACGGACCCGACTGGAGCGTAGTCGCCGCTGCGGTCGTCGGCAGCAGCGGTCTCGGGCGGCTGCGCCTGCGCGGCGAGGCGGCGCAGCTCGGCGCGAGCCTGCGGCGCAAGCTCGCTGGCGGGGTAGCTTGCAAGAAACTGCTCGAAACGCCCGCGCGCGGCCGCCGGGTCGCCGAGGTCGCGTGCTTCAATCTCGCCTTCGGTCAGCAAGGCGGGTACCGCGAAGCGGCTTGCGGCAAAATCGCGCTCAAGAAAATGCAGCTGCTCGACGGCGGCGCGCAGCAGGCCCGCGTCGTGGAAGAGCCGGCCCTCCTCGGCCAGCAGTTCCGCTACCGCCTCTACACTCGCATCGGCGTTAGCGGCAGTGCGGTCATGGCGGTACACAACTCGGAAAGCATCCAGCACCTGCCCGTATTGGTGCTCGGTCCGTTGGGCGCGCGGGGTCGCGTCGAGCGAAGCACGCAGGTGCAGGGCCTGCGTGTACGGGTCAGCTCCCCCGCTCCCGGCCTGCGCCCGCAGTGCATTCCCGCTCATGCCCACAAGCAGGCCAACGGCCAGCAGGGCGGCGGCGCAGTGGGAAACGGGTGTGGGAACGCGTTTGCGGACGAGATGCATGGTCAGCGGCAGCGCTCCCCCCTTGTCTGGTTCCTTGCCTGCTTCCTTTAGCAAACCATTTTCCGCGCGAAAGTGGCGCGTCCGGCATGGCTTGCCTGGTTACCGGCAGCCGCTCAGGCGCCTAGCCCAGCAGCTCGCCAACAATCGCAGACGCTGCCGCAAGCGCCGCGGGCAGCGCTGCGGCGTCCTTGCCGCCGGCTTCGGCAAGGTCCGGCCGGCCGCCGCCTGAGCCGCCGACCAGCTTCGCGACTGCTGCCACGACCTTGCCGGCGGGCGCGCGGCCTGCCACATCCTTGGTGACGCCGACGACGAGCGCGACCTTGCCGTCGGGGTCGACCGAGCCTAGGACGACGACGCCCGAGCCAAGTTTTGAGCGCAGCGTGTCGACCAGCGTGCGCATCTGGCCGCGGTCGAGCCCGTCGACGCGCTGGGCGAGAACTTTGACGCCTTTGACTTCAACGGCTGAGGCTGCGGCATCGGCAACCGCGCTGGTTGCAGATTTCATGCGGGCCTGGTCGAGCTCGCGGCGGAGTTTTTTGAGTTCTTCTTCCTGCGCGGTGAAGCGGGCGCGCAGCGCTTCTGCGGGGTCCATGTCAGCGGACGCGCCGAGTTGAGCGGCAAGCTGCGCCGCTGCGTAGCCGCGGCGGAACTCGCTCAAAGCGCCCGCGCCGGACACTGCCTCGATGCGGCGCACGCCGGAGCTCACGCTCGACTCGCCCAGCAGCTTGAGCAGGCCGATCTCGCCGGTCGCACCCGTGTGGGTGCCGCCGCACAGCTCGGTTGAAAAATCGCCGATCTTCACCACGCGTACTCTGTCGCCGTACTTCTCACCGAACAGCGCCATCGCGTGATACTGGTTGACCGCGACGTCGATCGGGACGTCCACCATCGTGTTGACTGCTTCGTTGCGCAGGATTTCGCGGTTGACGAGATCTTCGATCTGCTGCAGTTCCTCGTCCGCGATCGGGGCGAAGTGCGAGAAGTCGAAGCGGAGGCGGGTCGGGTCGACCAGCGAGCCGGCCTGCTTCACGTGCGGGCCCAGCACCTCGCGCAGCGCCGCGTGGAGCAGGTGGGTGCCGGTGTGGTTGCGGCGGGTCGCGTTGCGGCGGTCGCGATCGACGACGGTGTCGACGCGCTCGCCGACCGCGAGCGGGAGGCGCAGCGTCGCGCGGTGCGCACGCACGCCCTGCACCGGCTGCACGCAGCCGTGCACCTCGGCGACGACCGCGTTGTGGTCGTCGGAAAGCAGCACTCCGTGGTCGCCTTGCTGGCCGCCCGAGTCGGCGTAAAAGCTGGTGTGATCGAGCACGATGTCGATCTGCTCACCCGCGGTGGCAAATGGGACGCCTGCGCCGTCTTTTACCAGCGCAAGCACTTCGCAGCCGGTGGAGGTGATCGTCGAGTAGCCCTCGAAGGTGGTCTTCGCGAG
>CAXUDF010000158.1:0-6908 GCA_964249695.1 uncultured Acidobacteriaceae bacterium
CTGCAGCCGCCCTACTATGACCCGACCGAGGATGACGCGGTGAATTACGGTTCCATCGGCGGCGTGATCGGCCATGAGTTGACCCACGGCTTTGACGACGAAGGCCGGCTGTTTGATGGGCAGGGCAACCTGCGGGACTGGTGGCGCAAGGATGATGCGCGGCAGTTTGCCGAACGGGCGGCGTGCGTGACGAGCGAGTACAACGGCTTTGTGCAGATAGACGAGCAGCACGTAGATGGCAAGCTGACCCTTGGCGAAGACCTGGCCGACCTGTCGGGGCTGCGGCTCGCGTTTTTGGCCTATTCCGCCAAAGCGAAGGAGGCCGGCGTGACTCTCAATGCGCCGGGTGAGGCCGCGTACGGCGGGCTCACGCCGGCGCAGCAGTTCTTTACCGCGTATGGGCAAAGCTGGTGTGAGAGCACCCGCCCGGACGCTATGCGGCAGAGGGTGGCGATCGACCCGCACGCTCCGGAAAAGTACCGCGTCAACGGGGTGGTGGAGAACATGCCCGCGTTTGCGGAGGCCTTCGGGTGCAAGGCAGGGGCACCGATGGTGGCAGCGAAACGCTGCGCGATCTGGTAGTGGGGCTTGCTTGAGTAGAGCTGCCTGCTGTGGCTGAAGCAGCCTCTAACATCAGTGTGCACTTTGTGCGGGTCATCCTGAGCGAAGCGAAGAATCTGCCGTCGCTTTGTAAGCAGGCCTCGCATAGTGAACGCTAACTGTAAGTGGGCAGTTAGGAGCTTTGACCCATCCTTGCGAACACCGGGCGAGCATCCGAGCCACTAGCCATAAGTGGTAGTGCTGTGCATGAGTGAAAAAGAACCAAGCGTTAGGTTAGATCTATGTCCTCTGGCCGTCGTCAGGAGCTTTCTTTACGACGCTACTCCAAGCCTCGCCCAGGGACCAAAACGCCGCGCTGAGAAGGACGATGTCCTTGAGCAGGAACTCACCGGTTGGATCCGACGGGGCCGGAAAGCCCCCCAGCATCAGGTTCCACGCTGTTGGCTGGAGCAGAAACGAGAGTGTTGTCAGAAACATCGCAATTGCACCGACGCTGCCGATCGCGCAAATCGCCGCGGATACTGGCCGCAGCGCAATGAGGATCGCTATGGCCAATTCACAGGTGCCCAACCCCCTCCCGAACGCCCGTTCACTCACAAGGTGATTTAACCAGCTCAGCAGCGGACTATGAGTGACGAGGGGTTGAATCCCATGCGCCTCAACCTGTGTGAACTTCATACATGCAAACCAGACGATCACAAGAACAAGGCCGTACCGAACGGCAATCTGCCCTAGCTTTTCTATGGACGTCTTTTGATACACAGGAGTAAGTACACGAGCTGCAGCCAAGGATGCCATTTTTATCGCCCTTCCGGATCACGTACCACAGTAAAGCTCCCACTGGTGGCCTTGGCTAAGCTGTGCACTTCTGATCATCCCTGGCGAAAGGAGAACTTATCTGGTGGTGCGGCCATTTCCACTCGTCATTTGATGGCGGCCCACGCTTCACTCCTTCCCTGCTTCACAAGCTTGGCGAGTTCGGGGCCGATCTCTTCATAGACACATACTGCAGCGATAGCACCATGGGTAAAAGCGTGCTCTGATGCGCCGCTCAGGATGGCAGCGACGCTTGAAAATGGCGCTTGCAGCAAGAGCAACGGCTTTCACCTGGGCGTAGCGAGCGGCTAGCTCAGTACCGGTGATACGGCAGAAACTTGCCCGAAAGTGTGAGCTTGACGCGGTCGCCTTTCGGGTCCGGCTCGCGCTCAAGCTCCATATGAAAGTCGATCGCGCTCATAATGCCGTCGCCAAACTCTTCCTCGATGAGCGCCTTCCAGGTGGTGCCGTACACCTGCAGCAGCTCGTAGAAGCGGTACAGCAGCGGGTCGCTGGGCGGTACCGATGGCAGTGAGCCGCGCATGGGGGGCTCCATCAGCAGGGCGGCCTCGGCCGTGTCCAGGCTGAAGAGTTCCGCGGCTTTCGCGGCCTCCTCGCGGGTCAGGGTCATCTGCCCCAGCAGCGCAGCGGTGATCAGCACGGGCGAGCCGCTGCTGAGGCGGTCCGCAATCGCCCGCCAGGTGAGCCCCTTTTCCCTTCGAGCTGTCTGCACTTTCTCGAAAATCGCTTCGCGCGTCGCCATTGTTCTTGCTTCCCTTCCCGCTAAGGTCCCACCGCTCACGAACGTAGCATGGGCCGCCATGCGAGAGTGGGAAGACGGACCGGAAGCGAAGTATGGACCCTGACCTGGAACGGCAAACCCGGCGAAAGTTGACGATGCTGGGCTACGCAGCATGCGCCGCGGCGGGCGCGCTGTGGAGCATGGGGTTCGTGTTCGGCAAACTCGCGCTGCGCTCCATGAGCTCAGACCACATGGTGCTGTACCGCTTCGCTTTCGCGTGCGTAGCCTTGCTGCCGGTGCTGCGCAAACCGCACTTCTCGCCCCGTGAGTGGCGGCTGCTGCTGACTGCGTCGCTGCTCGGCGTGCCGGTGCAGTTCCTGACGCAATTTTATGGTTTATCGCTCACCACGGTGTCGCATGCGGCGTTGATGGTCGGGACCATGCCTGCCATTCTTGCGCTCGGCGCGACCGTGTTTGCCGGCGAGCGCCTGCCGGCCGCGGGCTGGTATGCACTTGCGGGCTCAAGCGTGGGTGTAGCCATGATCGTCCTGAGTGGCGGGCAGCGTGGAACCGGTGCGGGGCCGTCGCTCACGGGAGACCTGCTGATTGTGCTGTCGCTATCCATCTCGCTGGGGTGGCTCTTGCTGAATCAATCGCTGGTGCAGCGGCACTCGGCCCTGCAGGTGACCGCCTGGGGCACGGTCGCCGGCACCGCAATGCTGACCGCGTGGGTACTGAGCAAAGACCTGCTGCTGCGCCGCTCCGGCATGCAGGGGCAGCTGCCGCCGTTGCACGGAGTGCCGCCTGTCGCCTGGGCTTCGCTCGCGGCGAGCGGCGTACTATGTACCGCCGCCACCAGCCTGCTGTGGAACTGGGGCATGCGGCATGTGCCGGCGTCGCGCGCCGCGGTTTTCCTGAACATAGAGCCCGCGCTCGGCTCTGCGCTCGGCGTATGGCTGCTGGGCGACCGGCTTGGACCGCTAGCCTGGCTTGGCGGCGCGCTGATTCTGCTGGCGGCCGCCGTGCTGACCGGTGCCGGCCGGAGCGAGGCGGCGCCGCTGCCTGGGTAGGCCAGCTTCGCTCCCGTTTCCCCGGGTGTTGCCGGTACTTCGAGACCCTCCGCCGCTTCCTGGCTGCCCGATGCCGTGACGCCGACAGCGGAAGCCTCAAGCGATGGATGCCGGCGCGCGAGCCTTTTTGCGCGCTAGAACTGTTCCTGGTGCCCGATGCGCACCGCGACGCCCGCGCTCAACTCGATCCGGCCCTCACGCGGGTTAATCAGCGGCGTCGACTTTTGCGGCGCATACCGGTACTCGCCTTCACCTACCAGGTACACGTTCTGATACACATGCGCCTCAGTGCCCACGACGGCTCCGATGGTTGCGCCGTAAAAGTACTGGTGAATGCCGCCAACCAGTGCTTCCGCATAGGGCCTCAACGGGCCGTAGCGACGCTCCACGCGTGGTCCTGCTTCCAGCGCATAGGTGTGGTTTGAACCGATGAAACGGATCGCCGTGCCTCGGACATCGAAGCCTACCAGGGGGTGGTATTGCACATCAGTAAACACCTTGAATCCCGCTGTCGTCCGGTTGTAGCCCAGAGTTTCTGCCTGAGCAGTGCCTAGAATGCCGAAGCTGGTAACCGGGCCGGTAACGTCCGGGGCTGTTTGCGCGAACAGCGGGCAAGCCGAGATCACCAGGGCTCCCACTGCAAAGATCCTGCCTACGTGCATGACTCCTCCGTTCCCGGAAACCCGGGGTACGCTCGCGCGGAACCTCTCTCAGCAATCCACCACACCGGTGCATTGCGGCTAGAGGGCTAGCGGCCTGTGGCCGCGTACGCGCTTCGCGACGGCGATGGTGAAGCCCGCACTTTCGGCGCTCCATCCCTCGCTTGTGGGAGTTATCGGCGGACTTGGAGACAGGGAGAGGAGAAATCGTAGAAAAAGCGAAAGTCAGAGCAGGAACGGAACTCCTTACTCCGCGAGGGGTGGTCCCCGGCAATAAAGACTTCTAGCGCAAACGTTGGGACGGGCGTAGAACTAACGCCAACTGCTATGCGGCGCCTGTCCTTCCTTGCCTGCCTACTCGCCACGCTTTCGACTGAGCCCATCCACGCCCAGGACGGCGCGAGCTACACCCCGGCGGCCAAGGCGTATCGCGCGGCCCAACCGTCGTTGGCCGGCTCCCCTGACACGCCTGAACGATCGGCCGCCCTCGCGCCTTTATGGCAAGGCCATGCTGAAGAAGCTCTCCCCAAACTGAAGGCACTTGCCGATGCAGGCGATGTACCTTCAGCGCTTCTTCTCGCTAATTTCTACCGCCGGCAGTCCAGATTGCCCGTTAAAGCTGACCCGGCGCTGGCGGTCCACTATCTCTCGCTCGCCTCTGCTGCCCATTGTGGGGAAGCGAGTGAGCTGATGGCAGAAATGATTGAGAAGCACGAGGTGGAAGCCTCGGCCGCCGGCGGTGATGCATCCTTCTGGCGCGATAAAGCCCGCGAACAAGGTTGGAAGCAGCAGCAGTTGAAGGTTGCCGCCTATGACTGGATCCACGGTCCGGAAGTGCTTCATTGCCAGGTGTTCGTACCGTCGGAAGGGTGCCCTACAGATGCGCAGCTTGAAAACTTACAGGCCCAGGGCATCACCGGCTTGCTGCGCTTTCACGCCAGCTGGACGAGCTCCCAGTCCGGCCCGGAAGCCGGAGCCATGCTTATCCTGGACCACAACGCACCTACGGAGCAGGACCTGCTGGAGCCCGACAGTGCTTCTGTCATATATCTGCAAACGCCTGCGAACACGTGGCGCATGTTCCCGGCAGACGCCCCGCTTCTTGACCGCTATCTCGTCCTGAAACCAAACGAAGGCGGCAGAGGCACCATGCTGCTTGAGGTGCAAAACGTAGACGGCTCCGGCGGCGGGGGCAGCGTAGGTAGGGATTCACCGAAGTGACGCTTACTTTTCCAGGCATGTAGAACGCGACTGATGCGCTCAGTGCCATGCAGCAGCTTGAGAATCATCCGGCGCCGAACAAGCGCAATGCAGTGCGCTTGTCTCGGGCCAATTCGCTCAGCAGTGATATGACCCTAGGTGGACGGCGCTCACAAGATAGGCGAGTAACCGCGACTGCATCGACTGGCAGGCATGGAACCATCATTGGAGGCTCACTCTACCCTGGTAAGAACAGTAACGAATGATGGTGTGCAGCAAGGCCAAGGTCATCTGCGCGGCAGGCGTGACGCCCGCAAACCGACGAGACTTCGTAAAACTTAGCCGGAGCGGAAGCGTAAACGGTAATGCGAGACATGTGATGCCATGCAAGTAGTCATTAGCACGATCGGTCGTGCCGCTTACAGGTGGGCTTCTACAGGCCGGGCTTTGCCAGCTCGAGCACCAGCCGCTCCAGCACGAGCTTTTTGTCGACCGGGCTGGAGCGGAGCTCGCCGTCTGCGCGGGCCACGGCACGGATGGCGGCCACGAGCTCGCCGCGGCTGCGGTAGCGGCGCGCCTGGCGGATGATGTCGTCCACCGCGAACGGCGGCGGGCGAAAGCCCTGCCACAGTGCGCTCCATACCGCCCGCGAGTCGCGCACGTTCTTCTCGACGATGACCAGCATCTGCCGAAAGGTTCGGGCCAGCATATAGAGGTGGCCGATGGCCGCATCCTCGCCGCCGTCGCTCGCGTTCAGCAGACCGTCGAGCAGCGCGAGCGCCCGCGCGGGCTCCTTGCGGGAGATCGCGTCGGTAAGCTCGTAGAGTGAACGCTGCTTCGCGCCCAGCACCATGGTTTCCACATCGGCCAGGGTGATCGTCTCACCAAGGCCGTTACCGCGTCCGGATGTGTACAGCAGCAGCTTCTCCCACTCGTTCGCGATGGAAAGCATATCGGCGCCGAGCACGTCGGCGAGCGCGCGCGCCGCCTCCGGCTCCAGCTGCCTGCCGGCGCGCTTGGCTTCCGCGGCGAGCCAGCGCATCGCATCCTCCTCGTCCGCGCGCGCCAACTCTACTGTGCCGCACCACTCGCCGAGAGTTTCGCGGATGCGCTCGTAGCGGGTCTTGTCCTCGTAGTCCATGCGGCGCACGTCCGCCGGGATGCGGATGTGGTCGGCGACAAACAGCAGGAGCGCGGCCGGATTCGGCGAGCGAAAGTACGCGTCGATCGCCGCGAACTCTTCCTTCTTCGCACCCCTGCCGTAGAGCGCCTTGACGCCGCGCACAAACAGCAACTGAAACGGTGCCATCAGCGACGGCGACTGTGCGCGGTCGAGCACCTCAAAGATGGACGTGTCGGCGAGATCGAGGTCGTGGAGGCAAAACTCGCGCAGGCCGCCCGAATCGCCCTGCGCGTCCGCAGGCAAAAACTTCGCCAGCAGCGCGCGGCGGCAGCGCTCATAGTGGAACGCCTCATCGCCAACGAACACATAGCCGGGCCGCAGCTTGTCGCTTTGCACTTCGGCGAGGAAGCGGTCGGTTGAAGCAAAGCCCGCGCCCACGGCTAGAAGCTTTCCGTCATGTCGGCGACCAGGTTCTGGGCAAAGTCCCGCGAGAGCCGCTGGACGGCCGCGGGATCTTCCTGGATAAACGACACCAGGTCCTGCGTCGACTCGTACTGCTGGCGGAACAGGTAGCTGTTGTTCTGGTACAGGACGCGGCCGGAGCGGTCTTCGAGGCGCACCCGCGCGGTGATCGTAATCAGGTAGCTTGACGACTGGTTGGTGGTGGAGTCGTAGGTGAGCGCGTAGACGGTAAAGCTGGTGATGTCGCCGTGGAGCACCGCGTCCGCCTCGCCGGG
>CAXUDF010000159.1:0-6751 GCA_964249695.1 uncultured Acidobacteriaceae bacterium
TGTTCGACTACCTGGCCGCGCTCGACGACGTGCGGCTTTGCACCTACCCGCTGATCTACGATCATGGCTGGCAGATCGAGCCCGGCGCCATTGAGGCCCGTATAGGCCCGCGCACCCGTGCCATCGCGCTTGTCCACCCGAACAATCCGACTGGCCACTTCACTTCAGAGGCCGAGCGTGCGGCGCTTGAAGAGTTGTGTGTCCGCCACGAACTGGCCTTGATTGTGGACGAGGTTTTCCTCGACTACCCATGGCGTACCGCTACGCCGAGCACCTTTACGCGAGGCCCGCACCCTGCCCTGTGCTTTGTGCTGAGCGGCCTGAGCAAGGTGGCCGCGCTGCCGCAGATGAAGCTGTCGTGGATCGCGATGTGCGGACCGGAGCCCGCGCGCGAGGAGGCCAGAGCGCGCCTGGAGGTCATCGCGGATACGTTTCTTTCCGTCAGCGCGCCGGTACAGGCGGCTGCGCCGGCATGGCTGGGCGGCCGCGAGATAGTCCAGCGGCAGATCCGAGCGCGCGTCGCAGCGAATGTCACCAACCTCGACCGGCTGCTTGCGGGCACAGCCATTTCGCGCCTGTCTGCTGATGCCGGGTGGTACGCGGTCCTGCGTTTGCCGGCCATCCTTGACGACGAAGCGCTTGCCTGCACGCTGCTTGGGCAGGCCGGCGTGCTCGTACACCCGGGCTCTGCTTTCGGTTTTGCGCCGCGGGGCTGGCTGGTCCTGAGCCTGCTGGCGGAGTCGGCAATCTTCATCAGCGGCGTCCGTGGGCTGATCACTGTGGTCGAGCAGCTGTGATGCGGCTGCATCCACAGCTTCCAGAGAATAGAGGCCGCGAGCGGTCGTTCAGATCCTACGTTCGGTAAGTCAATCCTGACGCTCATCCGCGCCGCCGGCTGAAAACCGTAGTGGACGCGTGAGAAGGTGGGAGTGTCGGCGTGCTCGGCCCAGGCTTTCGGACGATCCCGCCATCGACACTCCGTGCTTTCCCCTTTTCCCTTCAGGAGCAGCCTGCCCCGTGCGTGACCGTTCTTCGCTGACCACCATTCTTCTCGTTGCCGTGCTCGTCTTTATCGCTTTCCAACTTTGGCAAGCAAACCACCGCTCCCCGGCTCCACAGCAGCGCAGCGCCCTACGGCCCTTCGCGGAGGACCGCACGTACCGCTCACGCGGAGGCGAGCATCGACGCCGTGAGTACAGCCACACGCCGGAACAGGGCGAGCAGGAAGAAGCCTCGTGCGACGGCCTCAGCCTCACGTGCACGTCTGAGTATTTCGTGCAGTGGCAGGAGCCGGCAGAGGGTGCCTGTGCCGTGCAGACCCGGCCGGGCTCCTACCCGCTGCCGGATGGCCGCTGTACCCCGGGCGGCATCAATCCCTCGATCACGGAGAACGTGCTTCGTGACCCGCGATGGCGTACGCGGTGCACCCGCAACTGCCAGGTCGATGAAGCCGACAAACATGCAGCGTACGCGTGGTACGGCATACCCCGGCCTCGCCACAATGAGGGCGAGAACCAGGTGTGCGAGCTCGATCATCTTGTGCCGCTTGAGCTCGGCGGAGCCGACGGCCTGGGCAATATCTGGCCGGAGTGCGGCCCTGACGACGCGGCGCTCCGGGAGCGCTACTTCAAGGTCAAAGACCGGGTCGAGAACTACCTCGCCGACGAGGTCCGGGCCGGGAGGATGCCGCTCGAGCAGGCGCAGCGGGGCATCGCGTCCGACTGGACCCGGTACCTGGCGGCTGCCAACCGCTACTGCTCGGCAGGCGGCCGCTGCGAATAGGCCTCCATTTCAGCCTTGTCGCGTATGCCGAGGCCGCGGACGCAATCACCTCAAACGCTGAGCGCTTGCGTGAGGCGCGGCCAGGTCGCGCGTCAGCCCTCAAGCTCGGTTGCGGCGAGCGCAAAACCGGCGCGGCCAAGCGCATCCCGGATCAGCGGTTCACAGCCAGGTTCGGCCATAACGCGCGCATACCCGACCTCGATCTCATCAAGACGTACGCCTGGAACCTGCCCGAGCGCACGGGAGACGCCGTGCACCGCTTCGTCGCCCTGCATGCCTTCGATTGTTAACAGCTGCGTGTGAAAGATAGCCATCGATAAATCCCCCACACGCTTTATCGGCCAAGGCTGCAAACTCTTCAGCTCGACCCTTTACCGGTCGATGTTTCCTAAGGAAGGCTTCGAGCAGCAGGACGCGAGCCTGTCTCAAGCGTTGGCAGCCGCAAGCAGAAAGACCAGCGGCGCGTTCCAGTTGATCGCGATCTCGTTCATGGAGTAGGCCTGATCGTTGTCAATCCACATACGCATGGGCGGCATCGGGCGCAGGGTTCGGGCTACAGCATCGGCAGGGCGGCTGTTGGGGCCGCCGGAGAGCAGGCCCGGCCAGGGTGCCGGGATCCCGTCGGCAACGCTGGGGCGATGGTGCGGGTGCAGGAAAGGCCGCACACCCAGCTGCGTCACCCACGAAACGCCAAAGCAGTTGCGCCCAAGCAGGTAGTGCAGGTTGCTCAACGCCGCGGTAGCCAGCGCCTGATCGGGACGAAACTGATGCGCTACCAACAAGAGGAAGGATTGATTGCACGCCTCGCTGTTCGATCCCCAGCCGTAGTCGGCGGCTGTCATAGTGTTGCCGTAGCCGTTGGCCTGGCCGGTCGAGATGAGTCTCTGCGCGGCTATCTCGGTCGCTTGGCGAACAGCGGCTTTCACGTCCGGCTTCGCTTCGCGGGGCGCCATCGCGTAGGTCCAAAGCGCCAGAGACGCAACGTTTCCCCAGGAAGGCACACCGACGCTGAGATCTTCCAGGTTCGACGGTAGGGAGCTCAGGAACGCTTTTTCGTACTGCGCGCCGCCGGTGGTGCGCCAAAGCTCCGCGGAGGCCCAGGCGAGCTCATCGGCGCAGTGCGGATCGGCGTAGGAACCGGTCGTGATCCCGGGCGGATTGTCAAAGGGGACATCCGGATGCGCCACGGCCCAGTTCCAGGCTCTCTCTGCCGCGAGGCGAAAGCGTGACGCAAGCGCGGGATCAAACTCCGCGTAACACCGTGCAGCAATCGCCATGACGGCGGCGAAGTCTCCTGTCGCGCAGGTGCTTTTGTACGGCTCGGCATGGGTGCCGATCACCTCACTGATGAGACGGTCGTCCTGCGGCATGATGAAGGCGCAAAAGTGCGTGCTCGTCTGCTTATGAAAGACGCCGCCGTCGGCATCCTGGAGCTGGAGCATCCAGTTCAGGTTCCATGCCACTTCTTCGAGGAAGTCCGGCAGCTCCGGAGGCAGCTTCGCCAGGCCAAGATCCAGGCCGCGCAGAGCCCGAGGGTACATTTCCCACGCCCAGAGCAGCGTCCCGCAGGTGATGCCCGAGTTTACGATGTAGCGCCCGTAATCGCCGGCATCGTGCCAGCCGCCGCCATTTGGCAGCGCGCCGTGTTTGCCGGAGGACGCGTCGTAGCCGCCCTCCAGATGACAGGGCGCGTGGCGGTAACCGCTGCCCAGGTCCACGCTGCATCCGCAGCGCTGCCCGGTGTAGCCCCGCATGGTCGTTCGCAATGCGTCAGCGTAGGCGCCTGTGCGGATCGAGAAAGGATCGCTGCGCTGCGTACCTGCTTCGATACAGTATTCGCCTGGCGTTTGCAGCGCTGAAAACACCGCCTGCCGCACGGTGTCGCCGGAAAGCTCGTCCAGCTTTGCTGGGGTAAGCGTGCCTTCAAAGGCGACGTGGTTTTCCTTAAGGGAGCGCACACGGAAGCTGGTCTGGTCGGGGGTAGCGAAGCGCACCGTGGCTGCCTTTGCGGATGCCGGCAGGTACCCGAGTTGGTTCATTGCAAAAGCCGGCTGGAAGGTAGACGCATTCGGCTGATCCGTAAGGGTGAAGCCCCGCAACGGACCGCGCTCGAGTCGCGCACCTGCCGAGAGGCCCAGGGCTTTCAAGAGCGCTCTGCGTTCCATGCGACATTCTAGCCGGGAGCCTGCCGGAACCGAGCAGGAGACCCGCGTTCCAGCCAGACCCGCTAGCCCTGCCCTGCCTGTCAGGACCTTGACCTTCAGAACTGCAGAAACGGATTGCGGTCCCGCTCCCGTCCAATCGTCGTTTCCGCGCCGTGCCCCGGGATGACGAGCGTGCCCTCCGGCAGCGGCAGCAGGCGGCCACGGATCGACCGGAGAATCTTGCGAGAATCGCCGCCAGGAAGATCCGTGCGCCCGATGGAACCGGCAAACAGGGTGTCTCCTGAGAACAGCAGCCCTGCTTCGCCAAACAGCACGGAAACGCTGCCCTCTGTGTGGCCGGGGGTGTAAAGGACCTCACCGCGCAGGGATGCAAGCCCGACGATGAGCCCGTCCTCCGCGCTTGCGTCGGGCGGCGTGATGGGCGGCGCGGCTATCCCGAGCCACCCGGCCTGCATCTCCATCATGCTCAGCAGGGGAAGGTCGGCCTGGTGCAGCAGGATAGGGGCGCCGGTGGCCTGTTTGAGCGCGAGCGCTCCGCCGATGTGGTCGATGTGTGCGTGGGTGACGATAATTTGCGTGAGCCGCAGGCCGTGCGCGGCCAGCCGCGCCAGCAGTTGAGCAGGCGCGCCGCTGGGCTGCCGGCCGGGACCTGGGAGGCCCGGGTCGATCACGATCGCCTCGCCCGCGGCCGGGTCGCCGAGCAGGGTGCAGTTGCAGGCCAGCAGGCCTACCGGAAATGTTTCGCGCACAAAGGCAGGCATGCTTCGATTGTGCCGGATTTGCAGTGTGGAACGGCATCACTGCCTGCACGGGCCGCGATTGCATAATGGAGCTATGGCGATACGACAGGAATGGACCGAGTGGCACCTGACCCCGGACGGCTGGAGGCGGGGCTCTACGCGGGTGCAGGGCAAGGGCAACACCTGGGCCGACGAGCCCGAGGATCGCGTGCTCTCGTACGTGTACAAGGAAGTGGAACGGGACGGCGCAGCGGAACCGCAGCGAAGCGCCGAGGAGACCTGGCGCTCAAAAACCGCGACGGACATTGACGCGCTGCTGCGGCAGCATGGAGCGAGCCCCCGCGAGCTTTGAGACCGGCACTGACCTGAGTGGTTTCCCATCGCGGCGGGCGGCGGCAGGAGTCGTCTTGAGTTCGTTGCAGCAAAAAGGGAAGGCCATTTGGCCTTCCCTTTCAGATCCTGCCCACGAGCCTACTTCTTGGCGGGTACGCTCTGCGTCGTTTTTGTGCCCTGCAGTACAGAGTGGCCGACGCCTGCACTGCGCTCCATCACGACGGTAAGCCCGATGCTGGTCAACATAAACAGGACGGCGCCCCAGGTCGTCGTCTTCGAGAGCAGGTTGGACGCCCCGCGCGGGCCGAATGCGGTCTGCGAGCCCTGGCCGCCGAAGGCGCTGGCCAGGTCGGCGCTTTTGCCTTGCTGCAGCAGAATGACCCCGATCAGGAAAATGCAAAGCAGCACGTGAACTATGGTCAGCAGGATCGTCATCAGGGTCTCTTTATCAAAGGAACATTGAATGAACTTGGTGCGGAAGGGGGGACTTGAACCCCCATGCCTCTCGGCGCCACCCCCTCAAGATGGTGTGTCTGCCATTTCACCACTTCCGCGCGGCTCAGAGCGCTCGCGACAGGTCGAGGGCGCGAGGCTCTGCTTCGAGCCTGAGTATAGCAAACCGCCGCTTACCTTTGTCCGGCAGGCGGGGGCAACGGCGCGGCAAGCGCGCGATCAATCGCCGCCTGGGCGAGCGGCGCCATCACGGCATAGCCGGCCGCGTTCGGGTGCAGCCCGTCACCGGACAGCTCACGGCGTAGCATCCCGTTGCCGTCCACCATGGCCGTGAAGTAATCCAGGTAGGTGCAGCTGTTAGCAGCGCAGTACTGCCGGAGCCAGGCGTTGAGAGCCACAATCTGCGCCGGGGCCCGGGTCACGGTCATCTGGGGCGAGACATAGTTGTTCACCGGGGTCACCGAGGCAAACACCAGGTGGATGCCGTGCAGCCTTGAAAGCTCGGCAAAGGTGGCGTAGTCGTCTTCGATCTCAGACAGCGTCTCCGGGCCGGTATTGCCGGCCAGGTCGTTGGTGCCGGCGAGCACGAGCAGCACAGCAGGATTGAGCCGCAGAACGTCCTGGCGGAAGCGGACAAGCATCTGCGGAGTAGTTTGGCCGCTGATGCCGCGGTTGATGTAGTTCCGGCCGGGGAAGAACTGGTCCAGGTGCCAGCTGTCGGTGATGGAGTCGCCGAAGAAGAGCACCCGCTTGTCCCCCGGTGCCGCAGGCGGCAGGGCCGTGTCGGCTGCAGCGTAGCGGCTCAAGGTGCCATAGTCGGTGGCGAGCCTGCGGTAGTGGTCGAGCTCGCCCTGCTGCACAGCATTCGCAGTGACAGGCGGCGGAGAGGGCGCGGGCTGTTGTGCCCCGGACGGGAGAACAGCGGCAAAACAGAGCAGCAGCGAAGCGGGAAAAACGCGCATGCGCGTACGCTAACACGGAGGCGCGAGGGTTGCGGAGCGGCCGTCGCGCTGGAAGCGCAATGGATGCGGGAGAGTGTAGCGGTGAGCGAAGGCGCAGTCTTCCGCGAGGAGGGAGAAGCAGGCGGGCAAGCGATCTCCCGCGCGGTGGCGGCCCTTGGGCCGGGTCCGTTGACCGAGGCCGGCATTGCGGGCGCGATTCGGCCCCTGTTTTCGCAAACGCTTGCGAGCAGCCGCATCTACCTGGCCAATCACACGCTCGGTCGCCCGCTGGACCAGATGCAGGCCGACGTCCGCGAGGGAACCGAGCTGTGGGCGC
>CAXUDF010000160.1:0-6728 GCA_964249695.1 uncultured Acidobacteriaceae bacterium
TCCATCGCAAAGAGCCCGGCGGACGCGAGCGGTTCCTTTCGAATGACGAGTACACCGTGCTCCACGACGTGATCGCGCGAAAGTACCCATCACATCTCGCTGAGTTTGTCGTCTCCGTCCATTCGGGGATGCGTTTGGGTGAGCAATACCTATGTCGATGGACCTGGTACCGTCCCGACAGGTCAGTCATACGCCTTCCAGGATCGGTCGCCAAAAATGGCAAGCCGCGCGACGTGATCTTGAACGCTGATTCTGTTGCGGCGATCGAATCCCTGCGTCGACCAGGCCAGAAGGGCACTGACCGGATCTTCCCGCGCGAGGTCAAGGCCGCCCGGAAGGGCACAAAGGATAGCTTCGACAACCGATCGTGGTTCGAGCCATGTCTTGCCGAGGCCCGGATCGAGGGATACGTGTGGCACTGCAACCGCCACACCTTCTGCTCATGGCTCGCGATGTCGGGAGCGTCGATCCTACAGATCATGGTGGCGGCGGGTCATTCAGGACCCGCGATGGCTGCGCGCTACAGCCACCTGAACACACATAGCGAGGAGTCTCCAGTACACCGCCTTGCAAAAAAGCCGGTGACTGCTGCTTAGAGATGAACAGCTACCTGTACAGCCACCAGTAGAAACGGCCACCCGGGATAGAGTGGCCGTTTCACATGTAAGTCTCTTCTTTTGTGGTGCCCGGAGGGGGACTTGAACCCCCACACCCATCGAAGGGCTACGGATTTTAAGTCCGCTGCGTCTGCCGGTTTCGCCACCCGGGCACTTGGGCCATCCTAGCAGCGAGATCCGGGTCGAGGCCATGGTGCGCGCGTGCGGCGCGCAGGCGCTCTCGCAGCTGCGCGGTCGCGATCCGGTGGCAGTGGAGGCACAGGGTGCGCAGGTTGCTAAGGTCGCACTCGCCGCCGCCTTCGGCGACCGGGAGGATGTGGTCGGCGTCCCACAGACTTTTCCGATCCAGCGTCCGCAGGCCCCAGATGGTCAGCAGACGGGTACGATTTTCGCCCCGGGTGCGGCGTATCAAGCGGTAGGCGCCCAGGGTGTCCACCGTGCATCGCGCACAGATGCCGCGATCGCGCGCGAGTACAGCGTCGCGCAGGTAGCCGGGGTTGGTGCGTATGCGCCACTGATGAACACAATCTTTGGAGCAGAACGTACGGCGGCCGCGCGGCACCTCGAGCGCGCACCAACGGCAGAGCGGGCGTCCGCCGGCGCCCTTCGGCAGAGTTGCCGACCGAGCGCGCCCGCCGGGCATCGTGCGCTGCGTGCTCCCACCGCGCTGCCCACTTGTGGGGCGTGTCGGCGGACCGATCTGGTTCCCTGCGATCGCCACCTCTCCACCGTACCGCAGCCTGGCTAGCGCAGCTCGGGGATCAGGCGGATGGGGTATTTGGAACGTAACGTAATCTTCGGCTGCACGGCCACGATCTGCCCGGGCACCAGGCGCAGCCGCCACTTCTGCGCCAGCGTCGCGATCAGCAGAATAGCTTCCATCCAGGCGAACGACTCGCCGATACACTGGCGGCTGCCGCCCCCAAATGGGAAATACGTAAACTTGGGGCGGGCGGCTTTTGCCTCCGGCGTAAAGCGCTCGGGGTCGAAGCGGAGTGGGTCAGGGAAGTACCGCTCCGTGCGCTGCATGATGTACTGGCTGAAAAAGAAGTAGGTGCCTGCGGGCAGGCGCCACGGGCCGATCTCGACCGGCGCGGTCGACTGGCGGCCCATCGCCCAGGCCGGCGGGTACAGCCGCATCGACTCCGAGATGACCATCTCGGTATAGCGCAACTCCGGCAGGTCAGCGAGCGTCGGCATGCGGCCGCCGAGCACCCGGTCGAGCTCCTCGTGCAGCTTCTGTTCGGCGTCGGGATTCTGGGCCAGCAGCAGCCAGGTCCAGGCAAGCGCGTTGGCCACGGTTTCGTAGCCGGCGAGAAAGATGGTCGTGACCTCGTCGCGGACTTGCTCGTCGGTCAGCTTGCTTTGGTCGCGCTCTTCGTCGCGCGAGGCCAGCAGCATCGAAAGGAGATCGCCGCGGTCTTCGCCCGACTGCCGACGCTGATCGATCATGCGGTGCACCACCGCGTCGAGGCTGCGGCGCGCGCGCTTGAAGCGCATCAGCCCCGGAATGGGCAGGTGCAGCAGGGCTTCGGCCTTGGGCAGCGCGATCAGGAAGTTATAAAGCTCCATGATCGCGTTGACCTCGGTGTTGATGGTCTGCACGTCCTCGGTCACGTCGGTGTCAAAGATGGTGCGGGCCACGACCTGCAGCGCGAGCCGCATCATCTCGGAGACCGCGTCGATCTCGACCCCAGGCTGCCACTCCTCGCGCATGGTCAGCGCGCGGGCGCTCATCATGTCGCCATAGGCGGCAATTCGCTGGCGGTGGAAGGCCGGCGCGGCGATGCGGCGCTGGCGCATGTGGCGCTCGCCGTCACTGGTAATCAGGCCCTCGCCCAGCAGGATCTTCATGCGGCGCTGGGTGCGCTCCTTAATGAAAACTGGCGCCTGGTTGACCAGGACCTCGCGGATGAAATCAGGGTCGTTCAGAAAGACGATGTGGCTGGGGCCGAGCTTGTAGTGAGACACCGGGCCGTACTGTTCCTGAAGGTATTCGAACAGCAGGATAGGGTTGCTGGCGCGGAAAAAGCGGCTGAACAGGTAAAACGGCAGATTGCGGCGTAGGCCGGGCGGGTAGCGGTAGCCGCCTCGCTCGATGACGGTCCAGGGGCGTTGCTGGGGCTCGGGAAGTGCCTGGTCCGGCGGGCGCTGGGGGGAGATCGTGGCCATAGGTGTGGTGGGTCAGGACCGGTCCCAGTCGGACAAGCGCTCCTTCACTTTGTTTACGATACGCGCGTGAATGGCCGCTACCGGCGCATCTTCATCGATTACGACCACACGCACAGGCTCGCGTGTGGCGATGGCAAGATACTGCGCGTGAACGCGCTCGAAGAAGGCGGTCTCCTCGGTCTCAAATCGGCTTTCGCTTTGGCCGGTCTGCGTTTGACGGCGTGTGTTGCGGCGGCGCGCACGGGCCAGCGACAATTCGATCGGCGGCAGCAGCAACACAGTCAGGTCGGGGTCGAGCGAGCCGCAAAGTGCGGCGTGCAGTTCGCGCACCAGCGAGGGCCCAAGCCGCCGGCCGCCGCCCTGGTACGCCTCGGTCGAGTCGGTCCAACGATCGCAGAGCAGCAGCGCACCCTGGTCGAGGGATGGCTGGACGACTTCGGCGATCGCCTGCGCGCGGTCGGCAAACATCAGCGCCAGCTCGGCGCGGGGTGCGAGCGCGGGGCCATCGCGCGCCTCGAGCAGCAGGGCGCGCAGCCGGTCGCCAAAGGCAGTACCGCCGGGCTGCCGGGTCTCCCGTACCGGCCACTCCAGCACGCGCAGGGCGGCCGCCAGGAGCCTCAGCTGGGTCGACTTGCCCGAGCCGTCGAGACCTTCAAAGGTGAGGAAAAAACCGCGCCGGGGAGCGTCTGCCATGGTGTGCGCGATGGTAGCAGGTCGCAGAAATGTAGACTGGTTTCGCTTGCGCCTCGTGCGCGCCGCGCTGCTCGATTCTGAGCGAAACGACCCTGTAAAACCATTGGAGGGCTACCCACTCTTGAAGCATCTCGTTCCGCTCGCCCTCGCGCTTGCCGCCATCAGCTGCACCTCTTCGGCGCTTTTGGCCCAGACGGGCCCCATGCGGGTGCACGTCGATGAGACGGACGCACCGCGCAAGATCCTTCATGCCACGCTCGAGATCCCGGCCGCGCCCGGGCCGCTCACGCTCTTGTACCCGAAGTGGATCCCTGGCGAGCACAGTCCCAGCGGGCCTATCGACAACTTCGCTGGGCTGGTGATCAAGGCGAACGGGCAAACGCTTGCCTGGCAGCGCGACAGCGTGAACATGTTTGCCTTTCACTTGACCGTGCCCGCTGGGGCGACGACGCTGGAGGTGAAGTGCGACTTCCTGGCGACGGCGGCGGCCAGCGGGTTTTCTGCCGGGGCGAGCACCAGCGCAAACCTTGCCATGCTGAGCTGGAATACCGTGGTGCTCTATCCGGAGGGGCGCTCGCCGGCAGAGCTGCAGGTAAACCCTTCGGTCACGCTGCCCGCCGGCTGGAGCTTCGGCACGGCGCTTGCGCGGACCCCCTCGGAGCAGTCAGGCGCGACGGGTACCATCGAGTTCGCGCCGGTGTCGCTCGAGCAGTTGATCGATTCGCCCCTGCTGGCCGGGCGCTACTTCCGGGAGATTCCGCTGGCACCGGAGGTAACGCCGAAGCACTACCTGGACCTGGCCGCGGACGGTCCGGAAGAGCTGCAGCTCAAGCCGGAAGCGCAGGCGTCCTTCGACCGGCTGGTCCGCGAAACAGGAGCACTCTACGCGAGCCGACATTATGGCAGCTACCACTTCCTGGTCACGCTGAGCGATGAGGTTGCGCACTTTGGGCTCGAGCACCACCAGTCGAGCGACGACCGCGTACCCGCGGACACCTTCCTGAATAGTGATGAAGCGCTGCTGCAGGCGGACCTGTTGCCGCACGAGTTTACGCACTCCTGGAACGGAAAATACCGCCGGCCGGCAGGCCTGGCGACCGGCAACTATGAAGACCCCATGAAGGGCGACCTGCTTTGGGTGTACGAAGGGCTGACGCAGTACCTGGGCGACGTGCTGGCAGCGCGCAGCGGCATTGAGACAGAGGCGCAGTACCGGGATGCGCTGGCCTACTCAGCGGCGACCCTGGACGCGCGGCCTGGACGTACCTGGCGAGACCTGCAGGACACCGCGACCGCGGCGCAGACGCTGTACTCGGCCGGGGGCGGTTGGGATAACTGGCGGCGCAACGTGGATTACTACCCGGAAGGCGAGCTGGTATGGCTCGAGGCCGACACCATCCTCCGCAAGCAGACCGGCGGCAAAAAGTCGATGAATGACTTCTGCGCCCGGTTCCACGGTTTAGGCGGGAACACGCCGCCAAAAGTGGTGCCGTACACCTTTGACGATGTGGTGGCGAACCTCAACGCCGTGGCCCCCTACGACTGGGCGGGCTTTTTAACCGAGCGATTGACATCGAAGGCGCCGCACGCGCCACTGGGCGGCATCGAGGCGGGTGGGTACAAGTTGGTGTACACGGATCAGACCGGCGCGTACCTGGATGCCCTGAGCGCGGTCGGCTCGGGTGTGGATGCGTGGTGGTCCCTGGGCTTGAAGAGCCGGTCTGACGGCCAGATCGGCGATGTACTCTACGGATCGCCCGCGTTTACTGCGGGGCTTGGGCCCGGCATGCGCATCCTCGCCGTCAATGGACGGCAGTTTTCACCTGCAGTGCTGACTGCGGCGATTACGGATGCGAAAACGGCGGCCGCGCCTATGGAGCTGATCGTCGAGAACACCGGGTACTACCGGGTCGTGCACGTCGAGTATCACGGGGGCCTTCGCTACCCGCACCTTGAACGAGTTGCAGGAACGCCCGACCGGCTCCATGACATTCTCCTGCCGATGACCGCGGCGAAAGGGAAGTAGGGCGCTGTAGCCCAGCCCCCTCGCGTGCTCGCAGCCCTGGTGCGGGAAACTTTCGTCATCGGAGTGGCTTATTCCCTGTTCTCTTTGCCGGAGCAGCCGATAAGAGCAGTGACTGGATGGGCAACTACGACTTTGCTGCGGATTCGAGATTGGTGCGTGTGGGAGGTGTTTTTCTTTGAAATCGCTCTTTTAAGCTGACCTTCTAAGGTCAACGATCTCCAGCTCAAGGCCGCCGAACTCCGGGTGCTCATTTTCCCGGACGCGGTAGACCAGGTCCACGGCATCGCCGGGGGCGAGCGAGAGAGCGCGGACGCGCTCGCCCCAGTTCCAGGCCAGCGCCCGGAACTGCGCGCCGTCAGAGCCGAGCTGGAGGGCGCAGTGGCGCTCCTTCATAAAGCGCGGCTCGGCGACTACGCGAACGGCGAATGCAGCAAAGGCAGGTTCAGGGTTCTCCATGCCGAACGGCTCAAGGCGGCGCAGCGCCTTGGCCAGTGTCGGAGTAATGCGGTTGAGCGGCAGCTCGCCGTCCAAGTGGACGGGCTGCTGCAGCGCTTCATCGGAGACGTGGGTTGCGGCATAGCGCACCAGGTGTGCTCGAAGATCGGGGACGCGGGCAGCAGGAAGCGAAAAGCCCGCGGCGTGGGCGTGCCCGCCGAAGCGGGTAAACAGGGCGGCGCAGCTTTCAAGCGCCTCCAGGAGGTGAAAGCCCTCCACGGAGCGGCCTGAACCGTGGGCTTCGCCATTCTCCTGCGTACCGGTCTCTTGCGTAATCACAAGCACGGGTTTGCCGGTAGCTTCCACCACGCGCGAGGCGAGGATGCCGATGACGCCGCGGTGCCATCCCTGGCCCGCAAGCACGAGGCAGCGAGCGTCGGCCATCTCGGGCGCGGCGGCGCAGGCCAGCACTTGCTGGAGGGCCTGGGCTTCGGTCGCGCGGCGGTCAGTGTTGAGCTCATCGAGCTTTCCCGCAAGCTCCTGAGCACGGGTGGGATTGCGCGTGGTGAAGAGCTCCACAACGTCGCTTGCGATGTCCATGCGACCGGCAGCGTTGATGCGCGGACCAAGGCGAAAGCCGACGTCGGTCGCGCTCAGGCGCTTCTTCGACGGATCGAGTTGTGCCACCTGCAAAAGAGCGCGCAGGCCAGGGCTGGCCGGCTGGTGCAGGGCGTCAAGGCCGAGCGCGACGACCGTGCGGTTCTCGCCGCGCAGCGGAACCGCGT
>CAXUDF010000161.1:0-3038 GCA_964249695.1 uncultured Acidobacteriaceae bacterium
CTCTTCGTGCGTGCTGCCCGCGGTGGACCTGAGCGAGGCCGTACTCGCGACCATTCGCGAGTACACGCGCCGGCTCGCGCTGGCGCTGCACGTCATCGGCCTTGTCAACCTGCAGTTCGCTATCCAACGCGACAAGGTCTTCGTCATCGAGGTCAATCCGCGCGCCTCGCGTACCGTGCCCTACGTGTCAAAAGCAACCGGCGTGCCGCTGGCCAAGCTGGCCTCGCGCCTCATGACCGGCCGCACCCTGCGCGAGCTGCTGCCGGACTCTGTCGCAAGCGGAGAAGACCTCGGCACGGGCCGTTACTTTTTCGTCAAGTCGCCGGTCTTCCCGTGGAACAAGTTTCCCGGGGTCGATGCCGTGCTTGGCCCGGAGATGCGCTCGACCGGCGAGGTCATGGGCGTGGCCGACAACTTCGGCGAGGCGTTTGCCAAGGCGCAGCTGGCCGCCGGTCTTCGCCTGCCGCTCAAGGGAACCGTGTTCTTCAGCGTGAACGATCGCGACAAAGTGCACCTGGTCGCACTGGCCAGGCAGTACGTGCAGCTTGGCTTTGCGCTGGTCGCCACTGAGGGCACAGCTGACATGCTTGAGCAGGCCGGCATGGCTGTGGAGCGCGTTTTCAAAGTGAAAGAAGGCCGGCCCAATGTGGTCGATCTTATAAAAGGCGATCGCATCCAGCTCATCGTCAACACGCCGCGCGGCGCGGACACTTTTTTTGACGAGAAAGCGATTCGCCGCTCGGCTGTGCAGCAGCGCATCCCCATGATTACGACGGTGGCAGCGGCGCGGGCGGCCGCCGAGGGCATTGCCGCCATGCAGGAGAAGACCGTGCACGTGTACGCGATGCAGCAGCTGCATGCGGAGCTCGCCGCACACACAGAGTTGACCGCGCGTGCGTAGCGCAGCGTTGGCTGCATTGTTCCTGTGCGGCGGCCTCGCTGGCTACGCGCAGGAAAACGCGAAGCCTGCTGTGCCGAGCAGCCCTCCAGACACCGCAGCCGATGCAGTGTCGGTCGAGATCGCCCAGGGCGAGGCGGCTCTGCACGCCGGCAACCCGCAGCAGGCTCTCGTGCACTTTCAGCAGGCGGTGGCAGGCGACCCCCAAAGTGCAGCGGCCAACCTGCTCGCCTCCTCGGCAGAGATCGCGCTGCTGCAGCCGGCGCAGGCCGTGCGCTATGGCGAGCAGGCCCAGCGGCTCGAGCCGACCAACTGGAAGGTGCACACTACACTCGTAACCGCCTACGCCATGGCCGGGGACACAGCACACCGCGACGCCGAGCGCGCGCTGCTGCGGCAGGACCACGCCAACCCGGCGCTCGCCGATGCGCGCGAAACGACCGGCTTCCTGCTCGACATTTTCCAGGCCGGCCGCTACCGTGTGGAGGCGGTCGAGTACTTCAGGCCGCTCGGCAAATACAACACCTACTACCGCTTTTTGGTTCGCAACGCGGCCGGCGCGCGCGTGTGGACCATCGAGGTCAACAGCGACTCGCTCAATCAAACCTCCTGGGCGCAGAGCTACCCCAGGCAGGCCGCGGAGGGGCAGCGCCAGTTCCAGATTGAAAGCGCGCAAGGTCCTGACCACGTCGAATACCGCACCTTCTCCGGCGCGCCCGGCTACGACTTCGCCAGGTCGGTGGTGGTGAAGCTCCTCGCCGCGCAGGACAAGCCCTTCCCGGGCGAAGCTGCTTTGACTAAGTAGGCGGCGGGCCTCGGCTTACAATGAGCCATGCTGCTTGAAGGCATTTTCGCCGCTGCGACGACACCGTTCTACCCCGATGGCAGCCTGTACCTGCGCAAGCTGGAGCACAACGTAGAGCGCTACTCGCGGACGCCGGTGGCCGGCCTGGTGGTGCTTGGCTCAACCGGGGAAGCGCTGCTGCTGGACGACGCTGAAGCACGCGAGGTGCTGCGCACGGCTGCGCTTGCGGCTCGTCCGGAGAAAGTGCTGGTTGCGGGCGTCGGGCAGGGAAGCGCCATCGCGACGATCCGCATGGCGGAGTTTGCGGCCGACGCAGGCTTCGACGCGGTGCTGGTGCGGACGCCCTTCTACTACGCGCCGCAGATGACGCCGCTCGCCATGCTGACCTTCTATCGCACTGTCGCGGATCACTCGCCGCTGCCGGTGGTGCTGTACAGCATTCCAAAGTTCACCCACTACGAGCTGCCGCTTGAGCTGGTCGCCGAACTCGCGGAACATCGCAACATCATCGGCCTCAAGGACTCAAGCGGCAGCGTGGAGCGCATCGCGGCGGTTGCGGCCGCAACCAAGGCTGCGCCGCGGCGCTCGGTCGCGGTCACACCGGTATTCGCGGCGGTTACAGATCGCATGCGGAAAGCCTCTGCCGCCTCCAGTGCCGCGGCGGGGAACAGCCTGGTCACCATCGCAGGGCAGGCCGCTGCCGCGACAGCGCTTGCGCCGGCCTTGTCAACACTGCGTACGCGCACACGCGAGGTCGGCTTTCAGATCCTGTGCGGGGCTGCTGACAAGCTGCACGCCTCGCTTGAAGCAGGCGCCTCAGGCGGCGTGCTTGGCCTTGCTGCATGCGCCCCGCAAGCCTGCCATGAGGTGTACGTTGCCTGGAAGGAAGGCGACGCCCCGCTGGCAGCCGAAAAGCAGCTGCGCATCGTGGAGGCGTCCAATGTCGTCGCGGGCAGGCTTGGCGTTTCCGCGATTAAATACGCGTGCGATCTAAACGGCTACTATGGCGGGCGGGCGCGGCTGCCGCTGCTGCCGCTTACCGGCGACGAGCAGGCCGAAGTCACGCGGGTTATGCGCGATTTACGGAATTAACATCAGCTTGACCGGTCTGCGAAGCCTAGTACATTCGCGCCGGACCTCTCCACACAGCGGGCGAGAGAAGTATCCACTCATACCACTCCGGTAAAATCTCGTTTTTGTTGACATGCCGCATTATCCCTGCGATTATCCTCCCGCCGGGAAGCGAAAGAGAAATGAGTTAGAAAGCCCCCACGCCTCTCCGAGTGTTTGTTCTCTTCCGGTTCTCCCTTTCAACAGAACCAGGCAGCTAATTCA
>CAXUDF010000161.1:3138-6530 GCA_964249695.1 uncultured Acidobacteriaceae bacterium
CAGTTAACAAGATATTCAACAATTGCAGCGCAGTTCTAATTACTCAATTTCTCAAGGAATCCCTGTTGCCGACTGTGCAGTTGCTGGAATCTGAAAGCACAACCAGTGGAACTGTCAGCCCGATTTTGTCCATTACTCTGTCGAACGCTGTTCTTACCAACTACTCGTTGAACGATGGCGGCGGCAGTCTTCCGTTGGAGAATCTGACTTTCTCCTTTGAGAAAGCTTGCATCACTGCATACACCTTGCCGACATCCGGTTCGACACCCACCCCAACCACCGTCTGCTACGACGCAGCAACGGGCACCGTCAACTAGAACGGCTGCCGCCGAAGCCTCACCGGAGACAGCAACGGCCCTCTCTGGCCTCCCTGGGAGAAGCGGTTTGCTACCATCGGGCATGTTTGCCGCCCGCCTCGCTCTCGTCGCGCTTCTCGCGTCCTCTCCCTTCGTCTACGCGCAGGCTCCCACGCCCGCTATGCAGGCACGCCTGGCCCGCTTTACCGGCGAGGGCACCGGTGCCTGGACCGCGGAGCAGATCGCGACGCTCGGCAGGATCCGCGACGCTGCCATCGCCGACCCGTATGCCTACACAGAGCTTGCGCACCTGACCGATAACATTGGCCCGCGCCTCAGCGGCTCACCGCAGGCCGCGGCAGCGGTTGAGTGGGTCGCCGCGGAGATGCGCTCGCTCGGGGCCACCGTCACGCTTGAGAAGACGATGGTGCCGCACTGGGTGCGCGGCGAGGAAACAGCCGCCCTGACGCACTGGCCCGGTGGAACGGACGGCACGACGCAGAAAATAGTGGTCACGGCGCTTGGCGGCAGCACGGCTACGCCCAAGCAGGGCCTCAGTGCCCCCGTGGTCATCGTCAACAGCTTTGCCGCGCTCAAGGCGCTGCCGCCTGACGCGGTCCGAGGCAAAATCCTCGTCTTCAATCACGCTTTCGACAAGCAGCTGGCGGCTGAAGGCCAGGGCGGCCAGGCCTACGGCCAATCCGTCATCTATCGTGCGCTCGCGCCGTCGCTCGGGGCTGCGTCCGGGGCCGTTGCGGTGCTGGTGCGGTCGGTAGGCGGCGCGGACTACCGCCTACCGCATACCGGCGCTACCGCCTACCCGGAAACCGGGCCCAAGCTGCCGGCGGGGGCCATTACCGCTGAGGACGCGGACCTGCTTGCCAGGCTCACAGCCGAAGGTCCGGTCACCATGCGGCTGACCCTTACGCCGGAAACACTGCCGCACGTGCCCAGCTACAACGTCATTGCCGACTGGAAAGGCACTGAGCATCCGGAGCAGGTGGTGATCGTCTCGGGCCATCTCGACTCATGGGATCTGGGGACGGGAGCGATCGATGACGGCGCCGGCATCGCGGTTTCCATGCAGACGATTCACCTGATGAGCAAGCTCCAGCTGCACGCGAAGCGGACGCTGCGCTTCGTGGCATGGATGGATGAGGAGTCCGGCTCAGAAGGCGCGGCGACCTATGCGCAGGAGCACTCTGCACAGCTCGGCGACCACATCGCCGCGCTCGAAAGCGACCTGGGCTGCGATCACCCGACCGGCATTACCTACGCCGGGAGCCCGCAGCTTGACGAGTACCTGCGGCCTGTTGCAGCCGCGCTGGCGCCGATTGGTGCGAGCGTTCTTAGCCGGGGCGAGGACGCCGGCGAAGACATTGCCGCGATCGTCAACAAAGGCGTGCCCGGGCTGACGCCGACGCAGGATTCGCGCTTCTACTTCAACTATCACCACACGCCCGCGGACACGCTCGACAAGGTAGACCCACACCAGCTTGCGGAGAACGCCGCCGTGATGGCCGTGACGGCGTATGCGCTGGCCGACGCGGCGGAGCCCGCGCCACGCACTCCTGCCCCGTAGAGGCGAGCCGCTGCGCAACAAAGCCGCAGCACTGTTCTCTTAAGTTCCCGACGGCAAAGCTGGTATACATTCAGGCATGCATGGAATCTCCCTCGTCGCCGCAGCCGCGAGTCTGGCAGCCCTCAGTGGTTCAGCCTTCGCTCAACAGACACTGGATGCCACACCCGCAACGGTCGCCTGGGGCTACTACTCCGCCCATGCCAAGCCCGTTCTCACGGTCAAGGACGGCGACACCGTCGTCGTTCATACGCTTTCCACCTGCGGAGATCCGGAACGGCTAAAGGACATGGGAGTCGCGCCGGCCGACATCCCGGCGTCGGTGACCGCGCTGTACGACGCGAAGGGGATCGACAAAGGACCGGGCGGCCACATCCTGACCGGGCCTATCGCCATTGACGGTGCCGAGCCGGGTGACGTACTCGAAGTCGACATCCAGAAGATCAACATCGACGTGCCCTGGGCCTGCAACGGCTTCGGCGTGGGCCGCGGCTATCTGCCTGACGACTACCCCTATGGCATGATGAAGCGCATCCCGCTGGACCGCGCGCGTATGGTCGCTGACTTCGCGCCGGGTATCGAGATTCCGCTGCACCCGTTTTTCGGCTCGATGGGCGATGCGCCGCCGGAGTCGGCAGGGCGCTACAACTCCGCACCGCCCTGGATGCATGGCGGCAACATGGACAACAAGGAGCTGACCGCCGGGACCAAGCTCTACTTGCCGGTACATGCCAAGGGCGCTTTGTTTGAGGTCGGCGACGGCCACGCCGGGCAGGGCAATGGTGAGGTGGACATCACGGCGCTCGAAACGATGCTGACCGGTACGTTCCGCTTCGTGGTCCACAAGGATCAGCACCTGCTGTGGCCAATGGCCGAGACCCCGACTGCCTACATCACCATGGGCTTCAACCAGGACTTGAACAAAGCGACCGAAATGGCTCTGCACAATATGCTTAGCTTTCTCGAGACAGAGAAGCACCTGACCCGCGATCAGGCCTACCAGCTGTCAAGCGTGGCGGTCGACCTCGACATCACGCAGCTAGTTGATACCAACGTGGGCGTGCATGCCATGCTGCCGAAGTCGGTCTTTACCGGCACCGTCTCGAATGGAAGCAAGGGAGGCGCGCAGTGAAGCGTTTGCTGCTCGCGCTTTGCCTGCCCGCGCTGCTTGCCGGCGCGCAATCGCCATCTGGATCAAGCAACGCATCGGGCGATGCAACGACCCAGCTGCTCGAGAAAATCTCGAACGCGCCCGGACCGCCAGGAGCCGAGGAGCCGGTGCGCGCGCTCATGGTCCCAATCATGAAGCCGCTTGCAACGAAGCTCACCTATGACGGCATGGGCTCGGTCATCGCCCAGGTAGGTGGGAGCGGCCCGCGCATCATGGTGGACGCGCACATGGACGAGCTCGGCGGCATGGTGCGCCGCGTGACGCCGAATGGCTTTTTGACCATGCAGATGCTCGGCGGCTGGCTCGACCAGGCGCTGGTCGATCAGCGCTGGATCATCCTGGGCTC
>CAXUDF010000162.1:0-6055 GCA_964249695.1 uncultured Acidobacteriaceae bacterium
CGGCGAAGCGGAAGAAAGAGGGAGCCGAGCCGACGCGGCCTCGCGCTCCGCACCAAGGTACGTCCGCCTTGCTGCACTAGGGTGAGTGTTTCGATCATGCGCTGATCCGGTCCTTCACAAGGCCTTCCTAGTGGTTGTAGAGAGCAAGACTTGTGCCAATCCCAAAGGCAGCCTCGATGCCGCGGTAGAGCAGCGTCTTGCCGAAGCTGGAAGGCACATACAAGATGTCGCCATCAGACACCAGGATGTCTGCCTGCTTGCCGTACAGAATGTGCTTGAGATCGAGCCCCACCTCTTCCCGCCCGGCGGGCAGTTTGCGGACGAGTCTGGTTTGCGACAAAGCCGCAGTTTTGTTCATGCCCCCGGCCAGCGAGAGCGCCTCGATGACCGAAAGCCGCTCGTTATTGTCGACCAGGATGCCGCCGGGACGGAGAACATCGCCGACGACGTAAATCACGCCGGCTTTCGCGATGATGACGGTGTCGCCGGGCTGGATGACCGGATTGACCTGAGCGTGCAATGCGGCGGGTGTGGGCTGCAGTGCGATCTGGACCGGATGCTCGCTGTCGTTCCGGTGCACGATGGAAGCGAGCCGGCCGGCCGTGTTGGAAACGCCGCCCGCAAGCGAGATCATGTCGAGCAGCCGCCGCGAGCCGAGCGTTGGGTACACGCCGGGAGCCCTGACCTCACCGAGAACGGAGGCGCCCTGCGAGGCAAACTCGGTTTCCGAAACAGTGACGTGCGGGTTCAGCAGCAGACCCCTCGTCCGATAGGCATCTTCGAGAGCAGAAGAAGCTTCCTGCGAGTTGAGCCCGGCGAGGTGAACGGCACCAAGTACCGGCAGACTTGCGTCGCCGTTCTGATTGACGCGCACAGAGCTGCTCAGCTCGGGCGTTTCGAAGACCACAACGTTGAGCAGATCGCCTGGCCCGATCAGGATCGACGGCGCCTGCTCGTCAGTGCCGGTCTGGGATCCGATCTGGGCGCCGGCCTGCGGGCTGGCGGGCGTCGCCGACGGGCCCTGCTGGCCGGTCGCGGCGGTTGCCGCGGCAGGCACCTGCGCCTTGAGCGAGGCTGAGCCGAGTACGGCAGTCAGCAAGCAGAGGACGGTGGTCCGGAGTACCTTACTGTTCAGCATCCATGCCTCCCCCGTAGCCGGCTCCGTAGGTCGAGTTATAGCTGTAGTTGTAGCGCTTCGAGTAGGTGTAGTAGTTTTCGAGCCGCAGATCCACGTCGTTCACGATGATGCCCTGCACCCGCGCATTGACCCGGCGCATCTGCTCCCGGACCCGCAGCAATGCCTTTTTGCGGGTCACTCCGGAACGCACCAGGATGAAGCAGGCGTCGACCTGGGGCGCAAGGCTCAGGGTGTCCGCGACTGCGAGCACCGGCGAGGTGTCAAGGATGATATGGTCATACTCGGTCCGCCAGCGCTGCAGCAGCTCTTCCATCGAGCGCGAAGCGAGAGCCTCGCCAGGGTTCACCGTCACCGGACCGCGCGAGACCAGCGTTAGATTTGGCAGGTCAGGCAGCGGCGTCTCATAGCCGTTGCCGTCCGCCTCGCGTACCAGCAGGGTCGACAGGCCGAAGCGGTTGGAGGTGCGGAACTTCATGTGCAGGGTCCCTTTGCGCAGGTCCGTGTCCACCAGCAGCACGCGCGCCGAGCGCCGTGCAAAGGAGATCGCAAGGTTGGCCGCGCAGGTACTCTTGCCCTCGGTCGCAAAGGAGCTTGTCATCAGCAGGAGCTTCGGCTCGCGATCCACCGCGGAAAGCAGGATCGAGGAGCGCAAGGTTCGGAAGCCCTCGGACACGTAGGACTGCGGCTCGGTGTACGAGATCAGGTCGGGCGAAACGCGCGACATCCGTTCGCGCTCGGCCTCCGCGGCAGGCGTACCGGGCGCGGCTACCACCTTCTTCTGTGCAGGGTCGAAGTGCGGAATCACGGCAAGAGCCGGCAGCCCAGTGACGGACTCAGCATCGTCGGAGGTGCGGATGGTGTCATCGATGGTCTCGGCAAAGAGCGCCAGCGCCAGACCCAGCACAAGACCGGCTCCGAGACCAATGCCGGCATCGTTGCGCTTGACCGGGAAGACCGGCAGCGCGGGCGTTGTGGCGCGGTCGACAATGTCGATCTGGTTCGCGTTCAGGCCCGCGGTGATGCCGGCCTCTTTCAGGCGGGTCTGCAGAGCGTCATACAGGTCCGACGCGGAGTCGGCTCCGTGGCGCAGGATCTGGTACTCGGCCGAGGATCGGTTCTGCTGGTAGGCCTGCTGTTTTGCATCGTCAAGCCGCCCGCGCAGCAGCTTTTCGGTGTTCAGCGCGGTGGTGTACTCAACCTCGAAACGACGCTGCATATTCGTGATCTCGGCGTCGATGTCCTTGCGCACCTGGTTCAGCGAAGACTGCACCTCGCGAAGCCGCGGCCACTGGGGTCCGAACTTCGACTGCAACTGCGCCTGCTGCACGGTCAGGGCAGCTTCCTGCTGCTGCAACTGCGCGAGCGTTGCCGACGGGGCGACGGAAAGCAGCAGCTCCGGGTTGCGCGTCAGCGCCATGCGGTAGCGTGCTTCCTTAACGACGCGGTCGGCTTGCGCTTCAGAAAGCTGCTGGTTGGCAATGCGTAGATTGTCAACGGTCAGATCCTCGCCGCCGCCGCTCGAGTCGACGCCGATGAGGTTGTTGTCCTTCTGGTAGCGGGCCAGGGCGTCCTGTGACTGGGTCGCTTGCGTCTTCAGATTGTCGAGCTGCTTGCTGAGCCAGTCGGAGATGCGCGTGCTGCCTTCATAGCGAACGCGCAGGCTGCGGTCCATGTAGCGCTCGACGATCGCGTTGGCTACAGCAGCGGAGACCGCCGGGCTTTGATTGCGGAAGTGCACCTCGATGAGGTCAGTGCCCGGCTTGGTCGTAATCTTCGTGGAACCCTTGAAGATGCCGAGGATGTCCCTGCGCTGCCCGGGCGAAAGTGTGCCCTGGTAGGGTGCCCGCACAAATACCTGCGCAAAGGGTTCGGTTCGGTACAGGTTCAGCGAATTCATCACATCCAGCGAGACCGTATCGCTCTGCATAATGGCGATTTCCGTTGCGATATGGACCAGGCTGGCTTCAAGACCACCCTGCTCCTCCTGGACCAGGTCGCTGATGCCGATGTTGCTCTGCTTGCCCTCATTGACATCGATCAGGGCGATGGCTTCGTACTGAGGGATCGTCGTCAGGATGTACACGGCAGCGAACGCAAGCCCGACCACGATGCCCGCCAGGATCAACCATTTGCGCTTGATCAGGATCTTGCGGACGTCGCTAGGCGTAATGATCGCCTGGTCCGGAGCCAGCAACGGTCCTGCTGTCGGCGGCCGCTCGAATGGAACTGCAGGGCCTTCCATACTAATAAGCTCCTTGAACGTGGCCGGTGATTTGCGGAGTGCCGAGACCGGCGAAAGCGAGCCGTTGCCGGTTCAACAGCGATTGATCTGGACAGCTCAGCCCATGCCGCAGGCCGCAGCGCCAGGAAGCGAACCGCTCAGCGCCTGCACTCCAGACATGGTGCGAAACAACATTAAAAGGTGTAAGAAACTTCAGGATGAAACCTTCCACGGAGAGGTATAAGGCTTGTTGCAGATCGTTCCACCTTTCACTCTCCTGCCCGGCAGCGAGACAGCCTCGGCGTCTTTCTGGGTAAACTCCTGAAGGCACGCGGTAGAAAGCAGTGGAAACCTGCATCCGACCCGGCTCATTCGCTCTTCTACCCTATGATTTTCCACAGATGCCTGCCCCGAGTTCCACCTGAGTGTAGCCAAGTTGCCGGAGCGGGTCAAACAATGTCCGGCGATTTTAAGCACCCTAGACACCTTTTCATGCATCGCAATCTCGCGTAGCATCCCTGGCCAGCTTGTCTGTTCGCATGGGTTTTTACAAGGAATCGAACGGCCTGCTCGGCCAGGCAGAAACCTTTCAGCAACACCCGTAGGGTTGAGGCCGAGTTGCTCCCTCGATATGGCTGCCGGATGCGTGACGAGGTGCGGTTCAGGCTGCCCACAGACGTTTTATGGTGGGCGGTGAGGGATTTGAACCCCCGACATCCTGCTTGTAAGGCAGGCGCTCTAACCAGCTGAGCTAACCGCCCTTCGCGTCCATGCGGCCCCGCCCGGAGCAGCGGCGGCTTTCTGCATAGTACCAGCCCTGCTTGGTACACTCGGCCCATGAGCCGCCTCATCGTCAACGCCGATGACTTCGGCTATACCCCCGGCATCGACCGCGCCATCGTGGAGCTGCACACGGCCTGCGCAGTGTCTTCCGCTACAGCAATGGCGACCGGTGCTGCCATGGCCAGGCTCGAAAACCAGGTGCCGCGCGGGCTCGGCATCGGCTGCCACATCGTTCTGGTTGACGGCAGCCCGGCTGCACCGCCTGAAGCCATTCCGACACTCCTCGAGGGGGGGCGCCTTCGCCCTTCGCTGTCCCGCTTCCTGCTCGACCTCGAACGCGGACGCATCCGCGATCAGGAAATCGAAGCCGAAGCGATCGCGCAGATCCGCAGCCTTCAAACCCTGGGCTTCACGTTGACTCACATTGACACACACAAGCACACGCACCTCTTTCCCCGCGTGCTGCGGCCGGTGGTGCGCGCAGCCTTGCAGTGCGGCGTCCGGGCCATTCGTAATCCTTTTGAGCCTCGCTGGTCCCAGGCTCTTACCCGCGGCGCTTCCCCGCTGCGGCGGCTCGAGTTTTCGCTCCTGAGCAGCTTTCGGCGGGGCTTTCTGGCCGAGGTCGCTCGCGCGGGCCTCCGCACGACCAGCGGCGCGCTCGGGGTGCTCGGCACCGGTGTGCTCGACGCCGCGATGCTTGACCGTCTGCTGGCGGCGCTCGCGCAGCACGGCGAAGCGAACGACTGCTACGAGCTGGTGTGCCATCCGGGCTTTCACGACGCTGCGCTCGATGCGCAGCCGACGCGCCTCCGCGCGGAGCGGGAGCGGGAGCGCGCGGCGCTGCTTGCCGGCGTCCCGCGCTGGACCGCGGCCGGCGGCGCGCACCGGCTCATCACGTTCGCTCAGCTTTGACTCTATCTCCCACACACGGGCACAACTTCTGGAGCCTTGCGGCCTTCTGCGCGTCCAACGCACTGACCGCGAACCAGGAGCGAACCGCATGAAGATCGGCATCACCTGCTACCCGACCTACGGCGGCTCCGGCGTCGTCGCCACCGAGCTTGGTATCGAACTGGCCCAACGAGGCCACCAGATTCACTTCATCACCTACCAGCAGCCGTTTCGTTTAACCGGGCGCGAGCGCGGCATCTCGTACCACGAGGTCGCCGTCCCGACCTATCCCCTCTTTGAGTACCCGCCCTACGATCTCGCGCTCGCCACCCGCATGAGCGAGGTCGGCGAGTACTACGACCTGGACCTCCTGCACGTCCACTACGCCATCCCGCACTCGGTCAGCGCCCTGCTGGCGCGCCAAATGCTCGCTGCTCGCGGCCGCCGCCTCCCGTTTGTCACCACGCTCCACGGCACTGACATCACGCTCGTCGGGCTGGACCGGTCGTACCTGCCGGTGACCCGCTACGCGATCGAGAACTCGGACGGCGTGACTTCAATCTCCGATTACCTGCGCGAAAAAACACTGCAGGAGTTCCAGGTTCAGCGCTCCATCGAGGTCGTCCCCAACTTCGTGAACTGCGATCTGTATCAGCCGCTGAGTGAGGACGAGCGCGCCGCGGGTCGTGCGCAGTACGCCCCCGCGGGCGAAAAGCTGCTGATGCACCTGTCGAATTTCCGTCCGGTCAAGCGCGTCGCCGACACCATTGAGGTGTTTGCGCGCGTGGCGCAGCAGGTTCCATCGCACCTGCTGCTGGTGGGCGATGGACCCGAGCGGCCGAACGCCGAGTACCTGGTGCACACGCTCGGCTTGCAAGACCGCGTGCATTTTCTGGGCAAGCAGGATGAGGTGCACCGGCTGCTGCCGCTCGCTGACCTGATGCTGATGCCGAGCAAGCTGGAAGCCTTTGGCCTGGTTGCGCTTGAAGCAGCGGCCTGCCGCGTGCCGACCATCGCCACCC
>CAXUDF010000163.1:0-5861 GCA_964249695.1 uncultured Acidobacteriaceae bacterium
GGTGATCTCTATTCTGAGCTACTACTCGAGCAAACGAGACCTTTAGCAGCGGACGATTTTGTTACTTACGATACCTTTCGTCGCATTCCGCGTATCAATCACCAGCTGAGCCTCCTCGACAATGCGCGCATAGTCGTAATCCGAGTGGTCGGTTGCGATCAGCACGCAGTCATACTGGCCCAGGTCGTCGAGCGGCGTGCAGTCGAGGTTCAGGTCGTAGTGCCGGCCGCGCCCGACGTGCGCAAAGTAAGGGTCGTTGTAGCGAACCTCCGCTCCGCGCGTGCGCAGCATTTCAATAATCGGCAGCGACGGCGACTCGCGCAGGTCGTCGATGTCGCGCTTGTACGAGAGGCCCAGCACCAGCACCCGCGAGCCGTTGACCGCTTTCCTGTGCCGGTTCAGCGCCTCGATCGTCTGGTCGATCACATAGCGGGGCATCGCGCCGTTCACCTCCCCGGCCAGCTCGATGAACTTGGTTTGGAAGTCGAACTGCCGAGCCTTCCACGAAAGGTAAAACGGGTCGATCGGGATGCAGTGGCCGCCGAGCCCCGGGCCCGGGTAGAACGCCTGGAAGCCGAACGGCTTGGTCTTGGCCGCATCGATCACTTCGAACAGGTCGATATCCATACGCTGGCACAGCTGCTTCAACTCGTTCACCAGCGCAATGTTGACGCAGCGATAGATGTTTTCGAGAAGCTTCGTCATCTCGGCCGCGGCCGGGGAGGACACCGGGACAGTGCGGTTAAAGATGGTGCTGTAGAGCGCGGCCGCGAGCTCACCAGCCGGGCGGCCGTACGCGCCAATGACCTTCGGAATATCGCGCCGGGCCACCGTGTCGTTGCCCGGATCTTCCCGCTCGGGTGAGAACGCGACGTAGAAGCCTTCGCCGGCTTCGGTGAAATCGCGCAGCGCACGCAGGCCGTTCGGCGCACCCGCTTCGAGCAGCGGAATCAGCACCTCCTCGGTCGTGCCCGGGTAGGTCGTGCTTTCAAGCACGACCAGCTGCCCGGCGCGCAGGTGCGGCGCAAGGGCGCGGGCGGTCTGCTCGATATAGCTCAGGTCGGGCTCGTGGTGCTCAGAAAGCGGCGTCGGGACGCAGATGATCACCGCGTCCATCTCGCGCACCGCAGCGAAATCGCCGGTCGCGCGAAAACCCGCGCGCCGCGCCGCCGCGATCTCCGTGCCGGGGATGCGCACGATGTACGAACCGGCGTCGTTCAGGGTCGCGACTTTCTGCGGGTCGATGTCAAAGCCGGTCACCGCGAAGCGCTCTTCCGAGAACAGAAGCGTCAACGGCAGCCCCACGTAGCCCATGCCGACGATGCCGATCCGCGCCTCCCGCGTCTCGATCCTGGCGAGCGCGTCGGCGTGCAAAGTGGTGGTCGTGTGCGGTATTTCCGCAGTCGCAGCGCGGGTGTTTGTCATACGGCTCCTTCCGACATCATACGTGGGTACGCTGTCTCGATGGGGAGTTAGACGCATGGCGAAGCGGGTGGTTTTGGTGGCAGGGGCGCAGGGCGTCATCGGCAGGGCGGCGGCCGAGCATTTCAGCGCAGACAGCGATGCGAAGGTCTACGCACTTTCGCGGCGGGAGATTGAAGGGCTGCCGCAGGTGGAGCCGGTCGCGGTGGACCTGCTGGACCCCGCGGCGGTCGACCGAGCGCTCGCCGGGCGGGGCGACGTGACGCACGTGGTCTTCGGCGCTTACATCGAGAAGGACACGCCCGGCGAGCGCAGCCGGGTCAACGTGGCGCTGCTAGGCAACCTGATGGACGCGGCGGAGCGGCATGCGCCGGGGCTGCGTCACGTGACCCTCTACCAGGGCGGCAAGGCGTACGGCGCGGATCTGGGCCCCTTCAAAACGCCGGCCCGCGAGGACGATCCACGCCTCATGCCGCCCAACTTTTACTACGATCAGGAGGACCACCTGCGGGCGCGCCAAGTCGGCAAAGAGTGGACCCTGTCGGTGCTGCGCCCGGAAGCAGTCTGCGGCTTCGCCGTGGGCAATCCGATGAACCTGACCATGGTGATCGGCGTCTACGCCGCCATTTCGAAGGAGCTGGGCCTGCCGCTGCGCTTCCCCGGACCGGAGGCCGCCTACCGCTCGCTCTACCAGGTCACTTCCGCAAAGATCCTGGCAGAGGCGACCGATTGGGCCGGACAGACGCCTGCGGCTGCCGGTGAAATCTTCAACATCACCAACGGCGACTACTTCCGCTGGCAGTTCCTGTGGCCGGCTATCGCTCGCTCGTTCGGCATGGAGGTGGCCGAGCCGGTGCCGATGCCGCTCGCGGTGTACATGGCCGACAAAGCGCCGCTGTGGGCGAGCATGACGGAGAAGTATGGCTTGCAGCCGATCCCGTATGACCGCATCGCGAGCTGGGCGTTTGGGGATTTCCTGTTCGCGTCAGCCTTTGACAACATCACGAGCACGATCAAGGCGCGCCGCGCCGGGTTCCACGCGTGTATTGATTCGGAGGAGTTCTTCACAGGCTTTTTTGCGGAAATGCGCGCACGGCGGATTCTGCCGCCGGTGTGAAGGACGCACGGACGCCTGCGAGCAGTCGTATTCAGTACGGTCTGTCTGCGCCGAAGCGAGATCACTGCGTTGCTGCAGCTCCGGCCGGGGATGCGCACGATCTACGAACAGGCAGCGTTGAGGGCCGAGACCCTCTGTAAGCCGATGCAAAAGCGGGGCGCTGCGAAGTCGTTGAGAACCACGAGCGCAGAGTTTGGACCCTTAGTAATGCACATTCGGATCTAGGCCTTTGCAGCCTCGCTTCCTGCTGGCAAGATGGGGCTGATGCGAATGCTTTCTCTGCTCCTCCTTAGCCTTATTTGCAGTTCGGTTCACGCTATCGCCTGCGCGCAAGAGAGTGGATCGGACGCCCACGCAACCAAGCCCATACAGAGCACTGCTGCTACGCCGGCCGTCGCATACGAGACGGCGACCTTGCCAAAGGACCGCGCAGAAGCCTGGGAGATGCTGAAGCAGGCGATGGGCCTGCATCGAGACACCTTGCAACCCTGGTATCTCACAGCGCATTACAAGGCGTATGACGTGGCCGGAAAATTGAAGGCCGAGGGCGACTATCAGTACGTTTGGCTGGCAAAGAATCGCTGGCACGAGACGTACACCGAAGGCACGGCCGTGTGGACGAAGTGGCATTCCGACAGCGGCGTCTCTTCCCCGTCCACACAGCCTGTGACTTTGCCGTACCCGCAAAGCATGATCAGCGCACTGGTGCGAAATCCGATGGAGGCACTAGACGCACCCCGGGAGGCTCCTTCGCTTTTTGGAGAGGTGGACTTCGGAAAGGTAAAGCTGAGTTGCTTTTCCGCGTCGCCACCATATCCGGTGTCCGTGCCCCATGGTCGCTGGTGTGTTGCGCCCGGCCGTCCTATTTTGCAGCTCGCGGACCCAGGATACTTCGCGTTTTTCACCCAGATCGTCGCGTTCCAACACCAGTTTGCAGCCAGGCAGATCGTGCTTCACGATGACGACACGCCCGTGCTGGAGATACATGTTGAGCAGCTGCGCAGCCCTACACCTCAAGAAGCAACACTCGTTTCCGCGCCGGCAAGTGCGCTGCTCGTGCGACAGCAGGCCGTTCCTGTTCCCGGGTCTGTCACCGCGGGAAGCAGAGTAAAGAAGGTCGAGCCTGTGTATCCGGAGTACGCGAAATCGCAGCGGATTCAAGGGACTGTTCGCTTGGCCGGGTTGATTGAAACGGATGGAACAGTGAGTCAGCTCGAGGTACTGCATTCCCCTCATCCCACCTTGACAGGCGCCGCAGAAGAGGCTGTCAAGCAGTGGCGATATCAGCCCTATTTGCTGGACGGCAAACCAGTGGCCGTAAGTACACAAATCCGGGTTACCTTCGCATTGGGCAACTGAAGGATCTGCCCGCGCTCACCGGATAACTCGGTCGGCGGTTCGAGGGGCCAGCAAGCTAGACTCGAAGGACCATGAGTCCAGCCGAAACGCATGCCCAAAACGCTCTCGCCTCCGCAGCCTCAGCCTATCTTCGCTCCGCGAGGCACCAGCCCATCCGGTGGCAGGAGTGGGGTCCCGAAGCCTTTGCGCTCGCGAAGCAGCAGGACAAGCCCATTCTGCTCGACATCGGCGCGGTGTGGTGCCACTGGTGCCACGTCATGGACCGCGAATCGTATGAAGACCCGGCGCTCGCTGCAGTAGTGAACAAACACTTTGTCGCCGTCAAGGTCGATCGCGATGAGCGGCCGGACGTGGACGCACGCTACCAGGCGGCAGTGCAGGCGATGGCGGGGCAGGGCGGCTGGCCGCTTACGGCGATCCTCACCTCGGACGGACGCCCGTTCTTCGGCGGCACCTACTTTCCACCGAGCGACCAGTACGGCCGTCCCGGCTTCAAGCGCGTGCTGGAGACCATGGCCGGGGTGTGGCGGGAGCGCCGGGCTGAATTGGAAAAGACGGCCGGTCAGGTGCTCTCCGCGATCGACCACGGCGAGAGCTTTTCAGGCCGGTCGGGCTCCCTTGGGCCGGAGATCGTAGACGCGCTGGTTGGCAGCGCCATCGGCAACCTCGATGAGACGCACGGCGGCTTTGGCTCCGCGCCCAAGTTTCCGCACCCGGCCGCGCTCGATCTGCTGATCGATGTGTCTGCCCGCACCGGCTCAAAGGACGCCCGCCACGCAGCCGTCTTGACGCTGGACGCGATGGCGCGCGGCGGCATGTACGACCACCTGGGCGGCGGGTTTCACCGCTACTCGGTCGATGAGCGCTGGGTGGTGCCGCATTTCGAAAAGATGCTTTACGACAACGCCGGCCTGCTCGCGAACTACGCCCACGCCTTCCAGACCTTTGTGGAGCCGGAGTTTGCGCGGGTCACGCTCGACATCCTGCGCTGGATGGACGGCGCGCTGAGCGACCGCGCGCTTGGGGGCTTTTACGCCTCGCAGGATGCCGATATCACGCTCGACGATGACGGCGACTACTTCACCTGGACGCTTGCCGAGGTGGAGGCGGTGCTCAGCGAAAACCCAGACGAGCTGCGGCTTGCCGTCGCCTACTACAAGGTCCGCGAGCACGGCGACATGCACCACAACCCGGCCAAGTGCGTGCTGCACGTGCCGCGGCCGTTCGCGGCCGTGGCTGAGGCCGCCGCGCTGAGCCAGGAACGCGCCGCCGAGCTGCTGCGCTCAGCCCACGCAAAGCTGCTGCAGGCCCGGGAGGCCCGACCGACGCCGTTCATCGACCGCACCATCTACACCGGTTGGAACGCGATGGCGATCTCGGCATACCTGGCCGCGGCAGAAGCACTGGAGCGCCCGGCGCCGCGACAATTCGGCCTCCGCACGCTGGACCGCGTGCTGCGCGAGGGCTGGGACGCGAACACGCGGCAGCTCAAGCACGTGATCACCTACGCGGACGGCCACACAGCCGCGCAAGCCGCGCCCGGCGTGCTGGAGGACTACGCTTTCACCGTGCACGCCTGCCTGGACGCCTGGCAGGCCTCTGCCGAGCTCGGCTACTTTACGGCTGCCGGGCAAATCGGCGCGGCCCTGGTGGAGCGCTTTGCCGACCGGACCGCCGGTGGCTTCTTCGACACGGAGCAGACCGAAGGCGCACCCCAGCTTGGAGTGCTCGGCGCGCGGAGAAAGCCGCTTCAGGACGCGCCCACGCCGGCCGGCAATCCCACGGCAGCCGCTGCGCTGTTGCGGCTGCACGCGTTGAACGGCGAGGAGCACTTACGCGAGTTCGCCGAGGATACGCTGGAATGTTTTGGCGGCGTCGTCTCGCAGTACGGCCTGTATGCGGCCACTTACGGCCTCGCGCTGGAGCGGTTTCTACTCCCGCCCATCCAGGTGATTGTGATCGG
>CAXUDF010000164.1:0-5831 GCA_964249695.1 uncultured Acidobacteriaceae bacterium
GTGGTGGGTCAGTTCGGTCAAAACCACCCAATCCTGGGCGGTGCGCTGCATCCACGTGCCGGTGTTTGACACCAGAGCGCCGGCCGCCCACACGCGATAGTTAAAGACCCGGAGCGAGCGGAAGGTGCCGTTCACCGCGTGAGAAATCCTGCTCCCGCTTTGCGGGCATTGCCGATCGCGCCTGCCGGCGCCAAGCAGGCGATGCCGCAGGGGAGCGCTGATTTTTGAGGATGGCGCATCGTTGCGGTCGTATCCACATCTCGACCCTAGCAGAGACGAGACCTGGCGGCCCGGGGCTCCGCTTGCGGCGGAAAACTGCCTTCAAAAGGAAATCACCGGCCCCAGGTGGACGCAATAGCCGCCGCGATTGATGAAGTTTTCCTTGGACAGCCAGCTGAGATACGGCGGCGCGCCAATGCCGGGTGCATTGACCTTATCGGTGCGGTAGCGGATCAGGTTTTCATTGATCCCGGTCCGAATTGCCAGGTGCGGCGTCAGCTTGTAGTCACCGCTCAAGTTGACGTTCCAGACAAAGTGGTGGATCGCCCCCAGCCTGGGCTCGCCCGGCAGACCATTTGCGTTCACCACCCCGGGCTGCGTGTCGCCGACCGGGGTAGTCTGCGTGGTGCCCACACCCTCCGGGTACGTGTGGATGATGAAGCTTTCCGGGCTCGACAGGTAGGCGCGGTTGTAGCGCACAACACCAGGCCGCAGCGCAAGGTGCGCGCCGTAGTTGCGCCACTCCCTGGTCGCACCCAACCCAAACACGGCAAACAACATATCGCCGCCCGCGCGATCGCTCGGCAAGGGGCTGGCATTACTCTGCCAGCTAACGGCGGTGTCAAACCCCAGCCAGCCGTGGATCTTTGTCATCGTTTCCACACCGACGCCGCCGTGCATGGCGGTGCAGTTGAAGCAGCTTGCCGTGTTTGTCGCGAGCGAAAAACCGCTCACAAACGGAGCTATCTGCACGTGGGGCACCCTCTGCCACGCCGCAGCCTCATCAGACGGGAAGAAGCGCACGCGGTCCGGCTCTGCCATGCCGTGCTGGAAATCGCGGTACCAGGGCTCGCGCCAGCGCAGCAGGTTGGCAAAGGACCGGGACGGGTTCAGGCCGCCGCGCACCACTTTTGGCCAGAACTTTTCCGGATAGGCCTCGGTCAATCGATCGCTGACCTTTTTGTCCAGAACATCTTCAGCCAGCACCCACAGCATGCCGACGGTGGGCGTAATCACGAAGTCAGTCCAGCCCGTGTTGTTGGTGTACTTGGTATCGCTGGTGCCCGGCCCAAAGTTCGCCGCGGTGCAGGTGTAATGGCACTGGTTGCCGTACGTGAAACCCCCGTCGTTGCCGACCCCGGCCTCGCCCGCCGGACTGATTTTCTCGTGTGTGCTAAAGACAGTCGCCCACAAAAAACCCTTGAAGCGCGAGCGAACGTAGCCGGGGTCGCCCCACTCGATGCGGGAGTCGCCCGGGCTGTTCTGGATTTCGATAAACGCGGAAACCGCTCCCTGGATCGGGTGTCCGATGTCATCGACCAGGAAGTCGTCACCGTCGCTGAAGCGGCCCAGATTCCACTGGTGGTTCGACGCGATCCAGTCGTGCCAGAACGGCTTGTGCGCCAGCAGGTCGCGCATCACGTAATCGCTCGGGATGCGAAAGCTGTTCTCTGCCAAATCGAATTCGACTGATTGCCAGATGAGCCCGCGCCAGTGATAGCTCGGCACTCGGCCGCTATCCTCATCCGCTTTGAGCCGCGGAGACCAGCCGCCTGCGGGACGACTAGGGACGTACGAGGCAGCCGCGAGGAGGCCGGGGCCTTCGAACGGTACCTGCTGGGCGAGGGCAGATGAAAGCGCCAGCGGGAGCAGAAGACTCAGAAAACAGGGAAAACGAAGCCGCAATAAACACATCCCTTAGAGCACCCGCTCTATATGAGGAATGCTTTCTGAGTTAAACCTTATATATCACTGTGCGCTTGTGTCGGCTCCATTTTGCGCTATCGACGATGCGCGATCACTACTCGCTCAATTGCCTGGAGGTCCTGAACAAACGTCGGCACCGTCCATCGAGCATCGCCCTCAAAAAGCTCGCGCAACCCGTCCGCCTGGCCGGCACCGAGCTCCCCGGCAAACAAGCCTCCAGGCTGAAGGCAGTCCGCTGCTTGCGGCAGCAGGCGGCGATAGACCGCCAGGCCGTCCGCACCGGCAAACAGCGCGCTGTGCGGCTCCCACGCTGCTACCTGCTGCTCCAGAAGCTCGCTACTCGCGACATAGGGCGGGTTTGACGCGATGCAATCGTAGGTGCAAGTGCGGGCGTCGGCGAGAAGGTCTGCCTGGTGAAAGCGCACCCGTGCGGAAAGCTCGTGCGCTTGGGCGTTTTCTTGTGCAATCTGCAGCGCATCGGGCGACAGATCGTATGCGTCCACGGAGGCAAGTGGCAGCGCGTGCGCGAGCGCCAGCGCAATGGCGCCGGACCCTGTGCCGACGTCCGCAATCCGCACGGCGCGGTCGCGCGACAGGCGTTCAAGGACAGCTTCCACCAGGTGCTCGGTCTCCGGTCGCGGGATCAACACCGCCGGTGTGACATGGAGGCGCAAGCCGAAGAACTCCTGCTCGCCGAGGATGTACTGGATGGGCTCGTGCCGAGCGCGACGGTCGAGCAGCGCCTGGTAGACGGCGATCTGTGCCGGTGTCAGCCGCGCTTCCGGGTGCGCCAGCAGCCAGGTTTTGTCTTGATTTAGAACATGCCGCAATAGCAGACCGGCGTCCTGACGCGCCTGGCGTGAGGACACGGCAAGCGCATCTGCTCCGTGCCGGAGTTGGCTGTACACAGAGGTATTCGTCCACACCTAGCTACTCCTACACAGTAGACATATAGAAACATCAGTGACCCGACCGTCACTGCACAGAACCATGCTTAGCCGGAGGCGGCCCGGCGATCAACGGCTTACTTGTGGGGGGCCACTGGTCCATGATCCGTTGCACCAGGCGCTGGAGTATAGGTAGCCTCTTACTCCAGCCCTCTTCATCAAACGGTCCAAACGAGTTTTGCCAGACATTCGCGACCACTGCGGACACAAGGGCGTACGACGCACCGGCCTGTCCCACAGACTCCAACGCTGCCTGGACACTTGCGGCCTCTGCGTCATACTCGTCTGCCGGAGCACCCAGGTCGAGCAAGCTTTCCATATCTATAACTTGAAAGATTCCCTCGAGAGTTGTAAGTGGGCAGATCACTCTTTCCTCTACCATGCAGTAATTGACTCACCCAGCATTCCGGCCTGCGTTCTAGATAACGGCTGGCAGGGCATTGGATCCATGGTGAAGCCGCTGCGGCGTTCCATACTTGCCTATGGCCATGGAAACAGTCTTCAGCGACGTCGCGCTTCGGATTGCCTCCTCTACATCCTGCTGCGTGTATCCATGGATGCGGCTTCGATCATCACCATGAACGGTGCTACCGGTGTATTCATTCGCCACTCAAGCCGCCGTAGCTTCCGCCTTCAGCCGCTCTGCGTTGTAGTGGGCAATCAGCGCATCGATGACCGCTTGAATGCGCCCTTCCATCACCAGATCCAGCTGGTGCAGCGTCAACCCGATCCGGTGATCGGTCAACCGGTTCTGCGGGAAGTTATATGTCCGTATCTTCTCGCTTCGGTCGCCGGAGCCAACCTGCGACTTACGCTGCGCCGCCTCAATCTGGTGCAGTCGTTCCTGCTCGACCTCGTAGAGCCGCGCCCGCAAAACCCGCATCGCTTTCTCGCGGTTCTTAATCTGCGATTTCTCATCCTGGCAGCTCACCACCGTGTTGGTCGGCAGGTGCGTAATGCGGATGGCCGAGTAAGTCGTGTTCACCGACTGCCCACCCGGACCCGATGAGCAGAACGTGTCGATGCGCAGGTCTTTCTGCTCAATCTTCACGTCCACCTCCTCGGCCTCGGGCAGCACCGCTACCGTAATGGCCGAGGTATGCACGCGGCCCTGCGTTTCGGTTGCCGGCACCCGCTGCACCCGGTGTACGCCGCTCTCATACTTCAGCTGCGAGTACACCTTGCTGCCCTCCACGACGAAGGACACATCCTTCAAACCGCCCACGGAGGACTCAGAGGTCGAAAGCACCTCCACCTTCCAGCGATGGAGCTCCGCAAACCGCACATACATGCGGTACACCTCGGCCGCAAACAGTGAGGCCTCATCGCCGCCGGTTGCCGCCCGGATCTCGACGACCACGTTCTTCTCGTCATTCGGATCTTTCGGTAACAGCAGCAGTTTCAAATCTTCTTCCACTCGCGGCAGGCGTTCTTCAAGGCCCGCAAGCTCTTCCTCGGCCATCGCGCGCATCTCCGGGTCGTCTTCGGTAAGCATTGCGCGCGCTTCCGCGATGCCCTCCGAGATCGCTCGGTACTTGCGATAGCCGTCGACCATCGCTTCCAGGTCGCGGTGCTGCTTAGCGACCTTTTGATAGCGCTGCTGGTCCATCACGATCTCAGGCTCAGCTAGCTGCGCCCCTAACTCCTCATACCGCGCTGCAATCTGCTCCAACCGCTCAAACATGGCTTACCCTCTGGTCCTCTCAAGTGCTTTTAAGTGAGTCTCATCCTGAGCGAAAGCAAAGCGAGTGGCCGGCCATCGGCCGAAAAGCTACGATCGATCAGGGAATACAACGCGCACTGCGGCGAGGAACCGCTAGAGAGGGCCGAAAAAGGCGTTGAGCCGATAGGCGGTGCGCATGCCTTATTGTACCGCCGCGCCTGCTATTCCAAGCTCCGCATCTACCAGACGAACCCACCATGGTCACCTCCCTCCCCCACCCCGAACCAGACCAGGACCCAGCGCGGGAACGAGACCCCGGCGCCCTTACCCGCTGGGCTGAGACCTGCGAAGCGCTGGGCGCGACGACGAAAAAGCTTGAAAAGCGCGCTATCCTCGCCGCCTACCTGCTCACCCTTTCCGTCCCTGACGCCGCCCTCGCCGCCCAGTACATAGCCGGCGCGCCTTTCGCTGAGATCGACCGCCGCAACCTGAGCGTCGGCGGCGCCCTGCTGTCCAAAGCCGTTGCTGCCCGCTCGGGTGCCGACTCGCAGAGCTTGACGCTGGCGTTTCGCCATCACGGCGACATCGGTTCCGCTGCCGAAGAGCTCATCGCGCGGCATGATCCGCCAGGCGAAGCAGCAATCTCTGCGCCGGGCCCGGATGCACCGGTACTCAGCGATCTCGAGGCGGCGCTTGCCGAGATTGCGGCCGCGCGCGGCCCCGCACCCAAGCTCCGCGTGCTGAGCACTCTGCTTGCCCGCTGCCCCGCGCTCCCTTGCAAGTACATCCTCAAGCTCATCTCGGGCGACATGCGCATCGGCGTCAAGCAGGCGCTGGTGGAGGAGGCGATTGCTGCCGCCTATGCCCGCGAGCTCGCCGCCGTGCGCCACGCCGGCATGCTTCTCGGCAGCCTCCCCGAAACAGTCGAGCGCGCCGCCACCGGTACGCTCGACGAGGCACAGATGCGCCTTTTTCACCCGCTCGGCTTCATGCTCGCGAGCCCGGTTGACTCAGTCGAGGAGGCAATCGCCCGATTCGCAGAAGAGATTGCCGCCGAACAACAGGCGCCTCTGGAACCCGACCAGCGTGAGGGCCCCGAGGCCGACAGTCCAGAAGTACTCGCGCCGGAAGCGCTCGCAGCCGCACCGCAGGTGCTGGTGCTAAGGGAGGCGCAGATGGAGGATAAGTACGATGGCATGCGTGCGCAGCTGCACGCCGGCGACTCCGCCCAGCCTGGCCGCGTCGGCCTTTTCTCCCGCAATCGCGAGGACCTTGCCGACGCTTTCCCGGAGCTG
>CAXUDF010000165.1:0-3968 GCA_964249695.1 uncultured Acidobacteriaceae bacterium
GGGGTGCGGTTCAGGTCCTGCACGAAGCTCCGGGTCAGCCGAGGATTCGTGCTGAGCTCCTGGGCGTTCATGCCCTGGCCGATCACCTCGGTGAAGGCCGCCTCCGGCGGCAGATGGCTCACCCAGCTCGACATGAGATCCAGCAGTACGCCTCCGGCCGGCAGGGTGGCTCGGTAATAGGCGGTAAGCGCCCGCGTCGCCGCCTCGTCGATGTGGGTCACCAGCCGCGCAGGCGCGTAGAAGTCGGCGTCATCGCCGCCGTCCTCCTTAAGGAAGGCGCCAGGCGGTAGCTCGGGCAGGCGATCGCTCATCCCTGCCATATGGGCCTCCTTCCGGTGGTGGTGCCATGCGCTGGCCCGGGACGGAGCCGCGGCCCGGCCACGGTATTGCGACGCCATGAGGGTCGTCGGCTTCCTCGCTTCGATCGCTGCCCGCGGCAATCGGCATTCTGCCACACAATACCTCCGTGTTGATTCGCCTTCGACGGCTTGCCGGTGTGCCGCTCCCCGACGTCTTCGGCCGCTTTCGCCTACCGTACCACCCGGCCTTCGCATCAAGCCTCCGTGGTCGGCCACATGCGATCCAGCGTGAATGGACGCATCCTTTCGGGCGCCGCTGAACGCCTGGGTCACTGACCTGCCAACGCGTCCAGGCGTTAAGCGAAACAGCGATCCACGGGTCCGTAACATTGTGATGCAGGAACGCTACCTAATTTGAGTCGCTACTCCGTCACGGGCCCGGCGTGTTGCGCAGATCCATCAACAGCAAAACGGGCACCGCTCTTGACACGGGCCCGCTCTACACTCACCTGCTCAGGCGGACGCCGCGCCCGGAACTCAGCGCTTCTTAGTCGGTTTTGCCGGCGCTGCCTCGACCACCTTCTCCGAGGTGGCCTGCTTCTTTACCGCTGCCGGTGGAGGCGCCTGCTTCTTGGCAGGGACTGGCTCCGAGGCTGCTGCTTTCGCAGGCGCCTTCTTCGCAGGAGCCGCAACGGGGGCGGATGTTTTGCTAGGCAGAGCCGCCTTCTCCGGGGCAGCCGGAGCAGGCTTCGTCGGAGCGGGCTTTGCGGGGTCCGTGGGCGCAGCAGCAGATGGAGCAGCGGATTTTTTCGTAGAAGTCGCGCCTTCGCCTTCCGCTTTAATCGCTTTCGCCGGGGCAGCGACCACTTTCGCGGCAGACGATCCCCTCAGAGCAGGCGCTTCCGTCTTTGTTTTTCCAGGTGCAGCTTCAGCTATCGCAGGCGCAGTCGAGGCAGCAGGCGCGACAGGCTCATTCGGCGACGCACTGCGTAGTACGTCGACGGATCCAGATCGGGCGGCCGATGCAGCAGGCTTCTCCTTCTCCTTCGCCCGCGCCGCATCCTTGCTGCTTGTTTCCGCGCCTTCACGCTTCCGCGTCACGGCCGCCGGCTTGCTCCCCGCCGGGCTTGCTTTGCGTGCAGCAGGCGGGCTTGCCACCGAATCGTCATGGTCTTCGGCAGGCGGCTCTTCTCCGTCGAGCGTCGCTGCGCCGGAAGGCGGCTCGTCCGCAAGATCTCCCTCGTCGTCCAGATCGTCGGTCGCAATCCGGCCGAGTACCGCACTCAGGTCGATCTTGTCGAGATTCAGCTTGCGGCCGGCACCCAGGGCCGATACAGCCACGGTCTGCACCTCGTCGTCTTCATCCTCATCATCGTCGTCCTCATCCGGTACGGGTGCATCCGGGTCCGCGACTGGATCGTCGTCATCGTCCTCGTCGTCGCTCCGCGCTGAAGGCCGATCGTCCTCATCCTCGTCGTCATCCTCGTCGCGCGGCGCGCCCTTGCGCTTACTCTTCCCGTCCGCCTTTTTGCTGCGGGTGCGGCGCAGGGTGACCGGCGGCGGAGGCGCAGGTGGCGAGTACGCCTCGAGAAACGCTCGCATTTGCTCATCCGTCTCAAGTTTGCCGTCAATCTGCTGGAGAAACAGCTCCTGCAGCAGCCCGGTGTAGATCGGCAGCTCGGGCGTAATCCGCATCTCGAGCATCATCGCGACCGGCACCTTCTTCGCCGCTTCCGGCCAGACCGTAAAGAAGTTTTTGAACTTTACCTCGACCGCTCCGCCCTTGCGCGTATGGGCGAGCCACAAAATCGGCTCAGCCGCGTGGCTGTGGAGAAGCTTCCAGGTGGCTGAAGGCGCCGCTACTTCCTTACCTGTAAGCAGGCGCGCAAACTCCTTGGCCGCGCCGTCCAGCCCCTCCCACTGCGCCTGGAGGCCGGGCCGCACCAGGGCTGCTTTTAACTGGCTGCGCTCGGCGTCCTTCAGGCCCCCGGTCAGCACCTCAAGATGCGCCGCGGTCAGGTCGGCGCTGACGCCCTGCATCAGCAGCTGAATGCGGTTGCGATGCAGATCTTCCAAAGCCGCCACGTCCGCCTTATCCGCAGTCCACTCTGGGAACAGCTTGGCCATCCAGCCTTCGGACTCGAGCTTCTTCAGAACGGAAAGCGCGTTCTCCTCCGCGGCAATTTCTTCCAGCTCGTAGCCGCGCAGGAAAGGCGACACGACGTCGAAGTTGTCGGCTTCCTTGGCGTTCTCGTAGCGGGTCGCCGTTCGTTCCTCAAGCGACCAGCCCAGTCGGTGGCACAGGCGAACGGCGCGCACCAGACGGGAAGGATCCTCGATAAAGCCGTAATTGCTGACCAGTCGAAGCTGCCGCGCTTCGATATCTGCAACCCCGTTCAGAGGGTCAAGCAGCAAGCCGTAGGAACCCTCATTCAGGGAGAGCGCCATGGCGTTCGCCGTGAAGTCGCGCCGGTGCAGGTCGTCGACGATGCCATCCCAGGTGTACTTCGGCTGCCCCGGCTTTGGAAAGGTCTCGGAACGGGCACTTGCCACTTCCACGCGCACCGAGCCGGGAAAGAAGAGAAACAGGGTACGCGTGGGCTCGTAAGTGCCCCACAGTGCGCCGCCGCGCTCGGCAAGGGCAGCTCCAAGGTCGAGCGCATTGCCTTGCACGGTGAAGTCAAGATCGCGTACCGAGGAGCCGGTGGTCAGGTCGCGAACGGCGCCGCCGGCTAGAAAAACGGTCATCCCGGCGGCACGGGCCGCATCGCGAACCTGGGCAAGGGCGTTTTGCTGAGCAGGGCTCAGGCGGGTCTCAAGCAGGTAGGTATATTCGGGCATGCGTCCAGGTAACCAACGGGGATTCCTCCGGGACCCGGCACAGTCGCCCTCAAGGAAATCGCCTGCCCTGAGCAGTTTACGTCCGGACCGGTGGAGGCAAAATGCGATGGTAACAGAAGCGTGGAGGGCTGGCCAGCAACTAAAAGCGGCGCCGGCGCCCTACCGAATGGCCGCGTCGAAAGGCAGAAACAGTGAAAACACCGTGCCGCTGCGGCCAAGCCGCCGGCTGCTGCGCGACCGCAGGACACCCCTGTGCCGGTCGACAATCTCCTGGCTGATCCAAAGGCCGAGGCCGGTGCCGTTGATGCCCTTCGTTGTGTAGAAGGGCTCAAAGATGCGCCGGAGCACAGCCGGGTCCATCCCGGAGCCGGTATCGGCGATCGTAATCATGAGCCCGCGTCGCCCAGACGTCCAGTGGGTCGCATCGCGGCTGCGAATCAGCAGCCGACCGCCGGACCCCGTCGCGTCCTTCACTGCGTCCTGCATTGCGTCGATCGCATTTGCGGCAAGATTGCTGAGTACCTGCCGAATCTCCCCTTCAAAGCAGCGCACCGCACTGTCGGACCGCTTGCGCTTGAGCACCTCAATCCGCGCATTCACCAGTCGGCCCTGGTAGATCGTCAGAATCGTCTCAATCAGCGCCTCGCAGGTGACCGAGGTGGGACTGGTGGACTGCCGATGGAAGCGCAGCGTCTGGTTGCTGATCACCGAAACCCGCCGCAGCTCCCGCTCTGCCGTCTGCAGATATTGCTGGATGTCAGCCAGCTGCTCACTATGCTGCGCCAGATACAGCAGGTTGGTCACCGACTCCAGCGGGTTGTTGATTTC
>CAXUDF010000165.1:4068-5745 GCA_964249695.1 uncultured Acidobacteriaceae bacterium
CCGGCAAATCCTGTGGGTGCGGCGCATTCGCCCAACCGTCACCCAGGGCTTCCTCGGCTGACATCCCGGTCAACTCCAGCCAGCTCGGGCTAAAGCCAAGGATGCGTCCGTCGATGTCGGCCGTCCAGGGAATTTGTGAATTGAGCTTCACAGTCCAGCGCAGTTCCTCCTCGCTTTGGGCGAGCGCCTCGGTAACGCGGCGCATCTGCTTCTCGGCTTCGCGGCGCGCGCTCACATCCCGAAACACCAGCACGATCCCCGTCAGCTCTCCTCGGTCGTTCCGGATCGGCGCACCACTGTGATCGATGTGGATCTCCTCGCCGCGGCGGCAAACCAGCACCGTGTGATTGTTCAGGTCGACCACCCGGCCTAACCGTTTAACTTTTTCGGCCGGGTTCTCAACGGGAAGCCGGGTCTCCTCCTGCAGAACCTGAAACACGTCGGAGAGCGGAAGCCCCCTCGCCTCCTCGGCCGTCCACCCGGTCAGCGACGCGGCGACCGCGTTCATCCGCGTGACGCGCGTGTCAGCATCGGTAACAATGACGGCATCGCCGATACTCTGCAGAATCCGGGACGCGCGCATTTCGCTTTCCCGCAGCATTCTCGCGCCCAGCACAGCCTGCGTCGTGTTCTGGCAGCAGTTAAAAACGCCGACGACCTCGCCTCGCTCGTACACGGGGCTGATGCTGTTTACCCAGTAGAAATCCCGAAGCTGCCCGTCCTCCTGGATCGGGATCAGCACATCCTGCTCAAGGCTGCACTGCCCTGCCCTGAGCGCCGCCTCATACTGCGGCCCGATGATGTGCCACGCCTCCTGCCACACCACCGCCCCAGGCCGCCCCAGCGAAGCCGGGTGCTTAGTGCTGAGGAACGGCTTGTAGGCATCGTTATAGAGGAGGATCAGCGCAGGCCCCCAGAAGAGCGCCGATGGTATGGGGCATGAGAGGACCACGTTCAGCGTCGAGAGGAGAGTTCCGGGCCAGCTCTCCCGAGGACCGAGGGGCGTGCCGGTCCAGTCGAAATCGCGGATGCGCTCTGCCATCTCGCCCGTCCCGACGATGAAAGCATCCTCCTGCTCGGACACCTCAGGGGTTCTCTGGTCGGCGCTACTGCTTTGAGGCATACATGCGAGCTTTACCTTGCCCATGGCATCTTTGCAAGTGCACATCGCACAAAAGGCGTGGCGCGGCGAAACGTCGGTCACCACGGACGAGCCTGACTCGCCAACAGGCCGGCGCACTCGGCTGCGGAGCCGGTCATGCGCGGGTGGCGGTACCATGCGGCCTATGGAGCTTTCTGCATTAGCGCGTCTGCTGGGCGCCGAGCTGAGACCGGGTCAGGGCGAAGCCGGCGGGAGCGGCCCCACGGCGAAAATCGAGATCACCGGCGTAGCCGCCCTGGATGCGGCGGGACCAAACGACATCAGCTTTGTTGCGAACCCGAAATACACGGCCGCTGCCCAAACCACCCGCGCCGCGGCCGTGCTGGTCGAGCCGGAGTTCCCCGCGCTCGGCACCGCCACTCTCCGCATCCGCAATCCCTACCTCGCGTTTGCCCGCGTCGTTGAGCTCTTCTACAGGCCTCCGCAATACCCTGCGGGCATCCACCCGACCGCCGTAGTTGACCCCTCGGCGCAGATCGGGGCCGGCGTTCATCTCGGACCGTATGTCGTCATCG
>CAXUDF010000166.1:0-2232 GCA_964249695.1 uncultured Acidobacteriaceae bacterium
GCGGGCCCGGCGCGCGGCTCCGCCCAGTCTGCGGCCCGGGTTGCGGCCCGCTATGCGCCGCTTCAAATGAGTTCAGAATCTCCCCGAGCAGCTGCACGTCGCGCTCTACCTCCGGCAGGATGGGCAGGTAGCTCGAAGGCGTATCGCTGGCGCGACGGGTCGGCGCGTTTCCTCTGCCGATCGCCTCCGGGCCGCTCAGTTTGGCGACAACGCGGGCCTGCTGGGTGACGGCGCCGGCGAGTGCCCGCAGTCGATCTCTGTCTCCCTGCGTTGGCTCCGGCCCGCGACGCAGGTCGGTGAGGCCCGTAGCGCAGACTTCCACCAGACGAGCACTGATGGAGATGGCCGCGGAGGCGCGAGCGAGCACCGCGGCCGAGATGCCCGCCCGATCTAGCCGCTGACGCAGTCTGCTCGGCCCCACCATCGCGTACTGCAGCAGCAGCGACTCCACAGGCTTCTCAGGCGCATGCCCTTCAGACGCTGCCTGAAGCATGCCCCCGGCCGCGCGGAGGCGATCCGCGATGCCCGCCATCACAGGATCCTGAGGGTGAAAGGATCGGTAAATAAGCTCAACGAACAGCGTTGACAGCGCGCCGATCGTGACGGCAAGCAGCGTGTACAGGGTGAGCGCGACCTTTGCATCCGTTTCGCCGGCTCGATCCCAGATGGGAATCGCGGTCGCGATCATGAATGAAAATCCAGCGGCCAGCCCGTAGTTCCTGGTTGCATCCATGACGAAAAAGATCAGGTAGAAGGAGCCGATGACCCACAGGAGATGAGTTACCGGCGAGTCCACGAATAGAGCAATGCCCACGAGGACGTAGACCGTGCTCAACGCGAAGAAAGCGATCGTAAGCCATGTGCTCTGAACTGTGTTGCGGAGACTTTCCCGCGAAATGATGAGCGCGAAATAGCCGCCGAGCGCGCCTGCGGGTAGGTGGAAGGTATTCAGGACCAGCATGGTGATGGTAGCGGCCAGCACCATGCGCGCCACGGTTGAGGCACGGCCGGGATACGGCGCAAGCTCCTGCCGGAGAAAGTCGAAGAAGGAGCGGAAGCCGAGCCTGCGCTCGGCAAGCACCTGGCCCGCCCGCACCGGTACGGCCGGCGTGTGGGCGCTCACCCGTTGTTCCAGCCTCGCACAACCACTACCGCCGACTCGGAGATGCGAAATGCATTCGGCGCCGGATCGAGGACCCTGATGCGCACCGGGTAGCGCGACGCCAGGTGAACCCAGGACAGGGTTCGCTGGGCGTTGGGGAGTCCCTGCGCGAAGGTGCCGATTGTGCTCGCATCCGGCGCCACGCCGAAGCTCGCGCTTTCGACGATGCCGCGATACAGCTTTTTCGGATCGCTCAGCAGGTACACGTCGACATGCATGCCGGGCAGGATGCTGTGCAGCTGGGTTTCGCGAAAATTCGCAACGACCCACCATACGCGCGTATCAATCAGCGTAAACACCTGCTCGCCCGCGTGCGCAAACGCGCCCTCCGACAACGTCAGGTTGGTCACCCGCGCGTCAAACGGCGCCTGCACGGTGCAGTTGTTGAAGTTGTACTGCGCATTTTCAACCGCGGAGGCGCGCCCTTCACGCTCGGCTGTCAGCGGGTCCAGCGTGGTGATGGCGCTTTGCGATTGGCGGCCCTGCGCCTGCGCTTGAAAGACGCCCGAGCGTGAAGCGGTAAGCGCGGCATAGCTCCGCTGCAGCCGCGCCTGGGCCAGCCGCAGCTGCGCCTCAGCCTGGCGCACAGCGATCTCTCTCGTGGCCGTCCCGGTACGCAGCTGGTCCACCTGGTCCACCGTGACGAACTGCTTGCTGAGCAGCGGCTCAACGCGGTGGAGATTGTTCAGCGAGTACGTGTAGTCAGCCTGCGCGCGCGCCAAACCCTGTTGCGCATTGCCCACGTCCGCAGCGGCTTCGTCAATTGCGCTGGCGGCCTCGCCCACATTAGCCTCGGCGGTGCGGGTTCCCGCCACAGAGGCTTGCGCGGCACTTTCCGAGGCGCGGATCCGGCGGGCTTCGTCCACGATCTGGCCCTCGAGCTGCGCCTGGTCGGAATGGGCCCGCTCCAGCGCGTACCGGTAGGGGCGGTCGTCGATGCGGAAGAGCACGTCGCCCGCGTGCACTTGCTGGTTGTCGCGGACGTGCACTTCCGTGATGGGTCCGTTGACCAGCGGCGCCATACCGATATAGTTCGCAAACACCTCGGCATCGTCGGTGCGGGGATAGCG
>CAXUDF010000166.1:2332-5742 GCA_964249695.1 uncultured Acidobacteriaceae bacterium
GTGCTGCTCCGGAGCACGCGGCCCGGGTGCCGGAACGGTTACCGTCCCGTGTGTCGCATTGTCTTCCGCCATGCCGCACTCTCCTCCGGAAGGGCGTCGAGCCTCAATCGAAAAATAGGAGCCAGAGGCTCAAGGTAAAGCTTGTTGCCAGCGCTGGATACACCAGAAGCGTCGGCCTGAGCTGCCCGCTCAAGCCAAGGCGAATGAGCAGCAGATGCAGCAGAAATGCGAGCAGCACGCCTGTGGCAAAGCACAGCAGCCACGCCGGAAAGTAAGAGCCGAGGATGCTGATCGTCGGCGTTTGCCTGCACCCGGTCAGCAGGGACAAACATGCTGCGCCGGCGAGCGGGACAGCTCCATTCAAAAGCCCGCTTACGCCAGTGCCCGTGCTCTTTCGATGCGAGCGAGTACGCATGCTCATCATTGTCTCCCGTCTGCCTTGGGAGGCTTGCCCGCGCCTGCCGGAGCGGCCGCGGGCGCCGCGGGCAGAATGCGCGGACCGCGGTTCGAGCCGAGCAGCTCGCCCGTGCGAAACGCGAGCTCGGCGGCTTGCTGAAACACGTTGGTGCGCGCCGTAATCTCGTCGGAGCGCGCCTGCGCAAGCTCCCGCTGCGCGGCCACCACGTCCACCAGTGTGCGCACGCCGTCACCGTACGCCTCTACGGCGGCGGAGTACGAGCTTTCCGCCGCGCCCAGAAGGGCTTCAGCCGCCTGCTGCTGCGCGAATGCGGTTTGGGTGTTCGTGTAGGCCGTCCATACCTGGTCTTCAATGCGGTCCCGGTAGGTTTCAAGCTCGGCTTCGGCAGCAGCCTTCTCCGCCAGCGCGCGCGCTACCTGGTTTGAGCGCAGGCCGCCGTCAAACAAGGTCCAGCGCAGATTTAGCTGCGCGTTCCATGAGCCGGTGCTGCCGTAGGCGGCCGGCAGTTGATCCTGCTGGCCGTTGGCGCGAAGGCGCCCCAGCACGCCGGAAAAGTTCACCACCGGCAGGTACGCCGTACGCGCCTGCCGGATGCGCTCGCCAGCGGCCTCGACGCGTGACTCCCGTTCCAGCAGGTCCGGGCGGTCGCGCAGCGCTCTGGCAATGGCGTCCGCCGCGGTGTCGGCCAGCACTGCCGGCGGTGCGAGCCGTTCGATCGGCACGACGGGCAGAGTGGTGCTGGCCGGCAGACGCAATGTGGTCGCAAGTCCGGCCTCCGCGTTCGACTGCGTCCCTTTCAGGCTGGCCAGCGCGTACGCCGCCTGCGCGGCGGCGGCTCTAGCTTCAAGCGCGTCCGGCAGCGTCGCCAGGCCTTGCTGCAGGCGCGCGTCGACCTCGCTGGCGACTGTGCTCGCGTTCTCGAGGTTCACGATCGCCGCCGCAACCTGCCCTTGGCTGTTCAGCAGCTGGAAATAGCTGCGGGTGACGGAGTCGATGACAAGGAGGTGGTACTGGTTGAACGCAAAATCGTCAGCAAACAGGTCGTAGCGGGCGGCGCGCACCGCGTCGAGCCGCGCGTTCCAGTCAAAGATGGTGTAGTCCAGCTCCAGCGACGGCTCCAGGATGCCCTCTGTCTGCCGCACAAAGCTGGTGTTGAAGAAAACGTCGCTGCGCGTGGTCTGCCCCAGCACCAGACCCGTCAAGGTAGGGAAGAGCGCGGCACGCGCGACCCCCTGGATGGCAGCTGCTTCGCGCGCCCGCTGCCAGGCAGCGCGTGTTTCCGGATTGCGCTGCTCGCCCAGGTCAATCAGCGCAGCGAGCGTAAACGGCTCGCCGGGCGTGCTCGCTTCGAGCTTTGGTGCGTCTGCAGGCGGCGACAGGTGAAGGTTGGGCGGCGGCTGCCAGTGCGCGGACGGCGCGGACGGCAGCTGCTGCGCGACAGCTGCCGCCGACAGCAGCGCAGGGGCGCAGATGAGGATGCGGCGAGGACGCGCGAACTTTCGGCAGGCAAGCCTCAACATGCTCCAAGCGTCCACACGTTTTCTGCTCCATGCGCCCGAACCATGCCGTCGCCGCAACACAGACTATAGCCGGTGCCAAGTAGCAGGGGCTGCCTGGAAATATTCATAACTTGCGATCCTTCGGGGCCGTGTGAAGACGGTCGGTCGCCGGAGTGCGAAGCGGGCTAGCGTTCTAGGCTGTGGTCTCTCCGGCAGGTAGAGGTACGCCTGCTTCGACGTCAAAAGCCGTGAGCGCCCATGCGATGACGGTTTCGCCGCCGCAGCCGGCGGCCTCGAGCTCCCGGTCCAGCTCGTCTTCCAGCGTCTGGTGGGTCAGGACCATCTCGCCAGACAGGATCTCCGCCTCGCTCGCGCCCCGGTAGCACAGCTCGCACACCCCGATGCCTTCAGCACCTCGGACCGGCGGCCCAAAGACGCGGCAGGTAAGCGGGCGGGTCGTGTACAGCTCGCACCGGCCGGTTGATGGGTCCAGCACGGGGCAGGCGCGGTCCGCCTCCGGCAGGTCGGCAAAGTGGTCCCACTCCGGCGTTTCCCCGTCCGCATCAGGCGGCAGCAGCTGCCCCGTGTGTGCGTCGCCAGGGTAGTGCGGCGCCAGCGCTGCGACGGCAGCCTGCGCGCGCCGCGTGATGGCCGCGGCGCGCGCGGAGTCTTCCAGGGTAAGCGCCTGGAGCCCGCTGCGCAGCCGTGCGGCATCGAGCGCCGAGATGCGGAAGACCCCATGGCAGCAAGGGGTGCATCCAGGCCGGCAAGCCAGCCGCGCCCCGCCCCGCTCGGACGCGTATGCAAGTGCCCGGTCCACGAGGTCAACGAGCAGCGCATCCCGCGCGGGCAGGAGAATCGGAAACATGGTTCCATTCTCCCACTGGAACAAAAGGCTGCGCGCGGCGCGCGGCCGGGTAGCATGGGGGAACGGTAACGGAGGGGAGAAACAGTGGCGGACAGGAAGCTGGTGAAGGTCGCGATACTGGGTTTCGGCACCGTGGGCTCCTCGGTGGCGCGCATTCTCCTGGAAGGTCCGGCGGCAGCCGAGCTTGCGCTGACGCACGTGTACAACCGCGATGTCGCGCGCAAGCGGGTGGACTGGGTCAACGCCTCGGTGCACGGTCCGGTGCTGTGGACTGAAAACGTAAGCGACATCCTCGCGGCGGACGTGGACGTCATCGTAGAGCTGGCCGGGGGGCTCGTGCCTGCCGGCGAATGGGTGCGCGCGGCGCTTGGAGCAGGCAAAAGCGTAGTCACGGCGAATAAGAAGTTGATCGCTGCGCACGGCGTGGCCCTGCACGCCTTGGCGCGGCAAAACGGCGTGCACCTTTTCTACGGAGCCGCGGTAGCTGGCGGCATCCCGGTCATTCCGGGGCTGCAGCAGGGCCTTGCCGGCGAGCGCATCGAGCGGCTGGAAGGCATCCTGAACGGTACCTGCAACTACATCCTGAGCGGCATGGAGGACGGGCGGGAGTACGGCCCCATGCTGG
>CAXUDF010000167.1:0-5714 GCA_964249695.1 uncultured Acidobacteriaceae bacterium
GTGCGGGCGCCGCGCAAGGTCGGCAGCATGTCGGCCAGGTACAGCGCGATGCGTCCATCGTGCTCGCCGAGCGCGTCGAGTCCGCACCAGGTCACCTCGCCTGCAGCAATCAGCGTGTCCAGGTCGCCCGGCGTGTAGCGCACCACGCGCGACGGCAGTATCGAGCTCTCAATTAATGATGCGACCAGCGGCGCACCCTGCAGCTGCTCGATAGTATCGAGCAGCGCGTCGAGCCCGCGCCGCTTCTGCAAGACGCCCTGCCAGTGCGTGCCGAGCCGCGCCAGCATCTGCTGCTCCACCGGTTCCACTTCTTTCCGCAGCCGAGCGAGCGACTTTCTACGGATCAGCCGCAGCACCTCGGCGTCGCACCACTCGCGATGCACGCCGCCCGGCCGAAAGCCGCCCTCGACCACGCGCCCGTCGAGCAGCAGCTGCCGCAGCGCGGCCTCCGTGATCTGCGCGTCAAGCCCGAAGCGCGCCTGCGCCTCCGCAAGCGTGAACGGCCCATGCGTGCGCGCAAACCGGCGCAGCAGCTCAAGCGCCGGCGTCGCAACGGTGGCGAGCATCGCCGTTGGAAGCCCCGGCGGCAGCGGCACGCCGAGCGCATCGCGGTAGCGCGCTGCGTCTTCTACCGCGATCAGGCGCTTTTCGCCCGCAATCTTCACTTCCAGCACGCGGCGCGCGCGCGTCAGCCGATCCAGCTGTGCAAACACCTCGTCCGAAGCGGTGCGGCGGCGCAGCTCCGCACGCGACAGATCGCCAAGCCTCAGCAGCATGTCGTGCATCGCATCCATCGAGCGTGCCTGGCTGATCTCGCCAAGCGACTGCAGCTGCTCCTCCACTTCGGCGATCGCTTCCGGGTCGAGCAGCTCGCGCAGGTCGGCATCGCCCATCAGCTCGCGCAGCTGCTCCTGGTCGATCGAGAGCGCCTGCGCCCGACGCTCGGCCAGCGGCGCGTCGCCGTCGTAAATGTAGTTGGCCACGTAGGAGAACAGCAGCGAGGAAGCGAACGGCGAAGGCGTGCGCGTGTCCGCGACGTGCACGCGGATCTGCCGCTTCTCGACCGCGCGCAGCGTTTCCAAAAACGCCGGCATGTCGAACACGTCGCGCATGCACTCGCGGTACGCCTCGAGCAGCATCGGGAACGACGCGTAGCGTGAAGCCACCGCGAGCAGGTCATACGCACGCTTGCGCTGCTGCCACAGCGGAGTGCGCCCGGTAGCGCGCTTGCGCGGCAGCAGCAGTGCCCGCGCGGCACTCTCGCGAAACTTTGCCGCAAACAGTGCAGTCGCGCCCAGCTGCCGCAGCACGTGCCCGGTCGCTTCTTCCGCGTCAAGCAGCAGCATGTCCGCGTCGGGCGCCGTGTCTGCTTCGGGAAAGCGTAAAACGAAGCCGTCATCGGCCCACATCGCCTCGACATCCGGGCCGCCGCTCGCGCGGATGCGCCCTGTGACAGCCATCGCCCACGGCGCATGCACGCGCGAGCCGAACGGCGTCAGCACGCACACGCGCCAGTCGCCCAGCTCATCGCGCACCCGCTCAATCACAATGGTGCGGTCATCTGGCACCACGCTGGTTGCAATTTCCTGGTCGGCGAGGAAGCGCAGCAGGTTTTCCGCGGCCTTTGCTTCCAGGTCGTGCTCGCGTACCAGCCGGGTCAGCGCGACATTGTGCGGCAGGGCTCGCAGCTCGCGGGTCATCACACCGATGCGTCGTCCAAACTCGAGCGGCCGCCCCGCGTTGTCGCCATGCCAGAACGGCATCTTGCCCGGCTCGCCGGGAGCCGGCGACACCAGCACTTTATCGTGCGTGATCTCGTCGATGCGCCAGGTGCTCGCGCCCAGGATGAACGTGTCACCGTTGCGCGACTCGAAGACCATTTCCTCGTCGAGCTCGCCAACGCGGATGGGCTTTTTCTCGGACCCCGACAGGAAGACGCCGTAGAGCCCGCGGTCCGGAATCGTGCCGCCGTTCAGGATGGCAAGCCCTTTCGCGCCCTGCCGCGGCGTCACGATGCCGGTCACGCGATCCCACGTCACCCTCGGCCGCAGCTCGGCAAACTCGTCCGACGGGTAGCGGCCGGCGAGCAGGTCGAGCACGCCTTCAAACGCGCCGCGCGACAGCTCGGCATACGGCGCAGCCGCGCGCACCATCGCGTACAGCGCGTCGACATGCAGCCCGGGCGAGCGGTCTTCGTCAAACTCGGCCTTCAACTTTTGCGTGCGCTTTGCGTCTTCGTCTCGCAGCGCCAGCACGGGCGGCTGCGCCACAATGGCCACCATCTGCTGCGCCAGCACGTCGAGCGGGTTGCGCAGGAAGCGCGTCGACTCGACGAGCCCCTCGTGCATCGCGCGCGTCACCGCCGCACACGCCACCAGGTCAGCCCGGTATTTGGGAAAGATGATGCCTTCACTCGCTGCGCCCACCGAGTGCCCGGCGCGCCCGATCCGCTGCATGCCGGAGGCGACCGACGGCGGCGCTTCAATCTGAATGACCAGGTCCACCGCGCCCATGTCGATGCCGAGCTCAAGCGAGCTCGTCGCGACGAGCGCCTTGATCTTGCCCGCCTTCAGCAGCTCTTCAATCTCGGACCGCTGCGGTGCTGCGAGCGAACCGTGGTGCGCGCGCGCGACGTTTTCCTCTGCAAGCTCGTTGAGCGCGCCGGCCAGCCGCTCCGCAATGCGGCGGCTGTTTACAAAGATCAGCGTAGAGGTGCGCTCACGCACTATCTCGAGCAAACGGGGGTGGATTGCGCTCCAGATAGAGGTGCGCTTAGGCCCCTGCGAGGCCGCGCCGCTCGGCAGCTCCTGCACCTCGCCAAGCTTGGCCATGTCTTCAACCGGTACTTCAATCTTCAGCAGCAGCCGCTTCGGCTCACTCGCATTCACAATCGTGACCGGGCGGTAGCGCGCCGCGGCATCCGAGAATGGCACCGTGTCGGTTGCAGACGGCTTCAGGTTATCGGCGACTGCCTCAGCCTCGCTCGTCCACTCGCGCTCGCTTTCCTCGCGCAGGTCTTCTGCTGCCGCGGCCGGCAGCAACGCGGTGGTCGGCGAAACCTCCGCACGCGGCAGCGTCCCAGCCAGAAAATGCGCCACCTCTTCCAGCGGCCGCTGCGTTGCCGACAGACCGATGCGCTGCAGCGGGCGCCCGGTGTGTTCGCGCGTGATCGCTTCAAGCCGCTCAAGCGACAGCGCCATGTGCGCGCCGCGCTTGGTCGGCACGAGCGCATGAATTTCATCGATGATGATGGTTTCGACCGTCTTGAGCGAGGCCGCCGCGTCCGAGGTCAGCAGCAGGTACAGCGACTCGGGCGTGGTAATCAGGATCTCGCCCGGGTCGCGTTTGAAGCGTGCGCGATCTTTTTGAGACGTGTCGCCTGTGCGCACGGCGATCTCCGGCAGGTGCACGCCTACGCCGCGCTGCCGCGCCATGTTCGCGATGCCGGCGAGCGGTGAGCGCAGGTTGCGCTCGACGTCGACTGCAAGCGCCTTGAGCGGGCTGATGTAGATCACGCGGCAGCCGCCGGCCTCGCGCTTTTTGCGGCGAATCTTCGCCGGCGCCTTTGCCGGCGTCTTTACTGGTAAAGACACAGGGGCAGCGTCTGCCCGGTCGCTCAGCATGATCCGGTCGAGGCACCACAGGAAGGCGGTCAGCGTCTTGCCCGTGCCGGTCGGCGCCAGGATCAGGGTGCTTTCCCCACGCGCAATCGCCGGCCAGCCCAGCCGCTGCGGTGAGGTCGGCCGCTCGAACACCGCGCGAAACCAGTCCGCAGTAACGGGGTGAAAGAGCGAGAGCGCGGCTTCGGCTTCAGGTGTGAGAGTGGGCTCAGCTTCCCCCGCGTCCTTAGCTTCTTCTTCAATTTCGATCACGAAAGCTCCCTGGCAACGCCGTGTTTAGATGCGCCACCGAGCGCCGAAAGTGCACACCCTGGAGTGATGGAGCGCAACCCGGCGTGACTTGCCCTGCGCTCGCCGCGAACGATAGCCTCAAGTTCGATATGCTACCCGCCGCACCTCAGCTTGCCGAGTTATACAGCGCGGCGCAGGCCGCCGCCTACCGCGCCTATGCGCCCTACTCCAGCTTTCGGGTGGGCGCGGCCCTGCTTCTCGAAGACGCGACCGTCGTGACCGGCTGCAATGTGGAAAACGCGTCCTACGGGCTTTCCAGCTGTGCGGAACGCAACGCCGTGTTTCGCGCGGTGAGCGAGCACGGCGGTGCCCTGCGCATCGCCGCTGTTGCCGTTGCCAACCTGAACCACGCGCCAAGCCCGCCCTGCGGCGCCTGCCGGCAGGTACTCAGCGAGTTTGTCACCGAGGAGGCGCTGGTCGTCTTCCCCGGGGAAAGCGGCCTTGCGCTGGCAGCTATCGCCTTTCGCGAGCTGCTGCCGCACTCGTTCCAGCTAAGGAAAGCACCTTGATACACGCTGCACTGCGCGCTGTCGACCTGATCCGCAAAACGCGCGACGGCGCACCGCTCGCCGACGACGAAATCGGCTTCCTGGTCGCGGGGGCGGCAACCGGCGCGGTGCCTGAAGCGCAGCTCGCCGCCTGGCTCATGGCGGTGTACCAGCGCGGTCTCACGCTGCCCGAGCTGAGCGCGCTGACCGAGGCGATGCGCCGCTCGGGCGAGACCTTTAACGCACGCGATAGTTTGCCGGGCCCTCGTAAACGGACGGTCGACAAGCACTCGACCGGCGGCGTCGGCGACAAAACCTCGCTGCTGGTTGCGCCCATCGCGGCAGCCGCGGGGCTGCTCGACCCCATGATCAGTGGGCGCGCGCTCGGCCACACCGGCGGCACGCTCGACAAGCTCGAAGCCATTCCCGGCTTCCGCACCGCGCTCTCGCTCGACGAGATGCGCGCGGTCCTGAGCAAAACCGGAGCCTGCATGGTCGGCCAGACACAAACGCTGGTGCCCGCGGACCGCACGCTGTACGCGCTGCGCGACCGCACCGCCACGGTCGAAAGCCCGTACCTGATCTGCGCGTCCATCATGAGCAAAAAGCTCGCGGCCGGCCTAGATGCGCTGGTGCTGGACGTGAAAACCGGCTCCGGCGCCTTTCTGCGCGACGCGGCCCAGGCCCGCTTCCTGGCCCAGCTGATGGTCGAGACCGGCGAGCGCTGCGGCACCCGCACCGTGGCCCTGCTTTCTGACATGAGCCAGCCGCTGGGCGCTTTCGCGGGCAACTGGGTTGAGGTAGCCGAGTGCTGCGCGCTGCTCCGGGGCGAGCGGCCGCCGATGAGCGAAGATCTGCGCACGCTGGCCCTTGAGCTGGCCGGCTGGATGCTCTATCTCGGCCAGGCGGTCGAGACGCTTGACGCCGGCCGGGAGCGTGCCGAAGCGCTGCTCGCGAGCGGCGCGGCCTGGGAGAGCTTTCGCGCGATCGTCGCAGCGCAGGGCGGCGATCTCCGCGTGCTCGACGCTTCAGCGAGCCACCACGCGCCCGGCGCGAAAACAATGTTCGCAGCCCCACGCTCGGGCTTTCTCAGCGCCCTCAACACCACCGCGATCGGCTGGGCAGTGCAGCGGCTCTCCCAAGACGACGCCCACTCCGGCCTGGAGGTCCATCGCAAGCTGGGCGAGACAGTCGAGCTAGGCGAGCCGCTATTTACCCTGTTTGCGGCCAATCCAGCTTGCTTTGACGAAGCGCTGCAGCTCCTTCGCCCGGCAGTCACGATCACCGACGAACGCGTGCAGCCGCCGCCTCTGCT
>CAXUDF010000168.1:0-5618 GCA_964249695.1 uncultured Acidobacteriaceae bacterium
GCAAACGTCTGACCTTCTTTGTCGGTGCTGAACAGTATGCGCAGCGCAATACCTACGCTTACGGTACTGCCGGCAGCGCTATTCTGAGCGCACTGGTTCCAACCGCCAACATGCGGCAGGGTAACTTCAGCACAACAGAGCTGCAGAATTACCTTGGAAATGAAATCAACAGCGGCACATACGCCAACATTGCGTCGGTGCCCATTCGGAGCAGGGACGGCAGTCTTCTCACCGGCGGTCAGCTGACCAGCATCGACCCGCAAACGCGGGCGCTTGTGAATACGCTTCCGCTCCCAAATGAGCCGAGTGCCAACGGCTTCAACTACACAACGACGAACCTGATTGATAACAACCTTTGGCAGGCCAGGGGTCGCATTGACTACGCCGTCAACGACAGCAACAAACTCTTCGTCCTGTACAGCAAGGAAACGGGAAAGCAGGGCGTACCGCAGGTGCAGTATTACTCGCCGCGCGGCGGTCTGGGTGGCGTCAACATTCCAGGCGGCGGCTTGCTCAGTACCATTAACTCTGAAATCGGCTCGCTGAACTACACAACGATCGTTTCGCCGACCATTACCAACGAGGCGTACATTGCCGGCGCCTACCTGCTGCAGAACTTTGTGCCGAAGAACTTTGCGGCGACGACGGCGTTCGGAGCCTACACGTACGGCGGCCTCTTCAACAATGGTTCGAAAGCCATCCCTGAGTTCCAGGACTACGGGCAGGACGGCCTGCCGCTCAATCTTGAAACCGACGGCAGCTTCGGCGGCATTTATGCGACAAAATTCGTACGCACCGGCGGCGACAACTTAACGAAAGTCTTCGGCAAACACACGGTTCGCATCGGAATCTTCGGCCAGCTTGACACCAACAAGCAGGTCAGTTCCTTTGTGCCGACAAATGGTGCAATTCAGCTTTATTTCTTCCCGTCAAGCATCACCGACCCGGTCGCAGGCCGCGTCTGCTGGACAGGAGCTACCAGTGCCGATTGCACACAGGGCAACGGGGGCAACTACCTGGCGGACTTCCTTGAAGGTGGAGTGAACCAGTACAACCAGACGAACCTGGCACCGACTCCTAACCTGTACTTCTGGAACATTGACGGGTACGCTCAGGACCACTTCCGCCTGACACCGCACCTGACTCTTGACTATGGTGTTCGCTTTGACCATCTCTCGCCCTGGTCAGACGCGCACAAGCTGGGTCTCCCGGTATGGAACCCCGCGGCGTATGCTAGCCGCAGCAATCCATCGCTGCCCGGTATCGAATGGCACGCCATCGATCCCAGCGTGCCGTTGAGCGGCGTTCCCGCCAAGTGGGCCTATACCGAGCCGAGAGTCGGCTTTGCCTGGGATGCCTACGGCAATGGCCAGACCGTCGTACGCGGCGGCTACGGTATTTATCGCTCACATGATTCATCAAATGACGTAACCGCAGGTATCGGCACTGTAGAGGGGCAGCGAAGTGCGGCAGCAAGCAACATCCTGCTCTCGTCCGTGAACTCCCAGGCAGCCACGCTTACAAATAGTGGCGGCTTCGTGCAGAGCACAAGTGCAAGCGCACTGACGGCAGGCGATGATGAGTCGCCGCAGGTGTTTACCTACAATCTTGCCATCGATCAAAAGACGGTCTTCAATTCTTTCATCGAGATTGCCTATGTCGGTAATAAGGCAGAACATATCCTGAACGACGGCTCGGGCAATACTGTCGAGCTGAATAACATTAATGCGCTGCCGATTGGTTCTTTGTTCAAGCCGAATCCAATCACGGGCGTCACCCTGCCGCTGCTGCCCCCGGGCGGCACTATCAACAACTCGAACAGCGCAAACAGCGTCAGCAATCTTTCGTCCAACCAGATTGATCAATACAGGCCGTTCCCGCTCTATCACACGTTGAGCATCTCGCAGCATAACGCGTACTCCAATTACAACTCGCTGCAGGTGCAGTGGAACAAGCAGCAGGGGCGTGCCACCTACGGCTTTAACTACACCTTCTCGAAGGTGCTCGGCATCTTGGGCGGCGGTCCAAATGGTGAAGGTGACGGCCTCCCGGTGGATCCATTTAACTACCGTGACAGCTACGGTGCGCTTAGCTTTGACCGCACTCACATCTTTAACGCGACTTACTCCTATACGACCGGCCGGATCCTCTCGAACCGGTTCGCGGGTGGCCTCACTAACGGCTGGCTGATTTCGGGAATCACGAATATCCAGAGCGGCGTCAATCTGGTGTCGCAAGGCAACCAGCCAAACTTCAACCTGCAGGGCAATCTGGCGGTCTTTACCCCGACGGGCCAGGCGACGACCCTGGCAGTTAACAGCACGAACTTCCTCGGGACTCCGGATGTCCTTCTGCAGCCGATTGTCACCGGGAATCCGGCAATCCATACAGCTTCAAAGCAGTATGTCAACGGCGCCACCTTTTCGCTTCCGCAGATTGGGCAGCAGGGAACGTTGCGGCTGCCTTACATCCACGGGCCGGCATTTACTGATACCGATCTAACCGCGGCGAAGAACTTCCACATTCACGAGAACCAGAGCGTACAACTCCGGTTCGCGGCCTTCAACTTCATTAACCACGCCAACAGTACCTTCACCACCTCGGTCCAGCCGAACGCACTGGTCCTCAACTACAACAACGGCTCAGCGACTGCGGCGACCTCAGCGCAGCAGCTTGGGGCCGCGATCGCAACCGCGCCGCAGACCAACACCTTCGGTGCCGCTCCTTTGCGCACCGGACGCCGCGTCGCGGAAATGTCCGTTAACTACAGCTTCTAAGCAGAAGCTCCTACCCGAACCGGCCGCGAGCTCGCTCGCGGCCGGTTCGTTTTTGCTACAGACTTTGCTGCATGCCATCAGCGATCGCGCAGGCCGTACAACAGCGATTCGAGCAGCCGCTCCGGGTGCTGCTCCAGGTCAGTCGGTGCCCAGCCCATCTTTGCCGAGAGCTGTTTCGCAATCCGAAGCGCCATGGTGTGCCTCACTTCCATCGTCAGGTCGAGATGGCGGCCGAAAAAAGTTTCCAGCACGGCGAGATCCGCTGCCCCGAGCCGAGCAAGTGCGTCCCCGGGTGCAGCACCGCCCGCCTGCTCCACCCGACTCCGGTCGAAGGGGAACGCCGCGGCAGCGAGGCCATCCTGCGCGGGAAGCAGCACGCGGCTGGGATTGCTGCGCATCGGCTCGGCCATGGATTTGCTCTCATGCACGACCAAAGTGCCCGCAAGCAGGTCTCCCAATCGCTTGCTCTGCCGGTTACAAAGCATCGTGATCAGCCCGACCAGATAGAGCGTGGGCAGGATGTCAATGACTCGCAGTAGATTGCGGGCCAGCGCTTCCCAGAAGGTCACAGGGCGCCCCGAATCCCCAATAACGCGGATGTGCAGCAGCCGCTTGCCGGGTGTTTGCCCATTCCAGAACGCCTCGAAAAGCGAGAAGTAGCCCCATACCAGCAGGAACTGCACCAAAATGACCCCGGCAAAGAACCAGTTCTGGGCGGAGCCGCCTCTGACTGCGTGCGCAGCCCCATGCTGTAGCAGGCCTGGCGCGGCTGCGAAGATGGCGAAAACAACCACCGCAAGCAGCAGCGCGGCCACGCCCTGCACAAATGAATCGGCCAAAACTGCAAGCAGGCGCGACCCCACGCTCGCGACTGGAAAATGCAGCTCTACCTGTTCGGGGGTATCGATCGTAAGCTGGTCGGCAAAATCGGTCATGGCGTCACCTCGCTCTTGCTTTACAACTTGTCTATATGCTGCCGAATCGCTGGATTACGCTGCGACAGGATAACTGGAGCCGGCTGGCCGCGCTGCTCGCCGATGCCGAGCAGCGCGGCCTTCGCGCCCTGCCTGCCGACGACCTGCGCGCGCTTGGAGTGTTATATCGGCAGACTGCCGCCGATCTTTCGTCGGTACGTGCCGAAAGCGACGCGCACCGCGCGCTGGCCGTCTACCTGAACCAGCTTTTGCAGCGCGCCCACACGGTGCTCTACCGCGGTTCAGCCGGCCGCCTCGACGGCCGAGCGATCCTTCGCTTCCTCCTGGTGGAGTACCCGCGGTTGTTTCGCCGCATGCTGCCCTACGTTGCCGCCGCTCTGCTGCTGTTCACCGGCGGCGCGCTGCTTGGAGCTATTTGCACCTCGGTGCGCCCCGCGTTTGCACGCGCCTCGCTTGGGCCGCGCATGATGGACACCATTGAGCACCACAAGATGTGGACCGAGTCGATCCTGAGTGCCAAGCCGCAGGCCTCGAGCGCCATCCTCACCAACAACATCAGCGTCTGCTTCCTTACCTTTGCCGGCGGCGTCACCTTCGGCCTGGGCACGCTTTTGCTGTTATGGAACAACGGCTGGCAGATGGGCGTGGTGAGCGCGGCCTGCGCACAGCATGGGCTGGGACTCTCGCTGGCGGGCTTTGTCGCTTCGCACGGCGCGCTCGAGCTGCCCAGCATCTTTATCGCCGGCGGGGCAGGGCTGCGCCTCGCCGCGGGGCTCCTGTTTCCAGGGTTTCTCGCTCGCAAGCAGGCGTTGGCCGTGGCTGGAGCCGACGCTGTGCGCCTCGTCGGCGGCACGGTCCCATTGCTGGTGATTGCGGGGCTGCTGGAGGGTTTTCTGTCGCCGACGCACGCACCGGTCGCGCTGAAGTTCTCGGTGTGCGCGGCGCTGCTGTCACTGCTGGTGTGCTGGCTCACGCTTGGCGGCCGCGAGGCTACGCCCGCGGCTGCAACCTCAACCGCTAAGCCCGCGCTGCCAACAACAGCGATTTAAAGCAGAGCGCGCTCCTTCACCTCAAGATACTTCCGTATGGCGTCGCCAGCCAGGTGGGCGCCGCTTGTGCGCACCACAAGCGCCCCGCCCCGCTCCATCTCGGCGACAAGCCGCGCGCGGCGCTCCTCCATCTCCCGTGCCGCGCCGCTCGCAAACATCGCTTCCACCTCATCTGCTTCGGCATCCGCCAGTGCACGGAGCTCCGGCTGCTCCAGCAGCAGCACGACCGTCAAATGGCGCCGGCCCAGTTCCGCAACCGCGGCGGCGATCTCGGGTCGGCCCGCGCTTTCGGCGACCTCCGTAATCCAGATCACAAGGCTGCGGCGGTGCTGCAGCGTTTTGAGGCGAGCCGCCGCACGCAGGTGATTCGCCTCCCCTCGTTCACTGCGTACCTGCGCCAGCTGGTCCACCAGGAGGCGCATGTGGCCTGCCCCTGCGCCCGGTAGCAGCTGCTGCCGCACCATGCGCCCGTACGCGAGCAAGCCGCACAGGTCACCTGCGCCGCCCACGGCGCGTGCAAGCAGGATCGCCGTGTTCGCCGCCTCATCCAGCTGGCTTATCGTCATTGACTCGACCGGCACCGCTCCATCGCCTGCGCCGCCGCCCGGAACGCTGCTCGGCGCACTTCCCGGCACGACGCGTGCAGTCCCCTGCGACAGCCGTCCCGCGTCCAGCAGCACCCACACCTGCTGCGAGCGCTCGGTCGTGTACTGGCGCGCAATCATCCTGCCGCGTCGGGCGGTCGCGGTCCAACTCACATCGCGCAGCGCGTCGCCTGCTTGGTACTCGCGCAGGCTTTCAAACTCACGCCCGGCGCCGCGATGGCGAAGCCGGCGCCGCTCCAGCTCCAGGCGCTT
>CAXUDF010000169.1:0-1565 GCA_964249695.1 uncultured Acidobacteriaceae bacterium
GTCATGCTCCCGCATGCGAACCGCGAGCGTTTTAAGGCCGCGCAGCACGAGCCACGCCTCGAACGGGCTCAGGATGCCGCCGGTGCACTTCTGGATGAAGTTGAACCGCTCCTTGTGGTGGGGCTGGGTGCCAACCAGCACGCCGCCCAGCCCGTCCGAGTGCCCGTTCAGGTACTTGGTCGTCGAGTGCATTACCAGGTCGGCCCCGTGCGCGATCGGCTGCTGGAAGTAGGGCGACAGAAACGTGTTGTCGACCGACAGCTCGCAGGTGGTGCCATGTTCGCGGGCGTGCTCGTGCACCACGTCCGCTGCCGCCCGGATGTCGGTCAGCGTCATGAGCGGGTTAGTCGGCGTTTCGATGTGGACGAGGCGGGTCTCGGGCCGCAGCGCAGCACGGAGCGCGTCAAGGTCAGCCGTGTCGACGTAGGAGAATTCAATGCCGTAGCCGGCGACAATCTGGTTGAAGAGCCGCGGCGTGCCGCCGTACACGTTTTCGCCGCATACAACGTGGTCGCCCGTCTTGAGCAGGGTGACCAGCGCGGAGATAGCAGCCATGCCGCTTCCAAAGACGTGCGCGCTCGTGCCGCCTTCGAGCGAGGCGAGGTTCGCTTCAAGCGCATCGCGGGTCGGGTTCGACACCCGCGAGTACTCCCACCCTTTGTGCTTGCCGATCTCCTCCTGCGCGTAGGTGGAGGAGAGATAGATGGGGACGTTCACGGCGCCGGTCAGCGGGTCAGCGGGCTGCCCGTCGTGGATTGCTCTGGTGGAGAAGCCTGCCATCTTTTAAGGGTAGCAGCGCAGCTAAACTGCTGCTCTTGAAGCAAGCCTTCGATAGAAGCCAGGAATAGCGCCGTACCCGCAATATAGCTTTGCGGGCATATGGCTTTGCCATCATATGAAACAGCTGAGTTGGGAGATCGAAGCAAGCGACGAGTTTGCTCTCTGGTAGGACGCGCTTGATGAAGGAGAGAGTGAGAGCGTCACACGGTCAGTGGATCTGCTGGCGCTCACCGGACCGGCTCTGGGCCGCCCTCATGTAGACACGCTCTCGGGAACAAGCATTCCCAACCTGAAGGAGCTGCGTGTGCAGCATGCCAGCCACCCCTTGCGCAATCTCTTCATGTTCGACCCTCGTCGTGTCGGCTATCTGATCCCGGGCGGCGACAAGACTGGGGAAAAGCAGTGGTATGCGAAGCACATCCCGCTAGCTGAACGCATTTACCGGCAACACTTGAAGGAATCGCAATGAGCAAGAAATGGAGCGACATACGCAGGCAGCATGGCCCTGCAACCGAGGCAAGCATCAAGGCATGGGTCGCCGAGGAGGCAGCCAAACTCCCCCTTGGAGCATTGCGACGGGCGCGCAACATGACGCAGGTACGGCTGGCGGAAACACTGGAGCTGGACCAGGCGTCCATCTCGAAACTGGAGCATCGCACGGATATGTATCTAAGTACGCTGCGGAGCTACGTGGAGGCGCTGGATTTGGTAGCGCGCTTTCCCGACGGGAAAGTTGTACTCGACCACCTAGGCAAAGCACTGGATCAATCGTCGCTCGCGAGCTC
>CAXUDF010000169.1:1665-5582 GCA_964249695.1 uncultured Acidobacteriaceae bacterium
CGCCCGTCCATCTGCTCCCACAACTCGCGCGCGGTGGTTTCGTGGTGGAAGGCCGGGTTGGCCCGGTTCTCAAACTGCCCCGCCATGAAGTACTCCGCCCGATCGCCGGCCAGCTCGCGCGCGCGACGGATCGCGCCGCGAATACCTTCGCCCTCCGGCGTGCGAATCACAGTCGCCCCAAACGCCCGCATCAGGATGCACTTCTCTTCGGCAAACCCTTCAGGAACGAAAAGCACGACCGCATAGCCGCGGTTGATCCCGGCCAGCGCCAGCCCGACACCGGTATTGCCGGCCGTGGCCTCAACGATCGTCATGCCGGGCCGCAGTGTGCCGCGCCGCTCGCCATCCAGCACAATGCCGAGCGCGGCGCGGTCCTTCACGCTGCCGCCTGGGTTCAGGTATTCAAGCTTTGCGAACAGGGCCGCGCGGCCCGCGCCTTGTTCCGCAGCGAACAACCCGCCCAGCCGCCGCATCTCCAGCATGGGCGTCGCGCCAATCAGCTCGAGGATGCTCCCGGCCACTCGCAAGCCACTCGCCTCGGCGGCGCTTCGCATCGCTTATGCCTTTTGGGTCCCGCTGGAGGCCAGCACGGAGTCAAGGGCCTGCTTGATTTTGCTGTTGACCAGGGAGCAGGGCACAAACATGGGCGACTTGGTGCACTGCACGGCCAGGGTGCCGGCCTCCGGGTCGTAGTGCCAGCGCAGCGAAAAGCCGCTGTGGGAAGCTTCTCCGCTGTTTCCTGCCCCGTCGAGCCCGCTGACGCCAAACTGTGCGCCTTTTTCCAGAAACTGCGCTACATGCTCGGCGCGCACGCCGGAAAATACCTGCTCGTCACACCCTGCCATCGGTTTGCTCCCAAACCCAGTGTAGCGAAGCACGCATACCAAAGCGCCATCTGCGGGGGGCGCCTGAGCGCCGGCCCGGTTCTACTGCTGGCCCGTGCCTGCTTCACGATTGCCGGCCTCGGTCGTGGTCGCGGTGCTTACCCTGGGGTAGTAGCCGCTGCGCGTGCGCACGTTGAGCGCGCGCTTTTGCCCGGCGGCATGGGCCAGCACCTTCACCTGGCGATAGCCGCCAAGCGAGGCCGGCCGGGTCGCGTGGTAGCCGATGGTGTACTGCGAGCGAATATCTTTAGCGACCTCGTCCGCGATCGCGTCGACCTCGTTCAGATTGCGCGGGAAATAGGCGATGCCCCCGGTTTCCTGCGCAAGCAGCTGCAGGGCGCGCTTGGCCTGCCTGCTTTCGCGGCCGCCGCTGTCCTCGCCGAACAGCAGGCCGATGCAGTACACAATGGGCCCCTGCAGCTCCTGCACGCGGCGGATCGTCTGCTCAAGCGTCAGGCCGGAGGCGTTGTCTTCGCCGTCCGTGATGATCAGGATCACTTGTTTGGGCCGTTTGGCGCCCTTGCTCAGCTCGTCGGCTGAGGCGACCGTCGCGTCGTACAGCGCGGTCCCGCCTTTCGCGTCGGAGTGGGCCAGCCCATCGCGCAGCTTGTTCAGATCGCTGGTAAAGTCCTGGTCGATAAAGGCTTCATCCGAAAAGTTGACGATGAAAGCTTCATCCTGCGGGTTTGACGAGCGGATCAGGTCAAGCGCGGCTGCGTTCACCGCGCCGCGCTTGGACCGCATGGAGCCTGAACTGTCGACCAGGATGCCGAGCGATACCGGGGTATCCGAGTGCTGAAAAGAGGCGACCGTTTGAGCGACGCCGTCCTCCAGCACGTGGAAATCGTCCCTGGTCAGGTCATTGACGAGGTGCCCCTGGTCGTCGAGAACCGTCGCGTTCAGCACGACTTCCTGCACGTCGCGGCGCAGGGTGAAGCGGCCTTCGCCGCTTTTGCCGACCTCGTCCGACGGCTTGCCGTTCGCCGCGGCATCAGTGAGGGAGCCGGGCTTGACGGCCGCGTTGTCGGCTTCGTCAGGGGAGCGCACCGGGTCGCGCTCGACCTCAAGCGACGGCTGCTGCTCTGCGGTGGATGTAGACGCGGACGCCTGCGAGGCCTGGCCATGCGCCGGCCGAGCGGAACCGAGGCCGCCGGCGAAAAGCAGGGCGCAGCCGAGCAGAATAGAAGCGGATTGTTTACTGCAGCGGCGCATAATAGCCCGACCGAGCGTGCACCGTGAGCTGCGGCAGCCCCGGCGGCGGTTCCAGTCGTACCTTCACCTTACGCCATTTGCCGTCGCGCCGATTGTCTGACGATCGGTAGCCGAGCACGTACTCGTCTCGCAGCTCGTCCGAGATTTTTGCCGCCACGTCGGCCATGTCGCTCAGGTCATTCACCCGGAACAGCCGGCCTCCGGTGTCTTCGCACAGGTCGTCGAGCAGCAGCGGTCCCAGGCGTTCCTCCGTGGTCGGTGCGTACTCGTCAAAGATGCCGATTGCGTAAATCTGCACGTCGGACTCGCGCACCATCGAGCGCAGCTCATTTTCGGTGTAGCGCGACCGATTATCGCCGCCGTCCGAGACGACGAGCAGGGCTTTGCGCGCATACTTCGCGTCTTTCATCTTGTTCACGCCGTAGTAGATTGCGTCGAGCAGCGCGGTGCGCTTGCCGGGCTTCACCAGTGCCAGCCGCGCATCCACGTCGTCCACCGACGAGGTGAAATCCTCGATCAGCTCCGGGCGGTCGTTGAATCCCACGACAAAGAACTCGTCCTGCGGGTTGGCCGTTTTGAGAAACGCCTTGATCGACTGCCGCGAGCGATTGAACTTGTTGGTCATGGAGCCGCTCAGATCCAGAATGATGCCGAGCGAAACCGGCGCGTCCTCGGTCGAGAATGTCTTGATCGTCTGCAGCTGCTCCGGGCCAATCCCCTTCTCATAGATAAAGAAGTTAGTGCGTTCAAGCCCGGTAACCAGACGGTTCATGGGGTCGGTAACCGTAAGCGGAATCAGGGTGAGGTTCACATCCACGCGGATGTTGTCGCTACCGCGCGACCGGCTGCCGGTGACCGGGTCGGGCTTGTCAGCAGGCGTAGCCGGTGCTGGAGCCGTACCGCCGATTGGCGGCGGCTGCACATGGACCTGGTCGAGCGGACTTGGATTTTGCCCGTACGCCGAGGCTGAACCAAGCAAGCCGCACAGCAGGCCCAGAAAAAACGCTGCGCGAAAGCCGGCTTTGGCTGCGGCTTGGAAAACGGAAGGGCTGCGGTCCAGCGGAGCGGGCAACATCCTGCTTCTCCTTTGTAACTCGGCTTGTGCGTGTCTTCTTTCTACGCCGGGTGGCACAGGCAGCGCCAGCTTGCTCTATTCAAGCAGAGAGGGCCTGGCTGCAATGGCTCGCAAGCGACTGCGCCGGGCGCACGGCTCGGCTACAATTATCACTGATGTAATTGGGGTCGATTTGATCGGTACCCGGGCGCGCCCCGCTGCCTGACCGCTCGCCCCCTGATACCGACCTCAGCAAGGACCGACCGCCGCCCCATGGCACGCATCTTTCCGTTTCGCGCTCTCCGGTACAACCCGTCGCTGGTGCGCGTTGAGGACTGCGTGACCCAGCCATACGACAAGATCACGCCGTCGATGCAGGCGAGCTACTATGCCCGCAGCCCGTACAACCTGGTCCGCATCATCCTGGGGCTGCCGGAGCTTTTTGACGAACCCGGCGTGAACGATGTGTACACCCGCGCCGCGGCGGAGCTGCAGGCGTGGCGGGAGGCCGGGGTGCTCGCGCAGGAAGGCGAACCCTGCATTTTCGCTTACTCGCAGCGGTTTACGCCGCCGGGTGCACCGGCGCCAGTAGAGCGGCGTGGCTTGATCGCGCTCGGCGCCGTCTCCCCCTATGCGGAAGGCGTCGTGTTTCGCCACGAGCAAACCCATACGAAAGCACGCACGGACCGTCTGCAGCTGCTGCGCGCGACCCGGGCCCACTTCGGGCAGATCTTTATGCTGTACTCCGACCCCGCCCGCTCGGTCGA
>CAXUDF010000170.1:0-2137 GCA_964249695.1 uncultured Acidobacteriaceae bacterium
TGCCCATCCTGCGCAACACCTACGTCGGCATCCTCGGGGTCGAGCCGGCGGTGGTCGACGTCGCGCACGCGCTCGGCATGACAGGCTGGCAGCGGCTGACGAAAGTGGAGCTGCCGCTCGCGGCTTCGATCATCCTGGCCGGGCTGCGGACCGCGACCGTGACCGCGGTCGGCATCGCGACGATCGCCGCCGCAGTCGGCGCGGGCGGCCTCGGTGAGTTCATTTTTCGCGGGGTTGCGTCGGTTGACAATCGACTGGTGCTGGCCGGCGCGATCCCGGCGGCGCTACTAGCTCTTGGAGCGGATACACTTTTAGGGTTTCTGGAAGCGAGACTTCGCGTACCGGGCAGGGACTAGACCAACGCACTAAGGAGGCTCTATATAGTCGAACATGTCGTTTGGTGTGGCAATAAGTACAAGGATTCCGAGGAGAGAATCTGCATCATCGGTGAATCTCATTACCTGAACAAGGATGAGAAGAAAGCGGACACGCCGCAGTTGACTCGGGACGTCATATTCGCGCGGCAAAATCATGACGAGTGGCTAAGGTTCCATCTAGCCGTGGAACACTCGTTCCGAGAAGGCGCATCCCTCTGGAATAGAGTCCTCTTTATGAACTTCTTCCCCCGCGTGCTGACTGACGGCGATAGAGACGATCTTTTAGAGAGAGGCCGTTACAGCGAGATCGTTAAAGATGCTAGGAACCGCCTCAACCGTATCTTGCAGGCGGAGATGCCGAACAAGCTTTTTGTTTTTAGTAGAAAGGCATGGAAGCTCATGCCAGAAACTGAGGAGGAGCGAGCTGGGCGAAAAGAGCTTGAACCTCTTGCTTCTGAGCGAAAGAAACCCCGTAAGTTCGAGCATGGCACTTACAAAGTTCTCGATAGTGTCGGAAAAGCTCGTACTGTGTATGCATATGGCCTGCAGCATCCGAGACCGTACTCTCCCGATTTGATCTTTGACCTTCAACGGGCAGTACAGGTTGCGCGAGGGCGTGAAGGGCAAGGCAGTTGAAGTTCGCTTTCGCTGCAGCCTTCGCCACGTTGCTTCTTTCGTTATGCGCCTGCGCCCCGCCCCGCTTCGACCGCCCGGTTATCGGCGCGAAAAACTTTACCGAGCAGGTCGTCCTCGGCGAGCTGCTCGCGCAGCACATCGAGGCGCGCACCGGCCTCAAAGTCGAGCGGCGCTTCTACCTCGCCGGCTCCTACATCGCCCAGCAGGCCCTGGTCTCCGGCCGCATCGACGCCTACGTCGAGTACACGGGCACCGCGCTGACAGCGATCCTCAAGCAGCCGCCGGTCCATCTGCCGGATCCGACGCAAAACCAGGCTGCCTCGCTCGACACAGTACGAAAGCTCTACCGCGAACGCTACAACGTGGTCGCGACCGAGCCGCTGGGCTTTGAAAACACCTTCGCCATGATCACGCGGCCCGAAGTGCCCGCGCAGACGCTCTCCGAAGCCGTCCCGCTTGCCCCGCAATGGAAGCTGGGCGTCGGCTACGAGTTTGAGGAGCGCCCGGACGGGCTGCGCGGGCTCGAAGCCGCGTACGGGCTCCACTTTGCCGGCGAACCGCGCACAATGGACCTCGGCCTGCTGTACCGCTCGCTCGCCGCGCACCAGGTCGACATCATCGCCGGCAACTCGACCGACGGGCCGATCGCGGCGATGCACCTGAAGGTTCTGGCCGACAACAAGCACTACTTCCCGTCCTATCAGGCGGTGCCGCTGGTGCGCGAAGCCGCGCTCGAGCACTGGCCGCAGCTGCGCCCGGCCTTCGCTGACCTTGCCGGCAAGCTCACCGCCGACGACATGCGCGCAATGAACGAACAGGTCGACGGCGAGCACAAGGATGTCGTCGAGGTGGTGCGCGCGTTCCGCATGCAGCACGGCCTATAACAGAGGAATGCCTGACGAAACCATGCCCGAACCGTGGCTGCGCGGCACGCTCAGCGGGGTGCCCGCGATCCCGCGCGCGGTGCTTCACGCGCTCAAGCTGGCGGAAGAGAACGTCCTGCGATGGCTCCCCGAGCTGTCGGACGACGAAATCCACCGGGAGCCGCTTGGGCTTACGCCGTTTGCCTTCCATGTGCGCCACATCGCGCACTCGCTCGACCGCCTGCTCACCTATGCCGAGGG
>CAXUDF010000170.1:2237-5504 GCA_964249695.1 uncultured Acidobacteriaceae bacterium
GGGCTGTTTCGCAGCGCAATCACGCCGTCGCCGACCGCGATGGCCGAGGTGCAGGCCAGGCTGATCCCGAGGGCGCGCCGGTCGCGCAGCAGCGCAAACGAGAGCACTGCCGCTCCGACCGCGAGGTCCCGCACGCCGGCCGCGGTCATGTACTTGTCCGCGGGTTCGCCCGACAGGGGCACGCCGTAGGACCTGGCAGCCGATGCAGGGTTCAAGCTAGCGATAGTACCGATCGCGACCAGGACCGCGCCGGTTGCGATCGAAGTCCAGTACAAAGCCGGGCTTAGGGACCTGCCCACCTCTACGTTTCCTTGTAAGTCCACAGCCCTCCCTTGCATCGCATGGCGAAAGCTTCAATCATTGCGAATACGATGCGTGTCAATTCACTGGGATGCGCGCGCGGCTGGCTGCTCCCGCTCGACAAAAGCCTTTACGATGAAGTGAGGGCCGCGTCAGGCTGCGCTCGCAACCGGGCCTGAATGGCAGGCCGTAATTAACGCCGCCGCACACAGGCGCAGCTGCCAGCCGCCAGATCATCCCTAGAACTTTGCCGAGAGACCCGCAGGAGCTTCCATGCCATCTACCGCAAACTTCCGCATCGGCCTGGTGCAGATGCACTGCACGCCAGATCCGGACGAGAACCTTGAAATCGCCGCCGACTGGGTGCGCCGCGCGGCGCGCGAGGGCGCACAAATCATCTGCCTGCCTGAGCTGTTTCGCGCGCAATATTTCTGCCAGCGTGAGGACATCGCCCTGTTCGACCTGGCCGAGCCGATCCCCGGCCCCAGCACCGAGCGCCTGGGCGCGGTCGCGCGCGAGGAAAAAGTAACCGTCATCGCGTCGCTCTTCGAGCGCCGCGCCGCGGGGCTCTACCACAACACCGCTGCCACGCTCGGGGTCGATGGCTCCATCACCAGCCTCTACCGCAAAATGCACATCCCCGACGATCCGCTGTACTACGAGAAGTTCTACTTCACGCCGGGCGACCTGGGCTACCGCGCCTTTGACACCGCGGTCGGCCGGGTCGGCACGCTGGTTTGCTGGGACCAGTGGTACCCGGAAGGCGCGCGCATCACGGCGCTTCAAGGTGCGAACGTGCTGTTTTATCCAACTGCCATCGGCTGGCACCCGCATGAGAAAGCCGAGCATGGGCCTTCGCAGTACGACGCCTGGCAGACCATCCAGCGCGGCCACGCCATCGCCAACGGCGTATACGTGGCCGCGCCGAACCGTGTCGGCATGGAGCACGGCGACATCCGCGGCAACCGCGCCGAAGGGCCAGGCCTGGAGTTCTGGGGCGGGTCGTTTATTGCAGATCCTTTTGGACGCGTGATCGCGAAAGCCTCGCACGACAGCGAGGAAGTCCTGGTGGCCGAGGTAAACCTGCAGGGCCTCGAAGAGCAGCGCCGCAACTGGCCGTTTCTGCGCGATCGGCGCATTGATTCGTATGCGCCGATCGTGCACCGCTACCTCGACGCCACTACCCCGGGCAGCTCCTTCGGAGACGGAAAGTGAGCGCTGCCGCAAGCGAGTTACCGCGCGGGCCGCGCTTCCGCATGCCGGCCGAGTGGGCTCCGCACGAGGCGACCTGGATCGCCTGGCCGCACAACGCCACCGACTGGCCGGGGCGTTTCCAGCCCATTCCCTGGGTCTACGCCGACATTGTGCGGGCGCTCGCGCGTGTCGAGCAGGTCCACATCCTTGTTGAGGACGCGGAAGCGGAACAGCGCGCAGCAATCACGCTGAAGCGCGTGGGCGCACACCTCGCGAACGTCTACTTCCATCAGTGGCCGACCAACCGCGTGTGGACGCGGGATTCGGGACCGATTTTCGTGGCAGATCGCGAAGGAGAGCTCGCGATCACCGACTGGCACTTCAACGCCTGGGTAAAATACGACGACTGGCAGTTGGACGATGCGCTGCCCGCGCGGGTCGCGGACCTGCTCGGCCTGCCGTCGCAGCAGCCCGTGTTCGACAGCCGCCGGATTGTCCTCGAAGGCGGCTCAATCGACACCAACGGTGCCGGCGTGCTGCTGACGACCGAGGAATGCCTGCTGAGCGATGTGCAGGCGCGCAACCCGGGCCTGACGCGCGAGCAGCTCGAGCAGGTGTTCGCCGAGTACCTCGGCATCGATCAAGTCATCTGGCTCAACCGCGGCATCGCCGGCGATGACACGCACGGCCACGTCGACGACATCAGCCGTTTCGTGGGCGAGCGCACGATTGTGACTGCCGTGGAGTCGAATACAGCCGATGAAAATCATGCGCCGCTGGCCGAAAACCTAGAGCGGCTGCACGAGGCGCGCGACCGCGACGGCAAGCCCTTCACCATCGCGACGCTTCCCTGCCCGGCGCCGGTTGTCTTCAAGGGGCAGCGCCTGCCGGCCAGCTACGCCAACTTTTACATTGCGAACGGGATTGTGCTCGTGCCAACATTCAACGACCCCAGCGACCGCCTTGCCCTCAACGCGCTCGCCGAGCTTTTTCCCGCGCACACGGTATCGGGCATCCACTGCGGCGACTTTATCTGGGGTCTCGGCGCGCTGCACTGCATGACGCAGCAGCAGCCTGCCGGCAAAAAAGGCTCATAGAGGCCGTGGCAACCTGTGATTTGGAATGGCTGGGGACGTGGTACGGACAACAGTGCAATGGCAAGTGGGAGCACCAGAAAGGCATGCTGCTGGAGCCGATCCTCGACTCCTCAACACCTGAACTCGCCCCGGTAGGCTGGCGTCTGCGCATCGACCTGCGGGGAACCGCAGCCGCTGGATCGGCGCCCCGCCGCATGGCTGTATGTGCGATCCGGGGCACGTGGCTGCGCTGCTCGCTCAATGAGCAAAGGTTCCAGGGCGAAGGCGCTGAGGTAGAGACGCTCATTGGCGTGTTTCGGCGGTGGATCGACGAGCAGCCGCCGGTGCTCGAGGCTGCCTCCACTGGCTGAGTCACCCCTGGATGCCTCCTCGAGCGAGCTCGACGAGAGCCGTATGCTGCCGGCTCTCGATCAGGCACGCGAGGCCGCCGCAGCCGGCGAGGTGCCCGTCGGGGCCGCTCTGTATCTTGGCGACCAGCTGCTTGCCCTCGGGCAGAATCGTGTGCTGCGCGACCACGATCCGTCTGCGCATGCCGAGATCGTCGCGCTGCGGCTCGCCGGGCGCGTGCTTGGCAACTACCGCCTGCCGGGCTGCACCCTGTACTGCACGCTTGAACCCTGTGCCATGTGCGCCGGAGCCATGATCCATGCGCGCATCGCACGCCTTGTTTTCGGAG
>CAXUDF010000171.1:0-5489 GCA_964249695.1 uncultured Acidobacteriaceae bacterium
TCGCTGCCGCTTTCACGTCATGCCGCTGCACAAAGCGGACCCGCAGCGGCAGCTTATTCGCCGCAAGCCGCATCGCTTCTGCGGCGATCTCCGGCGTCACGCCTTCCATTTCGAAGAGCATCTTGCCTGGGCGGATCACCGCTGACCAGTGATCCGGCGCGCCTTTGCCCTTGCCCATACGCGTTTCCGCTGGCTTCTTGGTGATTGGCTTGTCCGGAAAGAGGCGGAGCCAGATTTTACCGCCGCGCTTGATGAAGCGCGTCATCGCGATACGGCTTGCCTCGATCTGCCGATCCGTGATGTAGCCGCACTCCATCGCCTTGAGGCCAAATTCGCCAAACGCGAGCTCCGCGCCCCGCCAGGCTTTGCCCTTCATGCGCCCGCGCTGCTGCTTGCGGAACTTTACTCTCTTCGGACTTAGCATAAGTATTCCTTAGTTTTCCTTCAGTAGCTTTTTTCAAGTGTGCACTAGCCCACGACCGTCAGCGCGTTCCGCAGCTGTTCAATGCTTAGAACACGGGCGCACTTGCCCCGGCGACCTGCGGTACGGTCCGGCGCTGCTGGTAAATATCCCCGCGGTACACCCAGGTCTTCACGCCGATAATGCCGTACGTCGTGTGCGCCTCGGCGAACCCGTAGTCAATGTCAGCGCGCAGCGTGTGCAGCGGCAGACGGCCCTGCAGGTACCACTCGGAGCGGGCGATTTCGTTGCCATTCAGCCGGCCCGACACGCGCACCTTAATGCCCTTGCAGCCGAAGCGAAGCGCCGAGTCAACCGCCTTGCGCATCGCACGGCGGAAGCCGACGCGCTTTTCCAGCTGGAGCGCAATGTTCTCCGCTACCAGCTGTGCGTCGAGCTCAGGCTTGTTCACCTCGAGTATGTCGATGAAGACATCCCGGTTGGTGCGCTTCTGCAGCTCAAGCTTCAGCTTGTCGATCTCCGTGCCTTTGCGCCCGATGATGATACCCGGACGCGCTGTGCGGATGATCAAGCGCAGCTTGTTGCCGGGGCGCTCGATCTCGACTGAGCTCACTCCGGCAGCCTTAAGCTTTTCCTTCAGCTCCCGCTTCAGCTTGACATCCTCGACCAGCAACTTGTCATAATCACGCTCTACGAACCAGCGCGAGCGCCAGGGCTTGTTGACCCCGAGGCGAAATCCATACGGATGAACTTTCTGACCCATCGTTTCCTCTTCCCTGTCTCGATCCAGCCCCGCCGGCGCCTTCCTTGCGGCAGCGCGCTGTTCTAACGCTACGCCTTTGCGATTGCCTTCCGGCGCCCTGATGTCTTGTCCGTCACGCCGACCGTGTTTGCAGAGCGTTTGGCCGTCGACTTGCCGCCGCGAATACGCTTTTCCTCGCCCGGCTCCGACCCGCCTACGCCTGCGTTTTCACCAAGTTCCGCGACCGAAATCGCGATATGCGCCATGCGGCGCTGATAACGGAACGCCCGGCCCATCGGCGCGGGGCGGATGCGCTTCATGCGCGGACCATCATTGGCAATCGCAGACTTGACGTACAGATTGTCGACGTCGACATCCAGTCCCTGCTCGCCGCTCAAGTAGTTCGCGTTCTGGAGTGCCGATCGCAGCACCTTTTCAACCAGCGGTGCGACGCCCTTCTTCGTAAACATAATTGTGTTCAGCGCCTGCTCCACTGGCAAACCCTTGATCAGGTCCAGCACCAGCCGCGCCTTCTGTGGGCTGACCCGCTGAAAGCGCGCTTCCGCTCGGAACTCCCGTGTATCCAGCTGCATGGTTCTCACTCTCTCCCGCGCCGGCCCGAAGGCTGCGCGCGCTTACCGTGCCTTGGCCGAAGCCTCGTTCGACTTTGCGGTATGGCCTTTGAAGGTCCGGGTCGCGGAAAACTCGCCCAGCTTGTGCCCCACCATGTTTTCGGTCACATACACCGGGATAAACTTCTTGCCGTTGTGCACCGCAATCGTGTGTCCGACAAACTCCGGAAAGATTGTGGAGCGCCGTGACCAGGTCTTGATGACCTTCTTCTCATTGGCCGTATTCATCGCTTCTACCTTGACCATCAAGTGGCCGTCGATAAAAGGGCCCTTCTTTGCCGAACGTGCCATTTCTCTTCCTCACCAGCGCTTCTCGCGCCCTTAGCTAAATCTGTGGTGCGCCATCGGCGCACCTTACCGCGAAGCGCTTTCGCCGTCCGCGTAGGACCTATTTTTTGCGGCGGTTGACGATGAAGACGTCGGTACGCTTGTTGTTGCGCGTCTTGTAGCCCCGGGTCGGCTGGCCCCACGGGGTCACCGGGTGGCGTCCGCCGGAGGTTTTGCCCTCGCCGCCGCCGTGCGGGTGATCGACCGGGTTCATCGAGACGCCGCGGTTGGCCGGGCGAATGCCCTTCCAGCGATTGCGGCCCGCCTTGCCAATCGTCACGTTCTCATGGTCCGTGTTGCCTACCTGCCCGATGGTGGCCATACAGGTGATGAGCACGCGGCGGGTCTCGCCCGAAGGCAGCTTCAAGAGCGCATACTCGCCCTCTTTCGCGACCAGTTGTGCGGAGGCGCCTGCGGAACGCACCATCTGCGCGCCTTTACCTGGGCGCAGCTCGACATTGTGGACCGTTGTGCCGGCCGGAATATTAATAAGCGGCAGCGCATTGCCGACCAGGATGTCGGCCTCTGGCCCGCTCATAATCATCTGCCCAACCTTCAGGCCGACCGGCTGGATGATGTAGCGTTTTTCCCCATCCGCATACGCGATCAGCGCGATGCGGCTCGAGCGGTTGGGGTCGTACTCGATGGTTGCGACTTTGCCGGGGACGCCGTACTTCTCGCGCTTAAAATCGACCAGGCGCAGCATTTTCTTATGGCCGCCGCCCTGGTGGCGCATGGTCAGGTCGCCTGCATTGCGGCGCCCGCCAGTCCTCTGCTTGACAACGACCAGCGGCTTGTATGGCTTGTCGGTCGTGATGTCATCGTTGACCAGCGTCGTTTTGAAGCGCAGCGTTGGTGTAATCGGTCGGTATGTCTTAATCGGCATCGTTGGCTCTTCTTTGCGCAGCTGGATCGGGATGCAGTCCGGCTGCGCCTGCTTTGCTTCGGTTCTAGGTCCAGGCCGGGAGCTACAGGCTGTCTACGTACTCGGGCATCTTCTCTCCGGACTGCAGGCGCACATAAGCCTTCTTCCAGTCAGGCTTGTAGCCGGCGAACTTGCCGCGCCGCCGTTCCTTGCCAAGATAGTTGGCCGTGCGAACGGCAGCCACCTTGACCTTGAAGAGGCTTTCGACCGCCTGCTTGACCTCTGTCTTTGTAGCCTTCGTTGCGACCTCAAAGACCAGCGTCGCTTCGGCTTCCTTGACCTGCAAGCCCTTCTCGGTGATCACCGGGCGGCGAAGTGTGGTGTGGAGTGTCGGCATCCTAAGCTACCTGTGCCTTTCTGGTCTGCGCCAAGCGGCGCTTCGAGATATTCTTGCGCAGCGACTCCTGCAAAGTTTCTAAAGCAGAGCGCGAAAAGATAGCCCGGTCGTGCCGCAGAACGTCGTACGGATGCACTTCGGTGGACAGCAGAAGCTCGACCTGGGCCAGATTGCGCGCACCCAGAATCGTGTTCGGGGCAAGCTCACTGGCCGATTCGACCAGCAGCACCGTCCGCTTTGCATCGAGCGTATCGAGCGCCTGCCGGTACAGCTTCGTTTTCGGCTCTGCGAGCTGCAGCGTGTCCACCACAATCAGCTTGCCCTCGGCATGCTTGGCCGCAAGTGCCGAGCGGAGTGCACCCAACACCTTTTTTCGCGGGAACGCGTAATCATAGGAGCGGGGCTGCGGCCCATGCACCGTACCGCCATGGCGCCAGAGCGGTGAGCGGACTGAGCCGACACGGGCGCGGCCGGTTCCCTTTTGCTTCCACAGCTTTTTGCCGGAGCCGGAGACAAGCTTGCGGTTCTTGGTTGCGGCTGTTCCCTGGCGCATCGCGGCGCGGAAATGTTTGACCGCTTCCCACACCAGGCCTTCATTCACCGCATCTGAGAAAATCTCATCGGCGAGCTCGAAGCTGCCGACTGTTTCTCCCCGCAGATTGTGTACATCGATCGTTGCCATCGTCTTCTCTTCTCGCAGCCTGCACGCCGAAGCGTACGCCGCATCCTGCTGATCTTGATCTTGCGCCCTGTCGCGCGCTCGGCCGACTCGACGCTCAGTCCTACTTCTTTTTGGCAGAGGCTTTCTTGGATGCCTTCAGTGGATCGACTGTCCCGGAGCCGGCGAAGCCGCGGCGCTCTCTTGGAGGAGCCTTCGGCTTCGAAATCAGGACCAGGCCGTCCTTGGCGCCGGGCACCGCACCCTCAACCATAATCAGGTTTTCTTCCAGGTCAATGCCGCGAATACGAAGGTTGCGCACCGTCGTTCGGTCGGTGCCGTAGTGGCCCGGCATACGCTGGCCCGGGAAGACGCGCGAGGGGAAGCTGGAAGCACCGATCGAGCCTTGCACCTGGAACATATGCCCGTGCGACTTTGGACCGCCGCCGAAGTTGTGGCGGCGTACGACGCCCGAGAAACCGCGACCCTTGCTCGTGCCGACCACGTCTACATATTTCTCGTCCGAGAAGATGTCGACCAGCACACGGTCGCCAGCCTTCACCGCAACCTCGGCCTCTTCGCCGTCCGCCACAGGCTTGACCGCTTCCACGCCGACTTCCTTGATGACGCGGACCGGCGCCACGTTGTTCTTCGCGAAGTGGCCCTGCTGCGGCTTGGTTAGCTTGGACGCTTTCACAAACTCGACCAGGCCGATCTGCGCCGCGTCATAACCGTCTTTACCGCGGGTCTTGAGCTGCGTAATGACGCATGGACCAGCCTGCAGTACCGTGATCGGGTGCACGTTGCCCTGCTCGTCGAACACTTGCGTCATGCCGATCTTCTTGCCAAGTATTCCTGTGACTGCCATCTATTCCTCTCCTCATCATGCGCGTTCTATGCGCACTGCCGGTGGTGCTGCTGCCTGAACGAACAGTCCTACTTCTCGAAAGCCTTGATCTCGACATCCACACCGGCCGGCAAATCCAGCTTCATCAAGGCGTCGACTGTCTGCTGTGTCGGCTCAAGGATATCGATCAAGCGCTTATGGGTGCGGATCTCAAAAGCCTCGCGCGACTTCTTGTCGACGTGGGGCGAGCGGAGCACGCAATACTTGTTCTTCACCGTCGGCAGCGGAATCGGCCCTGCCACCTGGGCGCCTGTCCGTTTGGCCGTGTCGACGATCTCACCGGTCGAGGTATCAAGAACCCGGTAGTCATACGCCTTCAGCCGGATACGAATTCTCTGTCCTACCATTGCTGTGCCAAATCTTTCTGTAAGCCGGCGCTTGCCTGGCTAAACTTTATTGCGCGAAGACTTGCGCGAAGAACAGTGCGGAGAGAGGCCCGCCTACGCCGCCGGCCTCCCTCAGCAATGAGATGAATCTAGCTACGCGATGATCTCCGAGATCGTCCCGGCGCCCACAGTCCGTCCGCCTTCGCGGATCGCG
>CAXUDF010000172.1:0-5168 GCA_964249695.1 uncultured Acidobacteriaceae bacterium
TGGCTAGATGTGCATGATTTCGGCTTCTTTTTTCTTGCTGGCTTCGTCGAGGCGCCTGATCTCCTCGTCGGTCATCTTCTGTACTTCTTCGAGTGCGCGCTTTTCCTCGTCGGCCGAGATGCGCTTGTCTTTGCTCGCAGCCTTGATCTGCTCGTTCCCCTCGCGGCGCACATTGCGGGCTGAGGTTTTGTGCTCTTCAAGCACCTTGTAGAGCTGCTTGACGACGTCGCGGCGGCGCTCCTCGGTCATCGGCGGAATGGAGATACGGACGAGCTTGCCGTCATTCTGCGGATTGAAGCCGTACTCGGAGGCGCGCAAAGCCTTCTCGATTTCGGGGATCATCTTGGAGTCGTAGGGCTGCACCACGATGGTGTTGGCGTCCGGCGTAAGCACCTGCGCGACCGCGCTAAGCGGCGATGGCGTGCCGTAGTAGTCGACGCGCACGCCGTCGAGCATCTGTGCACTTGCCCGGCCGGTCCGGATGGATTGAAGGTTCCGCGCGAAATCAACGCTGCACTTCTCAAGGAGCAGACGGGTGTGCTCATAGGTTTCTTTTAGAGCCGGGATCATCGCAAAGGGAGAAGGGGGCATGCGTGTACGCGTCCTATCGGTGCTGAAAGTGGGTGCTGGAAGATAGCAATCTATCTCCTCGATTGTACCCGCCGGATTGCGAGAACCGCGGTCAGGCGAATCTGCCAGCTCTTTAGGCACAATCAGCCGGTGAGGGTAAAGCCCTGCTCACCAGTGCTTGAGCAGCGGCACCAGGAGCGGCGCGAGCACCGCTGTAAGCAGGCCATTGAGCCCGATCGCCACTCCCGCAAAGGCAGCCGCCACTCGGTGCTGCGGAATGACGCGTGAGGCTCCGATGCCGCTGCCCGCAGTGCCGGCGGCGAGGCCGCGTGCGGCAGGATCCGCGATCCGCAGCAGGTGGAGTACGGGATCAATCGTGACCGCGACCAGGATGCCGCCGGCTATGGCGAGCACCGCTGCGAGCGAAGGCAGGCCGCCGATGTTTTCGGCGACAGCGATGGCAATCGGCGTCGTCACCGCCTTCGGAAGCATGGATAACGCAACCATCTGGCTGCCGCCGACGATGCGCACCAGGCCGTAGCCGCTGACCATCCCGATCAGCGAACCGGCGCTAAGCGCGGCCAGCATGGGCCCAAAGCTGCGCCGCATGTGCTCAAGCGAGCAGACCAGCGGGATGGCAAGCGCGACGGTGGCAGGCCCGAGCAGGAAGTGAATGAACTGTGCGCCGGAAAAGTAAGCGGCATAGGAGATGTGCAACAGGCGGAGCGTCGCGCCGATCAGCACAATTGCAATGAGCACGGGGTTTGCGAGCGGATTCCTGAGCCGCTGCTGGACGGCAGTGCCTACGAGGTAGGCACCGATCGTCACCAGCAGCGCGAAAAGCGGCAGAACCCCGGGTGAGATGGTGCGGGGAGACAGCAGCCCGCTCATGCCGCAGCTCTACTAAGCCGATGCATGATCCACGCAGTGCCGGCGAGCGTGAGCAGCGTTGAGCCTACCAGCGACACCGTAATCGGCAGCCAGGCCGCACGCAGCAGCGGGAGGTTGGCGACGATGCCGACGCCTGCCGGCACAAAGAGCAGCGCCAGTAAGCTGAGCAGGCCGTTGGCGGTTTGCTGCATGGCCGGGGGCGGCTCACGCCGCCGCAGCATGTACCAGCCCGCCAGCAGAAGCATGCCGAGCACTGGCCCTGGAACGGGTACGCGGGCGAGGGCGTGAACGGCTTCGCCCAGGAACTGGAACAACAGCAGGGTGAAGATGGATCGCAGCACCGGCATGGCTTCAAGCTACTATGGGCGCCTAGCGGAGCGGCAACGGTCTGCTGCTGAAGATGTATGCGACGCTCCCTTCCCGTGGTATTCGCCGGCTTCGCTTCTTCACATGGAGGTACCGGGCGCTCGCCCTTGTCCACGAACGACGCTTTCCCCAGAATCGACCGCTTGTCGACGCCTGCTGCACTGCAGCCGGGTGCGCTTTCGCAGCACGGGCTGCTCGTAATATTGCTTGCTGCCACCGGGAACTCAGCGGATCTTAGCCCAGGGATTCGAACCGCAGCTTAGGTCCGCCTTGTTCGGCCGGAGAGAAGCGCCATGCAGGAAAACACGGCGACAGGGATCTACGGTACTTCGGTGTGAAAGTTGCTAGGCAGCCTGATCAGATTCCACGAAGTGCCGATAAGGGCTGTGGTTCCCAGCCTATGCGTCTTTGCTCGAAGCTCTCCAATCCGGTGCTGGGTCTCGGCGCGGTGCTCACGGTCGCGCTTTCGCACGTCGCTGTGCTTGCTGTGGTCGGGCACTATGCCGTGCTGTCGAACATACTTCAGATTGCCTCTGCCTGGCTGGCCCTCGGCTTCTGCCTCAACTACGCTTTGCGGAGCCGAGACCGGTACCTTCGCTACTCCTGGCTCCAGCTCGGCGCTGCTTTTGCGCTGTGGTCGACGGCCCAGTGTCTCTACTTCGTGATCCTGATCACCAGGCAAGCAGAGCCCCCGTTCCCATCAACGGCGAGCGTGCTGTACTTCCTTGTCGCCTTTCCCATTCTTATGGTGACTGTTGTCCGAAGGACAGCAACCAGGTGGGAGTGGGTCAACTGGCTTGACTCCGCACAGGCATGCATCTTTTTCTTTGTGCTGGATGCGCTCGTGTTTTCACATCCATCGTCTATCCCGGTCACCTTGGCCTACGATGTGCAATCGCTGGCGCTTTTTCTCACGGGAGCGCTTCGCTATTCCACTGCGATGCCCGGACCGGAACGAGTGTTCTTCCGCAATCTGTTTTCTTTTCTTTCGGTCTATGGGGTGCTTGTCTGTCTTGGCATTCACCTGGAGGTGGATCGCCACGTATCCAGGTGCTGGCTTGACCTTTGCTGGAGCACTCCCTTTCTGTTTTTCTGCGCACTTTCCTGCTGGAGTGAGCTTAGGCCTGCTGCCTCGCGCAGGGACCAGCGAGCCGCGCTTCCCAAACACCTTCACGGCCTCAGCGCGCTTGGGCTTACTGTTCTTGCCATCGCAGCCGGAGGCGTTCTGGAAGTGCACCACCCCATCGCCGGCGCGGTGGTGCTTTGCGTAACCTTCTTCTTATTTGCCCTGCGTACCAGTACCCGAGAGTTCCAGCTGCACAAAGCGCATGACCGCCTTGAGTATTCAGTCCTCCACGATGCACTTACAGGTCTCGCCAATCGCACACAGCTTCATCGCGAACTGAAGCAGCGTCTTCGGGCAGGTGCTGCACCCTCTGAGAGGACTGCACTTCTTTTTATCGATCTTGATCGCTTCAAGACCATCAACGACGGTCTTGGCCATGCTTTCGGCGATCAACTCCTCGTCGCCGTAGCAAAGGTGCTCCGTACGGTTGTGCGTCCAGGAGATCTGCTTGCCCGTCTGGGCGGCGATGAGTTTGTTCTACTGGCCTCCGACGTTGGTCGGGAGCAGGCTGAACAGCTTGCAAACGCGCTTGTCACCTGTCTGCGCCAGCCCATCCGCTTACAGGGGCGGGTGCTGCACATTACGGCCAGTGTGGGGGTTGTCCTTGAAGAGCCAGGGGCGGACCCGGACGCGCTGTTGCGCGATGCTGACTGCGCCATGTATGTCGCCAAGCGCCGCGGGAAAAATCAGGTGCAGATATTTGAGCTCTCCATGGGGGAGAAAGCGAATGATGAACTCTGGCTCGAGACCGATCTTCGCGAGGCAATCGATGCAGACGCCATCTCCGTGTATTACCAGCCCATCTACTCGCTCAAAAAACAGGCGGTAGTGGGGTTTGAAGCCCTTGCACGCTGGAAGCATCCGACGCGCGGCATGATTTCACCTGCGGCCTTCATCCCTGTCGCAGAGGAGACCGGCCTTATCCTGACGCTCGGGCACAAGGTTCTGAAGCAGGCCTGTCGTCAGGTAGCGCGGTGGAATGCCATTTACGAGCGCAACTACACGGTCAGCGTGAATGTGTCAGCACGCCAGTTTGCCGATGAGGGACTTCTTGGCGTCATACAGGAATGTCTGAAACAGGGATCGCTGCCGCCCGATCGCCTGAAGCTCGAAATTACCGAGTCGGTTTTATTGAGCGGCGTGCACTCGGTAGACAAAGTCTTGAATGCAGCGAGAACTCTCGGCATTGAAATCTCGCTGGATGATTTCGGCACCGGCTACTCCTCTCTTTCCTATCTGCTGCGCTTCCCTTTCGACGTCATTAAGATCGATCGCAGCTTTGTACAAGCACTTGATCGTGACAGTCAGCGTGCACACTTAACCGCGACGATCGTGCAGCTGGCGAACAGCCTGGGCAAACAGGTGATTGCCGAGGGGGTGGAGACGATAGAGGAAAAGCATTGTCTCCAGGCCATGCAATGCGATTTGTTGCAGGGCTACCTGTTCTCGAAACCGATGCCGGCAGAGAAGGTTGAGGAGATGCTCAGCCAGGATGAACGCGCAAGCGCAGCCTATGGAGACCAGCCTCAGCCGACAAGGTCTCCGGCTAGACCGGCCCTCTCACCCGGTGAAAGCGTACCGGGGAACGTACCCGCGCTCTGGAAGATGCCTACGCAAGGCGCACTTCTTTCGCATAGTTAGGACGATGAAAAAGTCAGGCCGGCTGCGCGGCTCCAGCCTGCTCGTGCGCGTGATAACTCGATCGCACCAATGGGCCGCTCTCAACATGGCGAAAACCCATGCTCAATGCTTCCTGCTTCATGTACGCAAACTCATCCGGCGTATAGAAGCGCGTCATCGGCAGATGATCGCGTGAAGGCCGCAGGTATTGCCCGATGGTTAACACGTTTGTGCCGACTGCCGCGAGATCACGAAAAACCTGAAGCAGCTCGTGCGTCTCCTCGCCAAGCCCGACCATCACGCCGGATTTGGTCACCATGGACGGCGACAGCTGCTTCGCATACTCGAGCAGCCGCAGCGTTCGGTCATAGCGTGCACCGGAGCGCACCGCGCGGTACAGGCGCGGAACCGATTCCGTGTTGTGATTCAGGATGTCAGGCCGAGCCTCGACCACCGTTCGAAGGGCTTGCTCGTTTCCCTGAAAATCCGGGATCAATACCTCAACCTGACACCCGGGTGCCCGCTCGCGAATCTGCCGAATTACCTCTGCGAACATGCGCGCGCCGCCCAACACATCATCATCACGGTTCACACT
>CAXUDF010000173.1:0-5135 GCA_964249695.1 uncultured Acidobacteriaceae bacterium
CCCGAGATCGAGGTTCTGGACGAGTACGGCGTGCTGCACCGCGTGTGGACCATCAGCGACCCGGCGACCATCAACATGGTGCAGGGCGCACTCGGCGACAAGAAGCTGATCATCGCCGACGGGCACCACCGCTACGAAACCGCCCTGGCCTATGCCGAGGAGCACCGGCCCGAGATGGCGCCCAATCGCGGCAATGCGTTGGAGCCGTCGTATCCCGAGGCTGCCGTGATGATGACGCTGGTCAACATGGACGGCGACGGCCTGAGCATCCTGCCCACGCACCGGGTCGTGCGAGGGCTGAGCGCCTCGCCGCTTGACCGCTTTGCCGAGGCGGCACGGCAGGTGTTCTCTTCGGTCACCGAGCTGCCGGTTGACGCTCGCTCGAGCGAGCTGCTGCAGCAGGCCCTCGCAGAGCAGACCCGGGCCGCCGGACGCGGGGCAACCGTTCTGCTGGCCGTGGCAGCGGACCGCGTCCTTGCGCTCAGCATGGACCGCGCCGCACGCGACCGGGCACTGCCCGACGCACCCGAGCGCAGGCGCCAGCTGGATATGGTGGTACTGCACGACGTGGTCCTCGGGCAGCTGCTCGGCGTAAACGCCGAAGCTGTGCGGGCCGGGGAGCATGTGAGCTACGCGCGGGAGATCGCGGACGCGGTTGGCCCGGTGCTTCAGGGTCAGGCGCAGCTGGCTTTCCTCGTCAACCCGGTCACGCTGGCGCAGCTTCGCGAAAACACTTTCGCGGGCGAGGTGATGCCGCAAAAGTCTACTGACTTCTACCCGAAGCTGCTGAGCGGGCTCACCGTCTACGCGCTCGACGAGGATGCTGCCGGCAAGGGGAAGACCGGGGTCGAAACAGACTATATCGACGAAGTGGATCTGGCCGATGGCGCAGCTCCGACGCATGACGTGGAGCGCGTTCGCTGAGCGTGTTCGCCGCAGGCTTTAGCTGGGGGGCGCTCGGAATGGCCGGGCTGCTGGTCTTTGCCGGAGCTTCCCTGGCCGCGGCGTTGCCGGTGCAGGCACAGACTCCCCCTCAGGTCGCTTCAGGGTCGAGCGTATTTACCGTACTGATTGACGCCTCCCACGGCGGCAGCGAGACCGGCACCCTGCTGGCACCGGGGCTGGTAGAGAAAGACCTGGTGCTCGCGTTGTCGGTGCGCCTGCGCTCGGCGTTGACCGCACGCGGCATACACGTCGTGACCACGCGCGAAGGCGACAGCCTGCTGCCGGGCGAAGCTCGGGCTTCTGCGGCCAACCACGCCCATGCCGCGGCGTGTCTCCTGCTCCATGCCACCGCAAACGGGGCCGGCCTGCACATCTACACCTCTTCGCTGGCGCAGGGGCGGCCCGGCGCGAACCTACCCTCGGACCTACCCTCGAACCTACCCCCATGGACCGCTGCGGGAGCACCCTACATCACGGACGGCCTCAAGCTCGCGTCGGAGATCACAAACGCGGCCCAGGCCGCGGGGCTGCCGTACACGCTGGGCCGGGTTCGCATCGAGACCATGGACGCGATGCGGTGCCCCTCGGTCGCGGTCGAGGTCGCGCCGCTGCACCCGGTGCGCGCCGGGTCGAGCAGTTCCGCCGCGCTTTCTGACCCGGCCTACCAGTCCCGCGTGGTCGACGCCCTGGCCGCTGCGCTTGTGGAGTGGCGCAGCGAGGCGAAGCCGCGGTCGGCGGGCCGATGAAGCCTCCCGGCAAAGAGGACGACCCAGCCCCGCCGCGTCGGCGCGCGTGGTCCGCGCCGCACGTTGCACAAGAGAACGCGCAGCCCGGTGCACGGCCAGTTCCACCGGAAGACGCGCGGGAGATCAGGCAGCTCGACGGGGCGGGCTCTCCGCAGAGCACACGCACCAAGCCGCCCGCCCAGGCTGCGGCGAAACCCGCTCAGGCGCGCGTTGAGGAGGCGGCATCCACGGGGCCCAGCCCAGACGCGCCACCCCGGGGCTTTCGACCGCCCGGCACACCGGCAGCGGCGAGCACAGCCCGCCGTGAGACGCCCGCACCGCCCCAGCCGAGCTCTGCGCAGGTCCGCGGGGGCAGTCGAGCCCGAGTCCGTCGGCCGGGCGCGCGGCGCAAGCCGGGCCTCATCTCTCGCGGCGAGGTGCTCCTGTTCTTTTTTCTCCTCAGTTCTGTCATCGCGATGGGGGTCTTCCTTGCGCGCTCGCGGCAGCGGGTGAACGCACACTTTGAGTCGCGCGCCCTGGCTGTGCCGCTGGCGGATGCACTCGCCGGGCCGGCGCAGCCGCTGCTTCTCTACCTGGCGAACGACGACACCGGCGCGCTCGCCGAACGATCGCTGAACTACCCTTTGCCGGCGGACCCGAACACGCGGGCGCGCGTGGTTCTGGAGAAGCTGCTGGCCGAGTATGCCGCACCCGGCTCCGCGCACCCTCTGCATGTGGGCGTGCCCGGGGCCGCCGGGGTCGACGAGGTCTTCTTGGCGCCCATTCCGGGCAGCCGAGGTCTGCTTGCGGTGGTCGACCTCACCCGAAATTTCGTCCACACGCATCCTTCCGGCATTGAGCCGGAAACGCTCACCTTGCTCTCCATGATTGCCACCCTCCACGCGAACCTGCCCGCGGTAGCGCAGGTGCACTTCCTTGTCGACGGCGAAGCGCGCCCCACGCTCGCGGGCCACGCTGATCTTGCGCGCACCTACGTGGCCGGCGCGGCGCAAATGGCGCCGGGTGAAAGCTTCACCAGCGCCGCCGGGACGCCAAACCCGTGACCGACTCGCCGGTAATTGGCGTGTTTGACTCAGGCGTGGGCGGGCTGACCGTGCTGCGCGCGCTGCGCCGGCGCCTGCCTCACGCGCACTACATCTATGTCGGTGACACTGCGCGGCTCCCGTATGGATCGAAATCGCAGGCTACTGTGGCCCGCTACGCGGTCGAAAGCGCGCGCTTTCTCCTTGCGGCGGGCGCGCAATCGCTTGTCATTGCCTGCAATACGGCTTCCGCGCTGGCGCTGCCGGAGCTTCGGGCAGCGGCAGCGCCGATCCCGGTGCTCGGCGTCATCGAGGCAGGCGCCGAGGCCGCGCGAGCTGCCACGCGGAGCGGCGACGTAGTCGTGCTGGCCACCTCGGCCACCGTCGCCAGCCATGCCTACGCACAGGCCTGCGCGGCCCGCGGTTTGCGCGCGATGGAGAAAGCCTGCCCCCTGCTGGTGCCGCTCGTCGAGGAGGGCTGGGTTGAGCACCCGGTGACGCGCGAAGTCCTGGGGATCTACCTCCAGGAAGCGCAGGCCGAAGCCGCCGAGGCCGGCATGCAGCCCGATGCGCTGGTGCTCGGCTGCACCCATTACCCTTTGCTGCGGGCGGAGCTTGCGTCGCTTGCCCCGCCGCACTTCGCGATCATTGACTCAGCCAAGGTCACCGCGGATGAGATCGCGCGGATGCTCGCGGCCGAGAACCCTGCGGCGGAGCCCTCCATCTCGCGAACTATGCCGCCCATTCGCTTCTTCGCGACCGATGGTGCCGAACGCTTTCGCGCACTGGGCAGCCGCTTTCTTGGTGAGGCCATCGGGGAGGTCACGTTGATCGACCTGGGCGGCTGATCGTGCTCTTCCCTTCCAGCGCGCCGCCCTGCGCATGCCCGCCGCTGAAAAGCGCGCGGGTCGGCTGCTATGCTTTCCCTTCCGGCCCTCCTGGCCGGTGCTGGAGGCCTGCGGCTGGGTCGTGAGAAAGGGAACAATGCAATGTTGAATCTTGAGGGCCGCGTCGCGGTCGTGTTCGGCGTCGCCAACAAGCGATCGATCGCCTACGCCATTGCCCACAAACTGGCCGAGGCAGGCTGTACGCTGGCGATCGGCTACCAGAACGAGCGCCTGAAGTCGGAAGCCGACGCGCTGGTGGCGAGCTTTGCAGGCAAGGGCCCTGCGGAGCCGTCGGCTTTCCAGTGCGACGTGACGAGCGATGCGGAGATCGACCGCAGTTTTGCCGAACTCAAGACGCGCTACGGGACTGTCCACACGCTGGTGCATTCGATCGCGTTTGCGCCCGCGCACGAGATTCACAACGACTTTCTCGAAACCACGCGCGAAGGCTTCCGCGTCGCGCACGACGTCAGCGTGTACTCGCTGATCGCGCTCGCCCGCGCGGCCGCGCCGCTCATGACCGACGGCGGCTCGATCATGACGCTGTCTTACTACGGGTCAGAGAAGGTCTTCCCGAACTACAACGTCATGGGGGTCGCCAAGGCAGCGCTTGAGGCAACGGTGCGCTACCTGGCGGCGAGCCTTGGGCCGCGGAACATCCGCGTCAACGCGATCTCGGCCGGACCGATCAAAACGCTGGCCGCGCGCGGCATCGGCGACCTGGGCTCGATGCTGAAAGGGCATGCCGAACGCTCGCCGCTGGGCCGCAATGTGGAGCAGGCTGAAGTGGCCGGCGCTGCTGTGTATCTGGCATCCGACCTTTCGAGCGGCGTCACGGGCGAGGTCACCTACGTCGACGCCGGCTACAACGTGATGGGGTTTTAGCAGATGCCGGTGAACCAGTACAGCGTTCTTAAAGGCACACCGTTGTCGGGCTCGATCTCGGCGACCTCGCGGCCGCACTACCTGATTGAGCTTGAAGCCGGTGGGGCACAGTTCCAGATCGCAGTGAACGTGGAATCGGACACTGGTGTCGGCTCCAGCGCCGAGGTGCTGTACCTGCTTGACGAAAATTGGGTGCCACCCGACCAGGCGACGCTCGAAGCCCTGCCGATTGGCCTGACCGTGCTCGCGGGCAAGGACGGCGACCCCGCGATTGACTATCTGCGCAGCCGCGCGAACGGCGAGCCGCTGGTGACGCGCGCCGCGATGACCGAGCTGCCGCTGCCCGGCAAGACGAATGCCGAAAACCTGCAGAATACAGTTATCCAGTACCTGAACCAGGCGATTGCTGACGAAAAAGGCACGATCTATGCCTTTGGCGCGCAATACACCGACGGCACCGGCATCCACGACATCCACCTGAATCAGGGAAACCCGAAGTCGGACCACTCAGGCGACAACGGCATCTGGCAGGACGGGCTGCTGGTGTTCTCGATGCCGGGCTTCGGCATGGGCTCAGGGACGGCGCAGTGGGTCGCGATCTTCATCGCGTTTCAGGAGCAGGTCTGGTCGACGGATGACAACGGGAACGC
>CAXUDF010000174.1:0-5028 GCA_964249695.1 uncultured Acidobacteriaceae bacterium
CAGCTACCGCTACGCGGTCGGTCTGGACTGGCAGATCAGTGAAAAGAAGTTCAACGAGTTGACCTACGGCGCCACGACGCAGGTGTTCAGCAACGCGCGCCCTGCGAACTCCGAGGGTATATATCAGCTGAACTTCTTCACCGGCTTTACCCCAACGCTGTTTGACAGCCCGTTTGCGAACGCGGCCGGCGCGACCGCCAGCCACACTGCTATCAACCAGGTCAACGACAGCTTTAGCTGGACGCTGGGACGGCACCAGCTGCAGATGGGCGGCTACTTCAAGTGGATCCCGAGCACCAACAGCAGCACGCTTGGCTATAACAGCTACAGCATCGGGCTGGGCGGGCATATTTTCAGCACGCCCGGGCTTGAGCCCGCGAACCTGCTGCCGGATCAAACCGCGCAGATCGACTTTGATTACGCCTACGTGGCCTCGCTCGGCCGTATCTCCGGCATCAGCAGCACCTTTAACTACAACACCGCAGGCGCTGCGCTCCCGCAGCCTTCCTCAGCGGTGCGCCACTACCTGTACTACCAAACGCAGCCGTACATCAGCGATATCTGGAAGGTTTCGCCGCAGCTGACCGTCAATGTCGGGCTCAACTACCAGTACTTCACTGTTCCGTATGAAACCCACGGGCTGGAGACTGTGCAGACGACGGGCTTTGACAAATACTTTGACGCGCGGCTGGTGCAGAGCGCCGCCGGCATTACCGGCAACAGCGCAGTGCCGTTCATCACCTACGTGCTGGGCGGCCCCAGGAACAACGGGCCGTCGTACTACGCGTCAAACCCGCTGAATTTTGCGCCGCGTCTGGGCTTCGCCTACAACCCCGGCTTCGACCCGAAAACCGTATTTAACGGCAGCGCAGGCATTGTGTACGACCGCACGGTGATTAACGCAATCCAGTCGCAGCAGACGCAGTACTCGTACTTGTTCCAGCAGAACTTCAACGTCAACGAAGGCAACAACGCCAATGTGAATGGCTCAATCGGCACGGATCCGCGCCTGTCGGCACCGCCGCTGGCGACGGTGCAGCCGGCGCCGAAAGCACCATACCAGCCTTGGGTCGTGAACGGGGTACCGACCGGCCTGCAGCAGGGCTTTTTCAACTCGATGATCGACCCGAACCTGAAGACGCCCTACTCGATCCTGCTGACCTTCGGCATGCAGCACCAGTTCGGCAATTCAACAGTGCTGAAGATGAGCTACGTGGGCCGGCTGGGCCGGCGGCTGCTGGCGCAGGCCGATGCAGCGCAGCTGATTGACTTTCCGGACCCTGCCTCCGGCGAGACGATGAACCAGGCCGTCGTAAATATCGAGCGTGAGGTGCGTGCGGGGCAGAACCCGGCGAACCTGCCCGCGGAACCGTGGTTTGAGCACCAGCTGGCGCCCGGTTACGCCGGCGTGCTGCCCAACAAGACGTCAGCTGCGGCCTACTCAAACGCCTCGCTGGTGTCGAAGGGCGACTTCGCCGACTTCATCCAGGCGCTCTCGCCGAACCTGCAGCCGAACGTCGGCATGTCAGCGCAATTCGGCGAAAACACGACGTTTACCAACAAGGGCTTCTCCACCTACAACGGCTTGCTGGTAACGCTGCAGCGCAACCTGAGCCACGGGCTGCAGTTCGACGTGAACTACACGTTCTCGCACTCGATCGATAACGTGTCGCTGATCGCGAATAATTCGGCGTTCTTCGGGTACGGGTTTATCTGCGACGCGGTGCACCCGCGCGAGTGCCGCGGCAACTCCGACTTCGACACGACGCACTACATCACGAGCGACTTTACCTACTCGCTGCCGTTTGGGCGGGGACGGAGTTTTGCGGGCAAGCTGCCGGTGGCGCTCGACGAGGTTGTCGGCGGATGGGATGTCAGCGGGATCCCGTCGTGGCATAGCGGCCAGGCCTGGTCGCCGTTGTCGAACGCGTTTGTGGCGGGCTTCTCAAACGATGCGCCGGCAATTTTCAACGGAGACACGAATGCTGTGCGGCGCAACATTCACAAGGATCCGGCAACCGGTTCGCTGACGGTGTTCGCTGATCCTGCGGCAGCTGACGCAGCATTCTCGGGGCCGGTCGGTCTGGCGATCGGGAGCCGCAATATTCTGCGCGGGCCTGATTACTTCAACATGGACGCGGGGCTGGCGAAAAACTTTGCGCTGGTGCCGGCGAAGGAGATACAGCTGCAGTTTCGGGCGGATGCGTTCAACGTGTTGAACCATCCGAACTTCGATGACCTGGACTATGCGGGCTACGGGAACTACGTCAACATCACCGCGCCCAGTAATTTCGGACAGTTGACGTCGACAAACGGCGCGCCGCGCGTGTTGCAGCTGTCGGGTCGGTTGCAGTTCTAAGTTCGGATTGACTTAGGGCAGGATGGCCGGTCAGCGCGCTCGGGACTTACCCGGCGGGCTGACCGGCTATTTTTCTGGGCCAGGGTTTGCCGGAGCCGCCCGATTTACGGAAGATGACCGTACGACGACGGCGCCATTTCTCATCGAGGGCAAGCAGGCGCCACTCGATCTCAGGGGCCAGGTGGCGGAGCAGCGTGTCAACGGTCGAGTGGACGCGCAAAGCGGGGACGACGAAGTAGAGCAGGGGCGGCTCGGGGGCGAGGGGGAGGCCGGGGAAGTAGCCGGCGCGGGTGATCTCGCCGGCCTGGTGAAGGTCGCGCACCCGCATCCAGTAGTCGAGGCCCTGCATGGGCATGTGGAGGTCTTCGCTGGTTTTCAACTCAAGCACGGCGAGCCGTCCGTCGCGGGTGACGGCAAGCAGGTCGAGCATGCCGCGGTCGGCGGAGGCGAGCGCGGGGACCTGGGTATAGACGGGAGCGGGCAGCAGGGTCGGTTCGAGCTCTGGCAGGTCGGCGCGCAGCGCGGCCTCAAGCCAGCGCTCGGGCTGCATACGGTAGAGCGGGTCGCGGACGGAGCCGGCGGGGTGGCGCGAGCGAAAAAGGCGGTCGAGGAGTTCGCGGAGGGCGGCCTCGGTTTCGTCGTTAAGGGGCGTTTCACTCGCGCCCGCGCCGAAGGAGATGCGGTCTTCGCGGGCGAACGAGGCCGCGCTGACGCCATGGCGGATGCGGGCGAACTCGAGGCCGAAAAGGCGGAAGGAAATCTCCGATGGGGAGCGCGGCAGGATTTCAACGCTGGGGCGGTTCGAGGGATCAAGCAGGGCGAGGACGCGCTCGACGGCTGACTGGGAACGCTCGATGACAGCTTGCGGGTTAAAGGCGTGAACGAGCTGCGAGCGGAGATTACCGGCGACGGCTTCCGCGGACGGCTCGAGGGTTTCGCGAAGCTCGTCGAGTTCGTGGAGCTCCCACTTGGCGGCGCCTGGGTGAAGTGAGGGCAGGCGCTCGCGGGTGGTGGAGGCCATGCCGGGGGGAACGAGGATTTTGACGCCTTCAACGAGGCGGCGGCCGCCCGAGCGCTCGCGGCAGTGCTCGAGCCACAGGACGGCGACGGTGAGGATGCCGTCGACGGAAGATTGCGTTTCACCGGCGTTGATGGCGACGACCGCCCAGGCGGTTTGGCCGCGCTCGATCAGAAGACGAACGTAGGCCGGGCCAAAGGAGTGCTCGAGGTCGGCAGCGGCAGAAGCGTCGGACTGCTTCCAGTCAGGGTAGGCGCGGTGGAGCACGCGGGCGAGCAGCAAAACGTAGAAGCGCCGCGCGGTGTCGCGGGCAGACGGAGTGCGGACGTCGCGGTCGGGAACAAGGCGCAGGATCTGGGGCCGGGTCTGGCCGAAGCGCTTGCACTCGAGGCGGAGCGCATTGCGGCGCTCCTCAATGCCGATGACATTGCGGACGAGGTTGCGCTCTTCGCTCCAAAGCTGGAGGGTGCAGCGGCCGTTGGCGGCGTCGATGGTCCAACGGGCGCGCGCCATGTCGAAGAGGACCGAGCCTTCTTCGACGACGGACGCGTTGGGATTGTCGGTGAGAAAGGTTTCGAGGGCGGCGGCAAGCGCGGACGGGGTAGGCGGGACGCTGGTGCGCGCCACCGATGTATGAGGGCCGGGCACGGGTGCGTTCAGAATGGAACGGTGCGGAGTCGGGCGCAAGGGTACTTCGGTGCGGGAACGGTGCGGCCTTGAAACGGTCAGGAATGCGCTTACGCGGGATACGGCGTTTATGCTTCCTGCGCTGACGCGGGCCTGTGCGCCTTCAAACAGGTTTACCGGAGCGGGGCGGGGCTACCAGCCTTTGCGGGTGCGGAGATTTTGCGCGTGGGCAAGGTGGTGTCGACCGTGCCAGCTGTACAGGGCGGCTACCTGGAGGAGCGAAGTTGGGCCGCTTTCAGGATGCAGATAGCCCCGGCTGGAAGTCGCTGTCTCGGGCGTGTCGAGGAGGGCGGCGATGCGATTGTGCAGCGGAGATAGAAGTTTGAGAGCGTCCTCGATCGGCCCGGAACAGTCGGGTGTCTCCGCCCAACGCTTTTCGTCGTAGGTCTGGATCGTGGGCCATGCGTTCCCAGGCGGGGCGGCAAGTGCGGCCTTGATGCGGAGGTAGGCGTGCGAGTGAGAATCTGCGAGGTGATGAGCAAGCTGGCGCAGCGTCCAGCCGCCTTCGCGGTAGGGCATTGCGAGCTCCCCGTCGCCAAGGCCGGCGAAGACAGAGAGGAAGGCAGCAGGGAGAGCACGGATAGAGGCGACATACGCAGAAAGATCGACCGCCTGCGGATGACGATCGGGCGGGCCGATGGGGTACTGCTCGGAAACGCGGGAGGGTTCGGAAGGAGAGGTGGCCATAATCGGTAAGCTAGCGCACCTCCCTCCACTTGGAATCCTTGGAGCAGGGTGTGTGTTCGCGGAGTAAGGCTGGAGCTTACTGGGCGTGGTGATGGTGATGGTGGTGGTGATGGTGTGGCGCTGCCGCAAAGGCAGAGGCGGAGCACAGAAGCGCGAGGGAGAGAACGACGATCTTCTTCATGGGGCAATAGTAGCAAGAGCAGTGGCAGTTTGGTGTGTAAATCATCCCGGCGAGTGTTACCGAGTCAGGTGCCGCGCCTGCGGGAGCGGCTGAAGG
>CAXUDF010000175.1:0-4978 GCA_964249695.1 uncultured Acidobacteriaceae bacterium
GAGGAGCAGCGGGCGACCCTGCCCGCGGATCGCTGCGGCTCCTGCACGCGCTGCCTGGACGCCTGCCCTACCGAGGCCCTGATAGCGCCGCGGCAGATGGACGCGAGCCGATGCATCTCCTACCTGACCATCGAGAAGCGAGGCGCAATTGACCTGGAGCTGCGCGCCGGCATGGGCCGCCAGGTTTTTGGCTGTGACATCTGCCAGGACGTATGCCCCTGGAACGCCCGCGCGCGTCGGCAAGCACCCCTGCCGCCGGACGAAGAGCTGCTGCCGCGGCAGGAGCTTGTGAATCCGCCGCTCGCCGAACTGGCCGCGCTGTCTGAAGCAGAGTGGGAAGCGCGGTTCTTTGGGTCGCCGATCAAGAGGCCCCGGTTTACGGGATTTCGGCGCAATCTTGCCATTGCCATCGGCAACAGTCACGATGCTTCCCTGCTGCCGCAGCTGGAGGCCTGGGCCGGCTCCGGGCAGCCGGATGAGGTGCTTCGCGAGACCGCCTGCTGGGCCTTGGAACGTTTAAGAACCTCACTCGGATGCGGGTCAGACCCGATATGATCAGATCGACTACACGAAAGTAACCCCTGAGGTGGAAGCTTGCATGGCGCTTTGGCAAAAAAGCCCGAAGATAGGGTCAGAGGCGCGCTTGAAGGAGCCTGAAGTATGAGAGCAGGAGACGAGACCGGGAGCCTGGCAGAGCTGACGGACAGAGCTGTCGCGGCTGAGCTGTCGCCGGACTCTTTACTCCTGATCCTGAAAGCCCTGCCTTTGCCGCTGGTGTGGTTCGCACTTGATGACGGCGAGGTCGTGCTCGTCAATCGTGCCTTCGAGGATGTGTTCGGTTTTGGCGCTTCGGAAGTAGGAGACTGGGGCCGCTGGTCAGCCCGCTTTGCCGCCACGGCCGACCGCCCGGCCGCCCCGAACGAGCGGCGCACGAAAGGCCATAGAAGCGGCACCGAAGACATGCTTGCCGGGCTGCAGGATGAACAAAAGGAACTACGGGTACCGGCCCACGATGGCCGCCAGCTGACCGTGCTGCACAGCGGCGTTGTGCTGCCGGCCATCAACTGCGCACTGGCTATCTATGTAGATATAAGCCGCCGCAAGCAGGATGAGCGGCGGCTGGCTGAAGCAGAGCGGGCGACCCGGGAGCGCGAGATTGTGACTCGACTGGTGCTCGACCATACGCACGAGATGGTCGCGGTGGCCTCCCTGGATGGCGACCTGCGCTTTGTTTCACCGACCGTGCAGGCGATTACCGGATGGACGCAGGAACAGTACCTGTCAAAAGGCATTGAGGCGGTGCACCCGGAAGACCGGGAGGCCGTTCTTGCCGCGCGCGCGCGGTGTTTCGAGGGCGCAACCGGCCAGCAGGCACGCTACCGTCTTCTGAAAGCCGATGGCAGTTATGTATGGCTGGAAGGTCTGGGTTCCTGCTACAGAGACCCTCAAACGCAAAAGCCGCTAGGGTATATAGCGACCATCCGCGATGTTTCACAGAAGCAGGCTGAAGAAGCAGAGCAGGAAGCACGAACAGCGCTGCTCGAGGAGCACGCACGCATTGACCACCTGACAAACCTGGCGAACCGCCGTGTCTTCGACATGACCCTACGCGATGAAGCCAGGCGGCACTCGCGGCGAACACAGCCCCTGGCGCTGCTGCTGATCGACGTCGACTTCTTCAAGCAGTACAACGACCGGTATGGTCACCTGGAAGGCGACCGCGCGCTGCAGCGGATTGCAGCCGTGCTGAAACGCTCAGCGCAGCGGGTCGCCGACCTTGCAGCCCGTTTCGGCGGGGAAGAGTTTGCGCTGCTGCTGCCGATGACCGAAGCGGCAGGAGCCGAGCAGATCGGCCACTCCATCCTGATGGCGATCGAGGCGGAGTGCATCCCGCATGAGCGGAGCCATGCCGGCTGCCTGACTGTGAGCATCGGCGTTGCGTGCTGGCCAGCTGTAACGCCGCTCGACCGAGAGGAACTGCTGATGGAAGCAGACCGGGCGCTGTATCGGGCAAAGAACGATGGACGCAATACCTTGAAGCTGACACACTGCCGTCTCGTCGCGTCGCTGCCGGATAGCTGAGACAGCTGGTTGTCCGCGTGGGGCATTGCGGCGAACCCGTCGCATACTATCCTCGGCCTGCATTTTCAACCTCTTGATTCATATACTCCATTCCTATCCTTATGGCTTGGTTCCGTTCGTGAAAGGTTTCTGCTTGCCAGTGCGTGCATCTCGGAGCAACACGTTCCCTCTTCTTCCCTTGTCTTTGCTGCTTTTACTGTCGCAAACAGCCTGCCGCCAGAGTGCCGTAGGCCCCCGCCATGCTACGACCAGCCCCCTCGAGCAGGCCCTGCACGCCGACGCCGATGCCGGGCACCTCGCTTCCCTGCACTGGCCTGATTTTTCTGATTACAAGCCTCTTGCAGAGGCCTTCTACACCCAGCGCAACTGGAACCCGGCCTGGGTCGACGGGAGGGCTGCCACCAGGCAGGCACTGGCGCTTACGAAACTGTTTGCCGGCAGCGCAAGCAAGGGCCTGAATCCGGAGGATTACGACGCTTCCCTCTGGACGGCGCGGCTGGCAAAACTTGGCTCGGCAGGTGACGCGGAGCGAGCCGAGTTTGATACCGCGATGACAGTCGCGACCATGCGCTACATCTCTGACCTGCACATTGGGCGCGTTAACCCGCAGCACTTTGCTTTCGGGGTGAGCGTGGAGACCAAGAAGTACGACCTGTCGAACTTTGTAGCCCAGCAGGTTGTAGGCGCAAGCGACGTGGGCGACGCATTGAAGGGCGTGGAACCGGATTCCGCAGCGTACCGCGACACTGAGCAGGCACTGGTTCATTACCAGGATCTCGCCCGGCAGGCAGGAACGACCGAAGCGCTGCCGGTACCCGCAAAGCCGCTCAGCACCGGCGCGCCGTATGCCGGCTCGGCGGCACTGGCGACCCGGCTACAGCTGCTGGGCGATATGAGCGCGGGCACCGGCGAAGGCAGCACATACACGCAGGCACTGTCCGATGGAATCAAGAGCTTCCAGACTACGCATGACCTGCAGGCCGACGGCAGGCTAACCCCGCAAACTGTGGCGGCGCTGAATGTGCCGCTGGATGCGCGGGTTCGGCAGATTGAAGACACGCTCGAGCGCATGCGCTGGCTCGCCCCGGAGTACCAGAACCCCGGCGTGCTGGTGAATATTCCGGAGTTTGTGCTGCGCGCCTACGACGATGGGAACAAAGAGCAGTTCCAGATGCGCGTCGTTGTGGGCCAGTCGCTCGAAGACGACCACAAGACACCGGTGTTGGTGCAGGAGATGAAATACATCGTGCTGCGCCCTTTCTGGAATGTCACGCCGACCATCGTGAAGAAAGAGATCGTACCGCACGTTGAAGCCAACAAAGGCTATCTCGAAGCAAAAAACTTTGAGGTCGTGACCCGCTCCGGCAAGCCGGTAACTGACTGGACCACAGCGGGCCTGGAACACCTTGAGTACATGGTGCGGGAAAAGCCCGGTCCGAAGAACTCGCTCGGCCTGGTCAAGTTCATGTTCCCGAACAAGCTCAACATCTATCTCCATTCCACGCCTGCGACGGAGCTGTTCGACCATTCGCGGCGCGATTTTTCGCATGGCTGCATTCGCTTGCAGGAGCCGGAAAAGCTGGCTGACTGGGTGCTGCGCGACCAGCCCGACTGGACGCCCGACAAGATCCACGATGCGATGGAGAACGGTGAGGATAACAAGACCGTCTCGCTGACTCATCCAGTTCCGGTGCTGATTTTCTACGAAACTGCACGGGTCGACGAGGACGGCAAGGTGCACTTTTTCGATGATATCTACGGGTATGACAAAGACATGGAAGCGGTGCTGGCACACGGCGATCCGTTCCCAATTCAACCGGAGCCGAAGGAGCAGTCCGCCGACACCGAGTAGCTTCGCCTGCAACGACAAAGGCCGATGCGCAGGCACCGGCCTTTGCTGTGTAACAACAATCGTTACATTAAGGTCCATTGGCGAACGGGACCCACATCGACGTGCACAAACTGGGAGTGGGGGTAGTACCCCACACCGCCCTGGCCGAGTGAAAGTGCGGTAAGCTGCAGGGTTCGCGTGGGTACGCCCGGAACGCGGATATCAATGGCCTTGGACAGCATGTGCTGCGAGTGCTCAGCCACGCCCTTGCTGTGCTCGCGCAGGTAGCTGTTGCTCCACGGCGTGCGATATCCACAGACAATCTGAATCACACCGTTCGGCTTGCCAAGCTTATCCATGATCGCGTGCAGGACGTCGAACTCATGCGGATCGTAGCTGGCTTCATCATTGGTACGGTGATCCCGCAGGAAGTGGTTCAACATGGCCAGTGCAGACGGCACATACCGGTCGCCGACGCGGTAGGTTACGTCGATCGACTCGTGCGTGTGCAGGTGGTACATGTGCAGGTGGTACTGCTGATCGGGTGCCGGAGAGATATGGAGCGGTTCGACGGATGCCGCGGCGGCATTTACCTCTGCCGGCGCAGCGGGTACGGTCGCGTGCCCTGCCGGAGCAGCCGAAAGCAGCAAAGTGCAAAGTGAAGCAGTCAGTGTGTGTACGCGAACCATTGACATAGAAGCTCCTTGTACAAACCGCTGAGAATATCTATGTGGCTTTGCTGCGTCGTGGAGCAGGTTACTGCCTTTATGTTAACGCCGGCAGCCTTGCGCCGGAAGCGAATCGAGAGCAGAAGTACCTGGAAACACGGCATTCCGCTGCTGGTTCGATGCGGCCAGAAGCTTAGTGGAAATCGTGAGAACGCATCGGCGCCTCACTGACCGAGAGCAGCTGTACGCGATCCGCACGGACATGCGTTACACCATTTTCGTTCTGCAAGCGCCCTTCCACGTGGAGAAACTTGCCACTGGTAATCAGGATCCTCTGCTGCTCGTACAACTCCGGGTGAACTACTACATTGCTGATCCCGGTTTCATCTTCAAGCGA
>CAXUDF010000176.1:0-4977 GCA_964249695.1 uncultured Acidobacteriaceae bacterium
ATGTTGGAATGGCGTCTCTTCTCAGGATGACGCGTTGTACAAACGCGGAGCTAGCTACTCATTCCACTCCCGCTCCGCCGCGCGCCCTAGCCCGGTCAACGCGGAAAAGTCCTTGCTGTCCACCTCGCCGCCAAGCTTCGGCTCGTCCTGCCCCGCTGGCGCGGCCGGCAGCCCGCGGTTCACAATTCCCAGAATCGAAGCAGTCAGCGCAGGCGAAAGCTGTGCGAGCCGCGCCGCCACCGCGGCCTGCGGCGTAATGCTGAACTCGACCTCGCCGGTCTCGGTCGCGCGCAAAATGCGCCCCGCTGCCTCGTACGCTCCACGGGCGATGCCGGGAATTGAATCGCCCAGGTTAAACCAGCGAAACTCTTCTTCGCGGTCGCCCACCACAAACGCGTGGCGCGGCGAGCCGGTCCTCAGCAGCCCCGGCGTCACGGTGGTGACGCGTATGCCTTTCGAGCGCAGCTCGGCATGCAGGCCTTCGGAGAAGCCGACCGCGGCAAACTTGCTACCCGAGTAAGGCAGCAGATGTGGGATCGCGACCTTGCCCCCAATCGATGCGATGTTAACAATCGCGCCATCCTGGCGGGCGAGCATTAGCGGCAGCACGGCAAGCGTGGTGTGCACCATGCTCATGTAGTTGCTGCGGATCGCGTCTTCAAAGACTTCGAGCGGCTGATCCTCAACTGCGCCGACTGAAATGACGCCCGCGTTGTTGACCAGCACCTGGATCTCGCCCCACTGCTCGGCGACCTCCTGCACCAGCGCGAGAACCTGCTCGTTCTCGCGCACGTCGCACGGAACCACCAGCACATCCTGCTCGCGCACCGCGCCGCGCTCCAGCAGCAGCGCCCGCGCCCGGCCGAGCTCTGCTGCGTCGCGCGCTGTCAGCACAATCCGCGCGCCCGCGCGCCCAAACTGCTCCGCAAGCGCCAGGCCCAGCCCGCGCGAGGAGCCGGTAATCAGCGTAACCTTGCCGCGGACCGGGTAGCGCCGCCATGTGCGGAGCACCAGATTGGCCGCCGCCAGCGCGCCGATCGTAATCGCGACCGTCTTCCAGCCGTTGCCGTTGTTCCTACTCGTACTCTTACCCATAGCTGCTTCGATGCTCGGTCAGACCTCCCGGGCCCCTTACGTTCCGAGCGGTCGCATTGACCGCTTCGATCACGTTCAGTCAAGATGGCGCGAAGGAAACTCTATGACATACACCCGGATTTGTGCCGTGCTGCTTGCGGCCTTCACCACGCTTGCAGCCGTTGCGCAGACCGCGCCCGTCGACGGCTCTCTTGCCGCCACGCCGCCCATGGGCTGGAACAGCTGGAACCACTTCGCGGGCAAAGTGACCGACGCCGACGTGCGCGCGGCAGCCGACGCGCTGGTGGCCACAGGCATGCGCGACGCGGGCTACGTGTACGTCAACATTGACGACACGTGGGAAGGCAAGCGCGACCATCATGGCCGCATCCGGAGCAACGGGAAGTTCCCGGATATGCGCGCCCTGGCTGACTATGTGCACTCAAAAGGTCTCAAGCTCGGCATCTACTCCTCGCCCGGGCCGTATACCTGCGCGCACTACGCGGGCAGCTACCGGCACGAGCGGCAGGATGCCGCGACTTACGCCGGGTGGGGCATCGACTATCTGAAGTACGACATGTGCTCGTACGGCAGCATGATGGAGAAGAAATACGGCAAGCCGTCGGCCGCAAACGCGGCGGTGCGCCTCAAGGTGGATGAGGCCGTGTACCGGAAGATGCACGAGGCCCTGCTCGCCACCGGGAGGCCGATTGTGCTCTCGATGTGCCAGTACGGCTGGGATGACGTGTGGAACTGGGGCGCCGGGGTCGGCGGCAATCTGTGGCGCACCACCGGCGACATCAACGACACGTACAAGCGCATGGCGGAGATCGGCTTCGGCCAGGCGGGGCTCGCCAAGTATGCCGGTCGCGATGCGGGTGCCGGCCACTGGAACGATCCGGACATGCTGGAGGTAGGCAACGGCGGCATGTCTGACGACGAGTACCGCACCCATATGAGCCTGTGGGCGATGCTGGCCGCGCCCCTGCTTGCCGGCAACGACCTGAGCACGATGACCCCCGCGACGCTCGCCACGCTGACCAACCGGGATGTGATTGCGATCGACCAGGATGCGCTCGGCCGGCAGGGCGATCGATTGTCGCAGGAGGGGCAGCACGAGATCTGGTCGAAGCCTCTCACCGGCGGCGCCGTCGCGGTGGCATTGTTCAATCGAGCTGACACCGCCGAGCCGATCACGCTCCAACTGGCGTCGGTGAGCGGTGCCGGATCAAGCGCAAAACTGCACGACGTGTGGACAAACCAGGACGTTGCGGCGGTCGACGGGAGCTATACGGCCTCGGTTCCCAGTCACGGCGTCGTCCTGCTGCGTCTCCAGCCGTAGGTCCGGGCAAACAGCGGCCGGTACCACATCAGTTCACAGTCAGGGAGGCAAGGGGGCTGCCAAGGCGCGTAGAATAAGTGCCGGACCCGCCCCTTTGAGCCACCGTGTTCTCCAAAGCGCGATGGCGGGCGTGGCCTACCCTGAAACTATGAGCGCTACCCACCTGGAACCCGCGCAACTCTCCGCCGACTCCACTCGCGATCTCCTTCGCCACCTTGTGTTTCAGAGCTTTCGGCGCTGGGGCTACCTGCAGGCGCAGCTTGACCCACTCGGCCAGGAGCTGAGCCCGCTGGAGCTCCCGGAGGATCTGCCGCCAGGCGCAAGCGAAGAGGACATTGCGGCTGCCCGCAAGATCTACTGCGGCACCATCGGCGCAGAGTTCATGCACATCGTCGACCGCGAGCGTCGCGACTGGATCATCGAGCGCCTGGAACGCGGACAGCGCAAGCTCCCGGCTGCCGACGCGCGCCGTGTGCTGTCGCAGCTCATCCGGGCAGACCTGTTTGAGCAGGTCATCCAGGCGCGCTATCTCGGCACCAAGCGCTTCTCGCTTGAAGGCGTTACCGTGCTCATCCCCTTCCTGGACGAAGCCTTCCAGGCCGCGGCACAGCTTGGCGCAACCAAGTCCATGATTGGCATGAGCCACCGCGGACGCCTCAGCGTGATGGTCAACACCTTCAGCAAGGCCGCCTCTGACATCTTCTCGAAGTTCGAGGACGTAAACCCGCGCTCGTTCCTGGGCGGTGGTGATGTGAAGTACCACGTGGGTGCGACCGGCGAGTACAGGACGCGCTCGGGCGCAACGCTGGCGCTGCACCTGGTTTCCAACCCGAGCCATCTCGAAGCGGTCAATCCCGTGGCGATGGGCCGCGCGCGCGCCAAACAGTCCCGCATCGGCGAGGGCGGCACCGAGCAGGTGCTGCCGCTCGTCATCCATGGCGATGCAGCCTTTGCCGGGCAGGGCATCACGGCAGAAACGCTGAACCTGAGCGGCATTACGGGCTACACCGTCGGCGGCACGCTCCACGTCCTGGTCAACAATCTCATCGGCTTTACCGCGGAGCCGTATGAGGAGACCGCGACGCGCTACGCCTCCGACGCCGCCAAGCGCCTCCCGATCCCCATCTTCCACGTCAATGCGGAAGACCCGGATGCCGTGCTGCACATTGCATCGCTGGCGGTCGAGTACCGCTACCGCTTCGGCTCCGACGTGGTCGTTGACCTGATCGGTTATCGCCGTCACGGGCACTCCGAGGTCGACGACCCGACGATCACGCAGCCCACGCGCTACGCCCGCATCAAGACGCAGCCGCCGCTATCGGAGATCTATGCCAAGCGCCTTGGCGTCGACTCCTCGGCTGAGGTGCACGCCGTACAGGAAGAGTTCATCGAGGCGCAGCGCACCGCGACTGAGATTCAGCAGGTCGCTGTGCTGGCCACCCTGCCCGACTACTGGTCCCCCTACCGCGGCGGCCCGTACAAGCCCGAGTATGAGCGCGAAACCGGCCTAGCGCGCGAGGAGATCACGCGCCTCGGTCGCCGTCTTTGCGAGTACCCCGAGACCTTTCACATCCATTCCAAGCTGCGCAAGCTCCTGGAGCAGCGCCTGGAAATGGCCGAAGGCCAGCGGCCGTTTGACTACGGCATGGCTGAAGCTGTCGCGCTCGCGTCGCTGCTCGACAGCGGAACCCATGTGCGCCTGAGCGGGCAGGATTCCCAGCGCGGCACTTTCAATCAACGCCACGCCATGCTGATCGATACGGAGACCGAGAAGCCGTACATTCCGCTTGAGCACATCAGCCCCGGCCAGGCTCGGTTCGAGGTCTATAACTCCGCGCTAAGCGAGGCGGGCGTGCTCGGCTTCGAGTACGGCTACAGCCGCGACTACCCGGAAACACTGGTGCTGTGGGAAGCGCAGTTCGGCGACTTTGCCAACGGCGCGCAGATCATCATCGACCAGTTCATCTCATCAGGCGAAGACAAGTGGGGCCTGCTCGCGCACGTCACGCTGCTGCTGCCGCACGGCTATGAGGGCCAGGGGCCTGAGCACTCCAGCGCCCGCATGGAGCGCTACCTGCAGCTGGCCGCGCACGACAACATGCAGATCTGCCAGCCCTCGACCGCCGCGCAATACTTCCACCTGCTGCGCCGGCAGATGGTGCGCCCGTGGCGTAAGCCGCTCATCGTTTTCACGCCGAAAAGCATGCTGCGCCACCCGGACGCGCTCTCTACGATCGAGGACCTGAGCCGGCCGACCTTCCGGAACGTGCTGCCGGACACCACCGTCGAGAACGCGAAGCGGGTGGTGCTGTGCACAGGCAAAATCGGCCACGACCTGCGCGTTGAGCGCGAAAAGCGCGGCCACTCCAACGTCGCCGTCGTGTTTGTCGAGCAACTGTACCCCTGGCCGGCAGATGAAGTCTGTGCCGCTATCGAAGCGCATCCGGATGCGCGCGAGGTCGTCTGGGTGCAGGAAGAGCCGGAAAACATGGGCGCGCACTCCTACGTCATGCCGCGGCTGCGCCGGCTCGTCCGCGGCGGCCGCCAGGTCCTCTCCTACA
>CAXUDF010000177.1:0-4952 GCA_964249695.1 uncultured Acidobacteriaceae bacterium
CCATGGTCGGCAGCCGTGGCGATCAGGTGCGTCAGCAAACGGGTGTCGTCAAACTGCCCGTCGTGGTACACCACGCCCCCGCGCAGGCCTTCCTTCTGGATCGTCGGCAGGCGCTCCAGCGTCTGCTCGCGCGACAGCAGCTGCGAGCGTCCAAAGCCGTACTTGCCGGCGAGCAGGTCGTACACCTTCATCCCGATGCCGTAGAACGGCGCCTCCCACCAGGCATAGTTCGGCACCACAAACGGCAGGTTGTGCACCAGGTGCGGCGCGTTTTGCCGCAGCAGGCCGCGCTCCTTGAGCGCTTCCATGACGAGCGAGATATTGCCCTGCTCCAGGTAGCGCACGCCCCCGTGCACCAGCTTGGTGCTGCGGCTCGAGGTTCCCTTGCCGAAGTCCTCGCGCTCCACCAGCAGCACGTCGTAGCCGCGCGTCGCTGCGTCGACCGCAACGCCTGCCCCGGTCGCGCCGCCGCCAATCACCACGATGTCCCATGGAGCTATGTTCCCTGGAGCTATGTTCCCCGGAGCGCTCCGCTCCGCCATGCGTGCCACCATCTGTTCGCGCTTCATGCCTGCTCCTTCCCCGGCGATCCGGCCGGCATACGGTTCCAGCCCTTTGCCCGCCCCACCGCGTCCTGCCACTGCGCATACTGCTGTTCCGCCTTCCGGCGGTCCAGCTTCGGCGTAAACAGCCGAGGCTCTTCGCGCTCGGCCCGCAGCTCTTCCACCCCGCCCCAGAAGCCGGTTGCCAGGCCCGCCAGATACGCCGCTCCCAGCGCGGTCGTCTCCAGGATCGCCGGCCGTTCCACCGGCAGGCCCAGCAGGTCTGCCTGGAACTGCATCAGCGTGTCGTTTGCGGCCGCGCCGCCGTCAGCCCGCAGTTTGCGCAGGCGGTGCTGTGTGTCGCCTTCCATGGCGCGCATCACGTCAGTCACCTGGAAGGCGATGCTTTCGAGCGCCGCCCGCGCAATGTGGCCGATCTCGGTGCTGCGCTGCAGCCCGATAATCATGCCGCTCGCGTAGGGGTCCCAGTGCGGCGCGCCCAGGCCGGTAAACGCGGGCACCAGCACCACGTTGTTTGACCCCTCGACGCTCGCCGCGATTTGCTCGATGTCCGGCGCATGCTCAAAGAACTGCATCTTGTCACGCAGCCATTGCACCACCGCCCCGCCGATAAAGACGCTGCCTTCAAGCGCGTAGCCAAGCGTCCGGTCCGGCGTGCAGATCAGCGTGGTGATGAGCTTTTTGGTCGAAAGCGCGAACTCCGTGCCGATGTTCTGCAGCAGAAAGCAGCCGGTGCCGTAGGTGTTCTTCGCGTCACCCGGGTCCGTGCACAACTGGCCGAATAAGGCTGCCTGCTGGTCGCCTGCGATGCCGGCAATCTCGACCTCGCCCAGCCCGAGACTCGTCGTGACCCGGCCGATCGCTTCACTCGACCAGACCACCTCGGGCATCATGCTCATCGGAATGTTGAACAGCCGGAGCAGCTCCGCGTCCCAGCGATCCTCAACGATGTTGTAGAGCAGGGTGCGCGACGCGTTGGTGCGGTCCGTGATGTGCCGCGTGCCGCTCGACAGGTTCCAGATAAGCCAGCTGTCGACCGTGCCGAAGGCAAGCTTGCCCGCATCGGCAGCCGCGCGTGCTCCTGCAACATTCTCGAGGATCCACTGGATCTTTGTGCCGCAAAAATAGGGATCGATCAGCAGTCCGGTCTTCGCGCGGACCATCTCCTCAACGCCGCCGCTGCGCAGCTGCTCGCAGCGCCCGGCTGTCCGGCGGTCCTGCCACACGATCGCGTTGTACACCGGCTTGCCGTTTTCCCGGTCCCACACCAGGGTGGTTTCGCGCTGGTTCGCGATGCCGAGGCCGAGGAGGTCACGAGGCCGTACCTGGGCCCGCGCCAGCACCTCGGTCGCGGCGCTCAGCTGCGTCGTCAGGATGTCATAGGGATCGTGCTCGACCGAACCTGTATGTGGATAGTGCTGCGGGAACTCCTGCTGGGCAATCCCGACAACACGGCCTTCGCGGTTGAAAAGAACCGCGCGCGAGCTGGTTGTGCCCTGATCGAGCGAAAGAATGTACTGCGGCGCCATCGGCTCATCTGCTCCCGGGCAAGCTCACCCGGAACAGTGTGCCAGTCCCGAGAGGGATTTGGCTTGTGCGAAACGCTCTAAGTGCCCATCGTTGAGGATTGGAGCTTTGACCTGGTTCTCAAAAAAAGGCGGCACGAACAGAGACTGCTCGTGCCGGGAGGCCAGTGACGCAACTTGTGGAGCAAACCTTTATGCTGGTTCGAGAGCATCAGGCTCACATCGCAACCAGGCTTGGTAGTGCACAGCCTCAAAGTAAGTTAAGAATACCAAAATCCGTAAACTTTGCAAGCGTACTTCTACATTTTTCAGGAGAAGTGACTTTCAAGGGTTGGCTTCGAGGAGGTCCATTCCGTGTCACTGTTGCTCGATGCCCTAGGGAATCCTGACCTCCCCCTTGCGACGAACCAGGTAGGGGCTTCTACAGGTGCGGAGCCGGTATCTCCTCGGCGGGGCCGAGCCCTTGCCTCTCGCCTCCGAATCACAGCCCTGATGGCGAGTTCAGCGCTTCTTGGAGGCATCGCAGTCGTCGTCTGGCACCGCCGCGCTCTCGAACACATACGGCAAACCGGCCCGAACGATGCTGCGCATGGCAAGCCTGAGGAGTTTATCTAGCTGCCTTCAACCATCCCAACGTTCGCCCGATTTACTGGGCCAGTACGCCGGTCGCGCGGCCGATAATTGCGTCCCGCAGCTCTTCCCACACCTCTGACGGCATTGACAGGAAAGCGTCCACCACACGGGGGTCAAACTGCGTTCCCGCGCAGCGTGCAATCTCGTTGCGGGCTGCCGAGAACGGCGAGCCGCGCCGGTATGGGCGGTCCGAGGTGATCGCGTCCAGCGTGTCGGCCACCGCGAAGATGCGCGCCCCCAGCGGGATCTCCTCGCCGCGCAGCTGCCGAGGGTAGCCGCCGCCGTCGAAGAACTCCTGGTGGCTGTACACGATGTCCGAAGCTTCTTTCAGGAAAGGGATCTTTCGCACAATCTGGTACCCGGAGTAGCAGTGCCTCCGCATGGTTTGCACTTCTGCCGGGTCCAGCCGGCCCGGCTTCAGCAGAATTGCGTCCGGGATGGCCATCTTGCCGATGTCATGGAGGAAAGCACCATGCTTGATGGTTTTCATGTCCGCGGAGTCCACGCCCATCGAGCGCGCGAGCGCGATGGTGTACGCGGTAACCCGGCGGGAGTGGCCCTCCGTCTCGGAATCCTTCAGATCGAGCGCGTCCCCAAGCGCTTCCAGCGTGGTGTCGTAGGAGCGCTCCAGCTGAAACATCGCTTCGCGCAGCAGGCTCGTGCGGGCTTCCACCAGATGCTCAAGGCTGTTGCGATAGGTGGTGTTGCGGCGCGCCACATTGCCGAAGGCCACGCCCCGCTCCACCGCGTGGAGCAGCGTTTCCTTCTCGAAAGGCTTCAGGATTACGTCAAATGCGCCGCTCCGCATCGCGGAGATCGCGGTTCCCACGTCATGGACGCCGGTCACCATAATGATGGGGGTCTGCAGCTGGCGCGCGCGCACCTGTTCCAGCAAGCGCATGCCATCGGTCCCGGCCATCATCAGGTCCGTGATGATCAGGTCGGTCGGGCGTACGGCGAGCACGCGCAGGGCATCTTCGCCATCGCGCGCGCTTTCCACCTGGTAGCCCTCCTTGCGGAGAAGGGTAACCAGCATCGTGCGCGCCAGCTGTTCGTCGTCCACGACCAGGATTTTTTCCGCGCCCATGCCCTTTTTCGATGACCTCGCCCAGCGGCCGGGGCCGCGCCGCAAATGCTGCTCTATGAGAGTGCCACAATCGAGCCGTTTTCTGCCGGGAACTTTCGGCCCAAGGGTACCGAACTGGCGTCATCCCGCCGCGTGCCGCTTTCTCGGGCACCTTGCGAGATTGTTTGATCTCCCACAGATAGAACAGCGCTTCTTTCGGTACAGTGTGGAGGGCACAGAATCGACATCCAAGTCACGCGATCGGCTGCCGTTTCTATGGGGGCAGGCGTCTTTACAACGGCAGAGCCGCAAGGAGCACTACTTGTTTAATCTGGATCGGCAGCTGCTCGGCAGTCACGGGATTGTTGCCAAGGAGACGCGGGAGCTTTCCGTCGATCAAAAGCAGCGCGACGTGTTTGAAGCGCACCGTCACCGGGTATTTTCCGTCAGCTACTACATGACATCGAACGAAGTCGAAGCGGAAGCCATTTTGACCCGGACCTTTGTCCAGGCCTTTTCCGTCGAGGAAACTCCCGACGCCCGGAAGGTGGACGAAGCTCTGCTCGCCGAGCTGGAACAACGCTTTGCACTCGCCCCTGCCGCGCCCGCCAAGGCGACCCCCGGCGCTTCCATCGCACAAACGCAGGTGCGCAAGACCGATTTAGAGGAAGCCGTCGCCCTGCTGCCCGCGCGGGAGAGGCTTGTTTTCCTGCTGCGCGATGTGGAAGGCTACCACCCCGGTCGGATCGCCGACCTTTTGCAATGCGCGGAGCTGGAGGTGCAAACCACCCTGGTATCGGCGCGCATCCGGATGCGGAACATGCTGCAGCAGCTTCGTGCGCGCGAGCAAATGCCTCCGAATGAGAGCCTGATGGCGGACTGCGTCTAGTCTTTTTGCTCCGAGTCTTTTTGCTTCCCGGCAAGGCGAGCGCGCCGCCGTTCCGCCCAGCCCTCTTTGTTCGCCTGCCTCGCGCGCCCGACCGCAAGCGCGCCGTCCGGCACATTCTCTGTCACGCAGGACGCAGCAGCGACATACGCGCCTGCTCCTATGCTGAGGGGGGCCACCAGCGTTGCATTGCTGCCGACGAACGCCCCGGCACCGATCTCGGTCCGGTTCTTGTTGACCCCGTCGTAGTTGCACACGATGGTGCCTGCTCCCACGTT
>CAXUDF010000178.1:0-4949 GCA_964249695.1 uncultured Acidobacteriaceae bacterium
CTACTGGACTTTGCCCCGCGGCCGCAGCCGCCCCAGCTCGCCCGCGCAGGCAATCGCATTCAGCGAGGCGAGCTTCAGATTATCGAGCGTGGCCCAGACCCAGAAGCGCGTTGAAAGCGCCTCATTCGCATCCGACTGGCGCACGCGGAGCAGGATGTCCTCCTGCCCGGCGCTGCTCAGATTGCTCGGCGGGTCGCCGTCGCCGATGATGACGTCGACGTGGTCGCCCGCGAGCGCGGCTTCCAGGTGCTCGAGCGCGACCGCACGCTCCAGCTCGACGCCGAGCGAGATGCCGTAGCCGTGGAACGCCGGCGCCTGCAGCAGCTGCACGTTGATCTCAGGGAGTCGGCCGCCGGAAAGCAGCGCGTAGTGCCGGCGGATGCGCGCTTCGGTCGCTACCAGGTCGATGCGGGCTGCCTCGCCCAGCACCGGCGTTAAGTTAAAGGCGACCTGCATGTCGAACACTTCTTTCGGCATGCTTTGAAAGTTCAACAGGGAGACAGTTTGCTGGTGCAGCTCGTCGACCGCGCTGCGCCCGTGCTCCGACGCCGGTTCGTGCACCGTCGCCCACGCACTGCGCACCGGGGCCACATCCTGCAGGCGGGCTGCCAGCAGCGCGAGCGTCGTCGCGGCAATGTGCGCCGGCACAAGCCCAGGCGTGTGCAGGTCCGGCTGGGCGGTGGAGGGATTGTCGATCGCGTCGCGCACCCAGGGTGAGGCGACCAGCACGCCCGGCTCTCCTTCAAGCGCGCTCGACATATCGATCACGCTGGCGTGAGCGTCTGTCGCGGCTCGCCAGTGGGCAGCGGTCTGCGCGGAAGGGCCCGCAAAGAACACGTAGTCGATGCGCCGAAAAGAGTCCGCGTCGATCGCCTGGATGACGGCGACCTCGTCGCCGATGGCTTCCATCTGGCCGAGGCCTTCCTCGTCATCCATCAGCAGGAACTCTGCCGCGCCGAAGGAGCTGTCCTCCAGTGCCTCTGCCAGTTCCTTACCGTGGAGCGTGGCAGCGCCCACAATCGCAATGCGTAGCCTGTCGGGCATGATTTCCTTTTTTGGTTAAGCGTGGCCCAGCCGCGCAGACTTGCGCTGCCACGAGTAGAGAAGACGCGCCAGAACCCCCGAAAACATGTACACGAGCGCGATGGCCGCGAGCACATATTGCGAGAAGAACACCAGCACATACAAAAATGCACCGAGCAGCACGATCCAGCGGAATGGATGGGCGTTGGCAAGATTGATCTCCTTGCCGCTCCAAAAGCGCCAGGTGCTGACCATAAGCAGGCCAATTGCCGAAACGTAGCCGCCCCACAGCAGCGCCACCCAGGAGATAGCGACCGGGATGCCGCTAAAAAAATGCACAACCGCCGCAATGGCGCCGGCAGCCGCCGGGATGGGCATGCCGACGAAGTATTTCTGGCCAGGGCGCCCGGGGTTCTTCGGCTTGGGAGAGCCCATCGAGTTGAAACGAGCCAGCCGCGCGGCTCCGCAGATGAGAAAGAGAAAGCACAGCAGCGCACCCAGCTCGATCAGCTTATGGCGGGTGTCGCCCGCGAGCGTCGTTGGCAATGCCTGAAAACCCCAGCAGTACGCCAGCAGCGACGGCGCGACACCGAAGGTGATGACGTCGGCAAGCGAGTCGAGCTCCTTGCCGAACTCGCTGGTGGTGTTGGTCATGCGTGCGATGCGGCCGTCAATCGTGTCAAACGGGATGGCAAAGCCGATGGCGAGCGCGGCGTAATCAAAGTGCTGCGGCTCGATCGGGGACCCCTGCAGGCTTTGGGTGATGGCGAAGTAGCCGGCGGCGATGTTGCCCGCGGTGAACAGTGATGGCAGGATGTACATGCCGCGGGAGCGGCGGCGCGCGGTTCTGTCGAGTGCGGAAGGGACAGCGACAGGGGCAAGCCGGGGCTGCTCGCTCACCGAGCCTGCTCCAGCTGGACCGTGCTGTGCTGAGGCGCAACCCGCGCTGCCGGCGCTAGATAGGCGAGCACGCTGCTGCCTCCCTTGACGACGGCGCCGAGCTCTACCCGCACCTCAGACCGCGCGGGCAGCAGCAGGTCGGTTCTGGATCCGAACTTGATCAGCCCTACCTTTTGTCCGCGGCTCAGCTGCTCGCCGACTTTCGGACGAAACACAATGCGCCGCGCCAGCAGGCCGGCGATCTGCTTGAAAACGATCTCGGAGCCGTCATCGGCTTCCATAACGCAGATGTTCTGCTCGTTGCGGTCTGCAGAAGCGGCGTCCATCGCGTTCACGAAGGCACCCTTCTGATAGCGGACCTCGCGCACGACGCCGGCCGTCGGTGCCCGGTTGACGTGGACGTTGAAGACACTCAGGAAAATAGAAATGCGGGTACGCTCGCCGTCCGGCGTTATGACGGTTTCGACGCTGGTGACCTTGCCGTCTGCCGGGGACACAATTAGGCCCTCGCCTACCGGGATAGCCCGCCTGGGATCGCGAAAAAACCACAGAAAAAAGGCGGCAAAGCCCAGCGGCACAACTGCCCACCACCAGGTATGGGTAAGCGCCGCGAGTGCCACCGCGACTGCAAGCAGAGAGAGGCCGTACCAGTAACCGTCGCGTACCATCCTGCTGATTATAGAGCGCCCCTGCCCGCTATGCCCGCCGCGCGAACAAGCGCGGGCGGCGTTTAGTCGTTCAGCAGAAGGCTGAGCAGCACCGCGTCCTCCTGGGGATTTCGGTAGTAGCCAGGGCGTGTGCCGTCGCGCTCGAAACCGCGGCTCAGATAGAGCCGCAAGGCGCTCTGGTTGGAGGCGCGCGCCTCGAGCAGCAAACGCTCCGCGCCAACGCGCCGGCTCCAGGCCACCGCGGCCGCGAGCAGTGCTGTGCCGATGCCCTGCCGCCGGTGTTCAGGTGCGGTTACGACGGCTTCGAGCTCTGCCGTGCCGGCAGTCTGGCTCCCGATGGCAAAGCCTTGCACGCCAGCCTCCCCGGCAAGCGCTACCCATGCGCCGCGGCGATCCGGCTCTCGGGCGATCACCTCCAGCATGCGGCTGAACTCGCTCGGCGGCCAGTGCGGCGCCGTCGGCACCACGGCGGCGATCCCGATCACGGCGATGAGGTCTTCAGGCCGCATCGGCCGCACGTGGATGCTTGACCGGATGACAGGCGCCTCGCTCACGCCGGGTGTGCCGGGCTTGTGAGCATCTGCTCGGGGCGCCACAGATACAGGGCGTCGAGCGATGCCGCGTCGTCCCAGTCGCGCGCGGCGAGTTGAGCCTTCGCGTGGTGGATCGCATCAAGCGCGGTGGGCGGGGCGACGCGAACAGCTTCGGGAAAGAGCGAGGCGAGGCGAGCTTCGCATACGGTCAGGCGCGCTTCCGAAGAACGTGGTTCGCCCGTGGACTGACCGGGGTCTTCGCCGAGCACTTCCCTGCACTCCTGCACGTCCAGCAGATGCTCCTGGGCCGGACTGCCGGGAAAGGAACCGAGATAGACGCGGCCTCGCCCGGCATCGAGCGCGACCCGCGAAGCACAGTTTGCGGCGGAAAGCACGGCCAGCCGCGAAACCGCAACCAGCGGGATGGCACAGGCCTGGGAAAGCGCCTTGGCCGCGCTGAGCCCGATGCGCATGCCGGTGAAGCTGCCCGGGCCGCGCACCACCACGATGGCGTACAGAGCGTTCGGCGGCACGCTGCCGAGCACGTCGCGCATGGCGCTGGTCAGCATGGAGCCCGCGGTACGCGCCGGCAGCGTTCGCTCGCGGATCAGATGAACGGCGTCTCCCGGCAGGTTCGGTCCGCCAGAATCATCGTCGGCAAGCTCAACCAGAGCCAGCGTCGACTCCGCCCCGCAGGTGTCGAGAGCCAGAACAAGCCGCATGCCTGGGGCTTCCCTCGTCTGCGTGTCAACCCATGCGCCGGACTCCAAACTGGGCTGCGATTTCGGCAGCGCAGGGTCAGCCATCGCGCCCGTCCAGGTAGCTCAGCACCTTGGTCAGCTGGGCATCGTTGCTGTAGCCCGAGCGCTCCGCCCGCAGCCGCCCCGCGACGGCAATCCGCTCCCGCTCCTCGGGGTGCGCCAGATACCAGCGGGCCTTCTCCGCGCACTCTTCCTCCGAGCCGTGAAAGACGGCTTCGCGGTCCTCCTCGAAGGCTTCCTGGTGGCCGGGTGAGCGCTCCGCCAGCAGAAACTGCGCGCACGCCGTGATCTCAAACGATTTGTGCGCCACATCCTCCTCGTTCATCCGGGTCACGAAGGCCATGTTGATCTTGGAGCGCCACATGGCCTCACGATACTCCGGACCGCGCATCATTCCGCCGAAAAGGAGGCGGCGCTGCACCTCTTCTGGCCAGGCTTTTTCCCATCTTGGGCCTGCGACCGAAACGGGCAGGCCGTGCTTGTCCGCAAGCGCGCGTAAAAACTCCGGGCGGTGCTCGAGCGGCGAGCCCGTGTAGGCCAGCTCGCGGTCGCGGTCGGCGTCGCTCCAGCCCGCGGGCGGCGGAAAATGCTGGAGCGGATCGTAGGAGAGCGCGATTTTGAGCGCCGGCAAACCCCACTCGGCGTAACGCGCCACGTCGACATTGCGGAACAGGCAGTGGAGGTCGAACAGCCGGTAAACTTTGAGGAACTGCAGCCAGCAGCCGTCGTTGCGCGGCCCGAACGGGTTGTCCTGGTTGTAGCAGACGGTGGCCGCGCCGAACTGCTTGATCAGTTCCACCGTGCCCGCATGGAAGTGCACCGGCTTGTCGAACCAGACCACGTCGGGCCGATGCTCGCGCGCGGTCTGCTGCAGCGCATGGTTGACTCGGGCGATCAGCGGACCGACCGGGTAGCGGTACCGGAGCGCGGCCACGTAGCGCGAGTGCGGCTCGTAGTCGTCAACCGCGAACGGAATCATCTCCTGCCCGAGCCGCCGGAAGGCTTCCAAACGATAGAGCGAGGTGTTGCCCGGCGCGAGCGGCGCGACGTAGAGGATTTTTCGC
>CAXUDF010000179.1:0-4826 GCA_964249695.1 uncultured Acidobacteriaceae bacterium
AGCTTCTCGAATACGCAGATCCACACCACCTCGCTCACCCTGAACCACACCGGCCTGTTCCCGTCGACAACCGTTTCCTTCAACCTGGCCGCGGGTGCTTCGCTGTCTGAGGCGACCGCGGAGATCCAGCAGATGCAGGACGAGCTGGGCACGCCGGCCACCGTGCGAGGCTCGTCTTCGGGCACGCTGCAGGCCTTTCAGGACTCGCTCAAAACGGAGAAGTACCTGATCATCACCGCGCTGCTTGCGGTCTACATTGTGCTCGGCATCCTGTATGAGAGCCTGGTTCATCCCATCACCATCATCTCGACGCTGCCGTCGGCCAGCGTGGGTGCCCTGATCGCGCTTGAGCTGACCAACACCGATCTGACCGTGATTGCAATCATCGGCATTGTGCTGCTGATCGGCATCGTGAAGAAAAACGCGATCATGATGGTGGACTTTGCGCTGATGGCTGAGCGCGAGCACGGCCTGTCGACCCGCGACGCAATTTTTGAGGCGTGCATGCTTCGCTTTCGGCCGATCCTGATGACCACCATGGCCGCGCTGTTTGGCGCGCTGCCGCTGGCCTTTGGCACCGGCACCGGCTCGGAGCTGCGCCGTCCGCTCGGCATCACCATCGTCGGCGGCCTGCTCGTGTCGCAGCTGCTTACGCTCTATACGACGCCAGTGATTTACCTGTACCTGGATCGTCTGCGCCAGCTCATGCTGCGCCGGCGCGGTGTGCGCACCGTGTTGCGGCCCGCACCGGGCTCAGCCGCTGCTGCCCGCGGACTAAACCTGTGAGAGGAGCGAATCTGCGGAGTGAACGTGTGAACGAAGCGCATTTTCTGAGGAGTTTGTCAGTGAATCACAGTACGCGCGCCTGTACGCGGGTCCTTACGCTGTACGGTGCCGCCCGCGCAGCACTTCTGGCGGTGGCAACGCTCGCGCTCGCCGGCTGCAATGTCGGGCCAAAGTACCACCCGCCCACCGCAATCGCGCCCACCGCGACTGCCTTTCCCAGCGCTACCGCTGACAATGCGGCCGGGGTCTCCGTGGACGCGGGCGTGTGGAAGGCCGCCGCGCCCGGCGACGCGATGCTGCGCGGCAAGTGGTGGCTCATCTTTGGCGATGAGGAATTGAACGGCCTGGAAGACCAGGTGGACCTGAACAACCAGAACATTCGCCTGTACTTCCAGCAGTTTGAGCAGGCGCGCGCACTCATCCGTGAAGCGCGGTCGCAGTTGTATCCCACCGCGAGCATCGGTCCATCGTTCAGCCGCACCCGCTCCTCGGCCAACCTGCGCAACGCGGCCACCGGCGCCGCCGCGACCAGCGGGACCAGCGGCGGCACCGGCGGAACAGGCGGCACAGGGGGCGGCACGGGCGGCTCCGGCGGCAGCTCCACCACAACCACCGTCACCAGCACCGGACAGCAGAGCACGGTGTGGGCGGCGCCGCTCGACATCAGCTGGGAGCCGGACCTGTGGGGGCGCATCCGCAATACCATTCGCGAAGACCAGTACAACGCGCAGGTCAGCGCGGCCGACCTGGAAAATGAGCGCCTCACCGAGCAGGCTGCGCTGGCCGAAGCTTTTTTTGAGCTGCGCGGCGAAGATGCGCTCCAGATCGCGCTGAACGGCATTGTGGCGGCAGACCAGGAGTCCCTCCGTATCACCGTGGGGCTCTACGAGACCGGGGTCGACAACCAGATCTCCGTCCTGGAAGCGCAGTCAACGCTTGAAAACGCGCAGGCGCAGGCCATCGCGGTTGCCGCGCCGCGCGCTACCTACGAGCACGCCATCGCGCTGCTCATTGGCAAGCCCGCGACGGATTTTCACCTGCCCCCGCGCGGCATCTCCATGACGCCGCCGCCGATCCCCATCGGCGTGCCCTCGCAGCTGCTGCAGCGCCGGCCCGATGTTGCGGCCGCCGAGCGCACCATGGCTGCTGCCAACGCGCTCATTGGCATCGAGCAGGCCGCCTACTACCCGAGCCTGACGCTGACCGCGCAGGGCGGCTTTGAAAGCTCGACGCTGAAGCACTGGTTTGACTACTCGAGCCGCTTCTGGTCGATCGGGCCGAGTTTCAACGAGACCGTGTACGATGCCGGCCTGCGACGCGCCACCATCCAGCAGTACGTTGCCACCTACAACGCCGACGTAGCCTCGTACCAGGAAACAGTCCTGACCGCGTTCCAGCAGGTCGAGGACTACCTGGCCGACACCCGCATCGACTCCGAGGAGATCGCGAAAGAAAAGCAGGCGGTGGATTCGGCGCAGGCGTATGTCAATCTCGCGATTGACCGCTACCGCACCGGGCTCGACCCGTACCTGAACGTGATCACGGCGCAGAACACGCTGCTTGCCGACCAGCAGTCGCTGTACACGACGCAGATCTCCGTAATGACCTCGGCCGTGCAGTTGATCCAGGCGCTCGGCGGCGGCTGGACATCGTCTGACCTGCCAACGCCGAAGCAGGTCGCGGCGAAGCCGTCCAAGGCGGAGACGACGATTATCCGGTGAGGCGAGTAGCTCCGATGCCCTCGCTCTCCGTGGCATGTCCAAAAGCGGCGTCATCCTGACCGCAGCGAAGGACCTGCTGTCCAGCGCGACGGATGAAAGCAGAGATCCTTCGCTGCACTCACGGATGTTGCCCTCCACCTTAGATCCCAGCCGCAAGCTCATCGAGCAGAGACGTAGGAGGAATGAGAAAGGCGTCCCGCGAGGGACGCCTTTCTCTGCTGCGAGCTACGAGCTTTTCTACGGCAGGTAGTAACGAATGTTGCTTTCGAAAATCAGGTTGTTGGCCTTGGGCGCGGTACCGGTAGAGCCGGAGTAAAGCGAACGCTCCAGCCAGGAGAACTGGAAGCCCTGCCGGAAGCGGCCCATGGGTCCCTTGTAGAAGTAGTAATCGTAGCCCAGCGTGCCTTCGGCGACGTCCTTGTTGTTGCCGTTGCAGGTGCCGGTGCCGCCTGGGACAAAGCCATTTGTCTGAGGCGGATACACGCCGCCTGCAGCAGCGCCCGGTGCCGCCTCAACGCCGCAGCCGGTGTTGTTTGCGGTGCGGAGGCCGTAGCCTTCAAAGCTGTTGCCGTAGGTGAAGATGCGGCGGCCCACCTCTTCAAAACCGGCATCTGCGTAGACGTCAAGCCGCGGCGTAGCGTGCACAAAAACCTCGCCAAGCGCGGCCCAGTTATGCAGCGGTGCCAGCCCGCCGCGGGGATTGATCGTTACGTCCGGCAGCTGCGCGGATGCGTACCGGCCGATGCCCTCGCCATACAGACCGTGCAGCGCCAACTCGATCCGCTTGTTGGCCGCATAGCCGCGGAAGCCGCCGCCCGCGCCGCCCGTAAAGAGGACGTTGTTGTAGGCCCCGGCCGCGTTGCTGCCGGTGGTGTTGGCCAGCGTGCTGCCGAGCGCCGCGCCCTGCGCGTACACGCGGCTGCGGAAGGTGCTGCCGATGCCGAACAGCTCAAAGTGGCCCAGCTTGTTCTGGTACGCCAGCTTCGCGATGACGTCCGGTGCCGCGTTGTAGCTGTAGTTCGCTGTCGGGTTGTACAAACCGCCGCCCGTGCCCACGGCACCGACGACGTAGTTGGTGGGGCAGCCCACAGCGACGGCAGCAGCTCCTGCAGTAGCGCCGGGTACGGTCGCGGTGCTCTGGCAGGTAGGGTTGATGGTCTCAGCCTGTTCAAGCGAGACGCCCACGGCCAGGTTGTCGCCGAACTTCTGCGTGACGCGCAGCCCGGGCTGGCGCTGCCACACAAAGCCGACGTTGTACTGCGGATCGATCGTGTCCGGCAGCACCTCGCTCTTGTTATCGAGCAGGTTGCGGGTTTCGGTCGCGAGTGTCCACTGGGAGCCGCCGGTCACGGTCAGGCCGCTCTTGAGCGCGGCCTGCGCCCACAGCTGGCGCTCACGCAGCACGTAGCTGTTGGACTGGTTGTTGTTTGAGGTGATGCCGGTGCCCAGCCAGTCTGCCTCGTAGTAGGCCTGCAGGTTCGCGTTCGGCACCTTGCCGAGAAAGGTGAGCGCCAGACGCGATTGACGTGCGCTTGCGTAGAACTCGCTGAGGTGGCCGGCATCGGAGGCCGCGAGAGGGGTAGACAGGAAGGCGGTATCGATGTCGCCGCCGGTGGCGCGGGTACGGTCCACTGTCGCGAACTCGATAAACGAGTTGGTAAACCCGAGCGTGACGCCCTTGTAGTGCACCTGGTCCGGGGTGTCGATCGCCTTTTTAGTCGCCGCCTGGTCGGCCTGCACCGAGGTTGCAAGCGTCGTCGTGTTCTGCTGCAGGTCGGTCACCGAGCTTTGCAGCGACGACACCACGGTCGTGTTCTGCGCGTTGATTGACTGCTGTGCCGCGATCGCGTCCTGCGCCTGCTGGGTGGCCTGCTGCACGGCTGCCTGCGACTGCTGCTGTACCTGCTGCAGCTGCGCGTCGCGCGCTGACAGCTGCTGCTGCAGGTTGTCGATCTGCCCCTTTTGCGACTGGAGGTCAGTGCGCAGGGCCTCGATCTCCGACTGGACGCTCGGACGGACCGACTTCTTTACGCGGACGTGGCGTTTTGCCTTGCTCGCGGGGGCGTCTGCCGCCAGGCCCGCCGCAGCATCAGCCGCAACCGCACAATGCGCCTGGCCCAGAACGGCCGAAGCCAGAACAAGGCTCCCAAGCGCTTTCAAATTCATCTTCATCTAAAGCCTCTCAAAGTTGGAAACAGCTGCTGATCGTGTCATAAGGCTTGGGCGGGAAACCTTCCAACCCAAACGGCTTCATCCTCCCAGATGTTTGTTACAGCCTCGCGAACTCTGGCAAGAATGTACCGGTCTCGGGCACCTTTT
>CAXUDF010000180.1:0-4738 GCA_964249695.1 uncultured Acidobacteriaceae bacterium
GGCCTGATCCACTCGCCCTCGGTATTGCTGCTCGATGAGCCCTCAACCGGGCTCGATCCTGGCGCGCGCATTGATCTGTGGCAGTACCTGCGCACGCTGCGCGACGAGGACGGCGTTTCGGTGCTGGTGACCACGCACCTGATGGAGGAAGCCGAGCACTGTGACCGGCTCGCAATTCTGAACGCAGGCAAGCTGGTAGCGCTGGGGCGGCCCATTGAGCTGAAGGAAGCCATCGGTGGCGATGTCGTTACTTTCGAGACCCGCGGGGCGCGCGAGGCGCGGAATTTAGCTGCAAATATCCGAAGCCGCTTCGGCGGCGAGCCGGCGGCGCTTGGCGCCGGCGTCCGGATCGAGCACGAGCAGGGCCACCGCTTTGTTACCGGCGTGATCGAGGCGTTTCCGGGCGAGATCGAGGGCATCCGGGTGCAGAAGCCTTCGCTTGAGGATGTCTTTATTCAGCGCACCGGGCACCGCTTCTGGCATGAAGAAGGCCCGGAAGCGGAACCGGATACGGAAACGCTGGAAGGGGATCGGCGCAAGGGGTATAACGAGCCGTTCTGAAGGGCGCTCGCCATTCGCTAACCTGGGCGAGAGGAACGAAGCAGGTCCTTCGCTGCGCTCAGGATGACGCATATTTCTCCTCAGGCTGACGCCCACATATAGGTCGCGTTCATCCTGCAAGTACAGTCTCATCGCACGCAAGGTTTGTTTCAGGAGCAGCACATGGCAACAGCAGTTCGTGAAGTTGGCGCAATTCCATCTCCCCGTCTGAGCGTACCGGCCCGGCCGTCGACGGCCATCGCTGCGTACTCGCTGTGGCGGCGGGAGATCGTTCGCTTCTACCGGCAAAAAGCACGCGTGGTGGGCGTCATCGCCTCCCCACTGCTGTTCTGGCTGGTGCTTGGCTCGGGCTTTGCCAATTCATTCCATGCCACCGGCGGGAACGCGGGCGGCAACGGCCACTATCTCGGCTACTTTTTCCCCGGCTCCGTCGCGATGATCGTCCTGTTTACCTCAATCTTCTCCATGATGTCGCTGATCCAGGACCGCAACGAAGGCTTTCTACTGTCAGTCCTTGCAGCCCCGGTATCGCGCTCCGCGATCGTGCTGGGCAAGGTGCTCGGCGGGGCTACGCTGGCTCTGCTGCAGGGGGTCGTCTTCCTCGTGTTTGCGCCGCTGGTCGGCGTGCATGTCTCCTTCGGCGCGGTGCTGCTGGGCATCGTGGTCATCGCGATGCTCTCATTTGAGCTGACTGCGCTGGGCTTCACGATCGCCTGGCCGCTGGACTCGCCGCAGGCCTTTCACGCAATCGTCAACCTCATCCTGCTGCCGCTGTGGATGCTTTCGGGTTCGCTGTTCCCGCCAAGCGGCGCGTCGCCCTGGATGCACGCGCTGATGCGCGCCAACCCCCTGACCTACGGCGTCGATGCGCTGCGGAACCTGCTCTTCCCTGCCCAGCCTACGGATGCCTCGCTCCCGGTCAACCTGCTGGTCACCGCGGGGTTCTGCGCGCTGTGCTTTGCCGCTTCCTGGTTTGTCGTCAATCGCCGTACCCAGAAGCCGGCAGCTTAGTTTTTCTGAGGAATGCCATGAGTGAGTCCACGCTGCGCGGTACCCATCTACCCTTTAATGATCATCCGGACCTGCCGCCGGATCTGCCGAAGCTCGACAACCGCCCGGCGGTCGCCGGCATTGTCGGCATCCTGCTGCTGAGCGCCGTGGCGACCGCGTTTTTGCTCTGGCTGTTGTACGTCCATCACGCGCCGGCTTCGTTTCGCGGCCGCCTGCGCTTTCTCCCCGAGTTGAATGCGATCCTCAACGGCCTAAGCGCGCTAGCGCTGACGCTCGGCTTTGTCTTCATCCGCCGGCGCGAGATCCGCAAACACCGCGCGTCGATGCTGACCGCGTTCGCCTTCTCCTCGGTGTTTCTAGTGTCGTACGTGGCCAACCACGCCATACACGGCGATACGCTCTACCCGGTCCACAACAGCACTCGCACGGTCTACCTCACGCTGCTGGCAAGCCATGTGCTGCTTTCGATCGTGGCGCTGCCGATTGTGCTTATCACGTTCTTCCTGTCGCTTTCCGGACGGTTCGCGCAGCACAGGAAGCTGGCGCGCTGGACCTTCCCGCTGTGGCTGTACGTGTCGGTGACCGGCGTCGTCGTCTACCTGATGCTGCACGCAGCTGTGGGGCCGGCCTACTAGAGGCCTGCTCCATCGGTAACTTTGGCGCGTCCGGGACTAGTTTTGCAGGCCGACCGGGGCTGCTATGCTTCTGCAAGAACAAGATCAAGGGAGTAGAAAGCCATGGCAAAGACCGTCAATAAAGTTACGCTGCTCGGCAATCTGGGCAAAGACCCTGAGGTGAAGTTCCTGCCCAGCGGTCAGGCGGTCGCAAACTTTGGCATCGCCACAACGGACCGCATCAAGGACAAAGCTTCTGACCAGTGGCAGGAGCGGACCGAGTGGCACAACGTGACCGCCTACGGCCGCACGGCCGAGATTGTTCGGGATTATGTGAAGAAGGGCAACAAGCTGTACATCGAGGGCCGCCTCACCACGCGCTCCTGGGACGACAAGGAAACGGGCAAAAAGGTGTACCGGACGGAGATCGTCGTGAATGAGTTGGTGCTGCTCTCAGGCCGAGGCGAAGGTGCCGGCGACGGAGCCTCCGCGAGCAGCTACGGACGCAGCTCTGCTGCCAGCAGCACAAGCTCGTTTGATCAGCGCGGCTCAGCCCCGCAGGATGACTACGCGCACGCCGAAATCACCGACGACGACATTCCCTTCTAGCTGAAACTTCATCTCGACCGCATGTCCAGTTCGACGCAAGCGCCGCCAAACCGCGCTTGTTGTCCGATGGGAACAACGACCGGCAGACTAGCCTCTGAATCCGGCAGCCGAGTTCTGATAGGCGGCGGAAGCAAGTCGCAGATTGTTGATGCCCCGCAATCATAGGATTTTGCCAACCTCTTCCTAGCCAGAGCCACAGCAACTCTGTACGGTATAAGACACAGTGATGCCATTACCGCTTCTGTTCGCGTGGAAGGAAAGACCTTCTCAGCGCTCCGAGGCCGAAACGCTCTCTGACTGCCTGTACTCGTACGAGGAAAGGTTCTGCCTGTGAGCGTGCACCTGATCAACCCCAGCGATAACTCGTTTGGCACCGCCGTGATTACGCCGCGCTGGCTGTTTGTGCTGGCCGCCGCTACGCCTGCTGTTGCCGGCGATCCCATTCTGGTAGATGAATCGCTTGAGCAGGTCGTGCCGGAAACCATTCAGCCCGGCGACATCGTCGGCATCAGCGTACACACCGGCAATGCGCTGCGAGGCTACGCCGTGGGGCGCATGGCGCACGAGCGCGGGGCCTGGGTGGTCTACGGCGGCATCCATGCGACGCTCTTCCCGGAGGAAGCCTTCGAGCGTGGTGCGGCGCACGCGGTCGTGAAGGGTGATGGCGACGTTGCCTGGGGCAAGGTGGTGGTGGACTGCATGGCGGGCGAGCCGGGCCGCATCTACGAGGGCGGCCGGATCGAGGGCAGGCAGTTCCTGGCGGCGCGCTGGGACCTGATGCAGAAAGACAAGTACATGTGGGCGTCGGTGCAGACGATCCGCGGCTGCCCCAAGCACTGCTCGTTTTGCAGCGTGTGGCGCACCGACGGCCAGGCGCCCCGTCAGCGCCGCTTCCAGAGCGTAATCGACGAGATTATTGACCTGCGCCGTCTTGGCTTCCGCTTCATCGCGCTAGCCGACGATAACTTCTACCCGGTGACCTTGACCGACCTGCGGCTTGCCCGCGAGCAGAACAACCTCGGCAAGGTCGCGGAGCTGGAAGCCATCCGCGCGGAGCGCTACCAGCTGATGGAAGAGCTCGCAAAGCTGCCGCGTGACATGGTTTTTTTCACGCAGATCACCATGGAAGCAGCCGAGGACGGCGAGTACCTGGACGCCATGCGCCGTGCCAACATCAAAGGTGCGCTTGTGGGTGTGGAGGCGGTAACCCCGGAAGGCTTGAAGGCGGTTTTCAAGGACTTCAACTACTCGGGCGAGGCGCTTGCGCGGCAGCTGCAGATCTTCAAGCAGCATGGGGTGCATGTGCTTGGGTCGTTTATCTTCGGCCTGCCGACGGACAAAGAGGCGACTTTCAAAGCTACGGTTGACATGGCGCTAAAATCAGGCGTGACGTTCGCCCAGTTTGTAATGATGACGCCGTTTCCGGGAACCGTCGACTTCGCGCGCTGGGAGAAGGAGCAGGCGAAGGATCCGACGCTTGTCGATGGCGTGCCGATTACGCGCTACTGGTTGATCCCGACCGAGACGCGGCCCAAGATGTTCACGCCCCATCCCTCGATGAGCTCGGACGAGATCCGGGAGCGGACCCAGGGCGTTTGGGACAAGTTCTATACTTTTGGCGCGATCTGGCGCCGCTCAGCGTGCACACCTACCCTGCGCGCACGGATTGCTTTCGTTTTCCTCTCCAAGCTGTATCGGCAAATGTACGCAGGAACCGGCATTTCGACCGACAGCGCCCGGCGCAAGAAGTCGAAAGCCATGGCGCGCTGGACCGCGGCCCAGTGCCGCAAGCTCTTCGTCGCGAAGGCGATGCCAGAGCTTCCTTCTCCCGATTGGGGCGAGGCGCTTATTCAGCACGTCGATGTGTCACCGGCCACTCAGTTTGTCGTGCTGCCTGCCGGTCAGCCGGTCGCTCACCTGGACTAAGCCGCTACGGTTTCTCA
>CAXUDF010000181.1:0-4657 GCA_964249695.1 uncultured Acidobacteriaceae bacterium
CCGCTGTCCGTCGCGGAAGTCCACGTAGGTGAGACCGTAGCGCTGGCTGTAGCCGTCGGCCCACTCGAAGTTATCAAGCAGCGTCCACGCGTGATAGGAGCGCACCCGCGCGCCGTCCTGGATCGCCCGGTGCAGCTCCGCCAGGTAGCTCCGGAAGAAAGCGATCCTCCGTGTATCGGGCACGCGGCCGCCTTGTTTCGCGTAGGGAGCATCGCCGTAACTGCAGCCGCTTTCGGTGATCTCGATGATCGGGTGGTTGTACTCCTTTGAAATCTGCATGACGAGGTCGTAGATGCCGGGCGGGTACACCTCCAATCCGGCGTCGGTCAGCGGCCCTTCGGTCGGCATTTCTGCGTGGAAGCTTGTGTAGCGGTCACGGCTTCCCGCGCCGCCTCCGTCCAGCTCCGTTTCTGTCCCGAACTGCGCCCCGCCGGCCCCGCCGCTGACTGCAGCGGAAACCACGCGGCGCGTGTAGTAGTGGAAGCCGACCCAGTCCAAAGGCGCTTTCAGGATGCGCTCATCGCCGGCTTCAAAGCCCATTTCCTTGAGCGGTGTTTCTCCGACAAACGCCTTCGGGTACTCCCCGTACATGGCCGCATGGAGAAAGAACACGTTGTTCAGTGCGTGGTAGCGCGCGGTCGCGGCTCGGTCGGCCTCGCTGTTCGTTCGTGGGTACGCCGGCGCCATGCCGTACGCGCTGCCGACGGTCGCTTTCGGCGAGGCCGCTTTGAGCGCCCGCAGCGCCTGCGACTGCGCCAGGGCCACGGTATGCGCGGCTTTCAGGAAGAGTCCGTAGTCGGCTTTACCCGGCGGAAACGCGCCCGCACCATAGCCCAGGTAGGTGAAGGTCCAGGGCATGTTGAAGGGAGCCCACACCGTGATGCGGTCGCCGAGGTGTTTGCCGAGGATGGCCGCGTACTCGGCGTAATAGTTCGCCAGGTCGCGGTTGGGCCAGCCGCCCCGATCCTCAAGCGCCTGCGGCAGATCCCAGTGGTACATGGTGCAGAAGGGGCGAATGCCGGCCGCGAGCACTGCGTCGACGAGGCGCGAGTAGTGATCGAGGCCCTTCTGATTCGGCGCGCCCGTGCCGCCAGGCTGAATGCGCGGCCAGGAGATGGAGAAGCGGTAGCTCTTCAGGTTGAGCTGCTTCACGATCGCGATATCTTCCCGAAAGCGGTGGTAGTTGTCGCAGCTGCGGTCTGCGGTCGCCGCGCCGCGGATCTTCCCCTGCGTGTGCGTGAAGCGATCCCAGATGGACTCACCCTTGCCGTCCTCGTTCCAGGCGCCTTCCACCTGGAAGGCTGCCGTTGCCGTGCCCCAGAGGAAATCCGGGGGGAACGCGGCGTCGGCAGGCGCTGCTGACGCGAGGGATGCTTGCGGCGGCTCGCCGTCCGATGCAGCCCGACTACCGTGCGGTAGTGCCAGCGAGCCGGCGGTAAGAAGGGAGCTGCCCAGAAATGCCCTGCGATTGATCACGAAGCCTCCTCCGGCGTGCGGCGTCTTCGCGGGCTGTTTGCGGCGGAAGAGAGCGCCCGGGAGCCGGGAAGGCGATTATAGACACCGCGGCAGACTGCGAGGTTTGCCCGAAAGTGCACGATGCGGGGGAGAGCTGATGGACCGCGGGATCGCCCGCCGAGCCTGCATTCCCTTGCCGTGCCGCAACGATTCCCCAAAGTGGAGTCAGGTGGAGGCATCATGGAGTATGCACGCAGCGACGCAATCCACGGGCGCACCGCCGAATACGCAGCCGAAGCGACCCAACCTCATCCTCGGCATCTGCTGCCTGAGCCTGCTGCTGACCGGTATGGACGTGACCATCGTGAATGTCGCGCTTCCCGCGATTCAGCGCGATCTGCATGCCACCCTTGCGCAGCTGCAATGGATTATCGACGCGTACACCCTGGTGGTGGCGAGCCTGCTGATGCTTTCAGGCTCTATCGCCGACCGCTTCGGGCGGCGGCGCATCTTTGGTATCGGACTTGTTTTATTTGTCACCGGCTCGCTGCTGTGCAGCCTTGTCCCGAACATCGAAAGCCTGATCGCCTTCCGCGCCATACAGGGTCTCGGCGCGTCCATGCTCAACCCGGTCGCGCTCTCCATCATCGCAAATGCCTTTCAGGAGCGCGCAGCCCGCGCGCGGGCGATCGGGGTCTGGGGAGCGGTCGGCGGTATCTCGTTTGCTTTGGGCCCCGTCCTCGGCGGTGCGCTGACGCAGGGACTCGGCTGGCGGTCGATCTTCTGGATCAATCTGCCGATTGGCATCGCCGCTCTGGTGCTGGGCGCGCTGTTTGTTCCCGAATCGAAAGCGCCGCGGGCGCGGGCCTTTGATCCGGGCGGGCAGCTGCTGGTTTTCTTGACGCTGGCTTCGTTTACCTATGCGGTCATTCAGGGGCCGGATGCAGGCTGGCAGTCCGCGCGCATCGTTGCGCTGTTTGTCATTTCAGGCGTGAGCCTTCTGGCGTTTCTTTTCTACGAACCGCGGCGCGCGCAGCCTTTGCTGGACCTGCGATTCTTCCGCAGCGTCCCCTTCAGCAGCGCGACTGCGCTGGCAGTTTGCTCCTTTGCTTCGTTTGCCGGCTTTCTCTTCCTCAATGCTTTGTACCTGCAGCAGGTGCGCGGGTTGTCGGCCCTGCATACCGGCCTTTGCACGCTGCCGCTGGCCGCGATGATGACCCTGAGCGCGCCGCTCTCCGGGCGCCTGGTAGGCAGCCGCGGAACGCGACTCTCGCTGCTGATGTCCGGCGCGGCTTTTGCGCTGAGCACGGGCTTGCTGACGCGCCTTGCGGCCGATACGCCGCTGCTGTTGCTGCTGGTTGTCTACGCCTTGTTTGGCATCGGAGTCGGCATGGTGAACCCGGCAATTGCCAACAGTGCGGTCGCCGGCATGCCGCTTTCGCAGGCCGGTGTCGCCTCAGCCATCGCCTCCACCAGCCGGCAGGTCGGCGCGGCCTTTGGCGTGGCCATCGCAGGAACAGTGGTGAGTGCGAGCCGCGCCCACGGCACGGACTTTACCCGTGCCACTCATCCCATTTGGTGGGGCATGGTAGGTTGCGGCATCGTCATCCTGCTGATTGCCTGGCTGTCAAACACCTCGTGGGCGCGTGCGAGCGCGGCCGGCGTGGCCTATCTGCTGGAGGAAGGCAGGGAAGCGGCGCTGACCGCCGGGTCACGCCCCTGAGTGCATTATTATCGCGCCAGCGCTGCCTGCGCCGCGTGCCAACCGCACATGCCGTGCACCCCTGCTCCGGGCGGCGTGGAGGACGAGCATAGGTATAGCTGCGGATCCGGTGTTCTGTAGGCGCGGAGCGTAGGCCGCAGCAGGAGCTGGCCTACATCCATCGCGCCGCCGCTGATGTCGCCGCCTCCGAGGTTTTCATCGCCCTGCTGCAAGGCCGCCGGCCCGGATACCCGGCGCTCGAGTACACACTCCCTGAAGCCGGGCGCAAAACGCTCCATTTGCGTTTCAATCGCCGCGGTAGCGTCGCCGCGAAAACCCCAGGGCACATGGCAGTACACCCAGGCCACGTGTTTTCCCTCAGGCGCGCGCGTCGGATCCACGAGCGTCGGCTGCGCGACCAGCACATAGGGCCGCTTCGGCGCTTGCCCCCGGAGCATCTCCCGCTCTGATCGCGCAATCTCGCCCAGCGTGCCGCCCACGTGCACCGTGCCCGCCCGACGGCAGGCCGCAGCCTTCCAGGGGATGGGCTCGCTGAGCGCGTAGTCGATCTTGAACGCCGCGGGTCCCGGCCGAAACCGCCGCAGCTGCCGTTGATACCCGCCGGGCAGCCGCTCGCTCGCGATCCGGAGCATGGCCGCGGGCCGGGTGTCGAAGAGCACCAGGTCCTCCCGGCCGAACTCCGCAAGCGAGGCGACCCGCGAGTTGCAGCGCAGCACCCCGCCGGCTGCGGCGAGCGCACCAGCCAGCGCCCGCGTGATGCTCCCTGAGCCGCCGCGCGGGATGGGCCAGCCGACCGCATGCGCGGCCGCGCCCAGCACCAGCGCGATTGCGGAGGAGAAGGGCGCGTCCAGCGACAGAAACGAGTGCGCCGCGAGGCCGGCGAACAAGGCTCGCGCGCGCTCCGTTTTGAAGGCGATTGACGCCAGCAGCCGAGCCGGCAGCGCCGCCAAGGCTCCAAAGCGGGCAAGCGCAAACGGGTGCCGGGGCAGGTGGATGACCGGCCCCAGCAGCTCCGGCAGCAGCTCGTCCCAGCGCTCCACCAGCGGGCCGACCAGCGCCCGCCACGCTGGCCCGTCCACGCCTAAGTCGGCTACAGCGTGCTCGAGATTCCGTTCGAGAACCACCGCCGTCCCCATCTGGCCGGGACCGTCAAGCGGATGGGCGAGCGGTGCCGGATGGTGCAGCCACTCAAGGCCGTAGCGCTCGAGGCCGAGAGTCTTAAAGTACGGCGACCCTGCCGCCAGCGGGTGCACCGCCGAACCAAAATCGTGTAGGAACCCGGGCAGGGTCAGCGGAAGAGTGCGACAAGCGCCGCCCGGCGAGCTTTGCGCCTCGTGCACTTCGGTCGCAAAGCCGCTCTGCGCCAGCGCCACCGCAGCCGCCATCCCGTTCGGTCCCGATCCGACGACGTGTGCACGCCGGGTTGATGGCGTTCTTGTTCCATTCCGGTCCATCTGCTTACCTTAGTGCTTTTTCCGG
>CAXUDF010000182.1:0-4508 GCA_964249695.1 uncultured Acidobacteriaceae bacterium
GTTCAACCCGGTGACGCCTAATTTCGCAGTGATCGCGTTATCTGTGGCAGGATGGCTGGCGCTGCCGCGGGTGCCGCTGGCACGGCGCTGCCGACGCAGCCCGGCAAAGGAGACGGCATGATTTCGATCTACCAGCGTGCTCTCGGTGCGGAGTTCGAAAAACTTCACCCGGAGATCCAGCGGCGATTTTCACTGACCTCCGAGGGCGGCGTCGGCGCGGTGGGCACAGGGGTGATGGACAAGCTGTGGCACGGAGCGGCCTACACCCTGCCGTTTCTCTACATCGGCACGTGGCGCAGCATCATGTTTCCCGAGCAGGGCGTCGATGTTCCCTTCACCATCCAGAACTACGCGTACCGAGACTCGTTCGGCCGCGAGACCGTGACGTGGGTGCGCACCTTTACAACCCGGAAGGTGCGCCGCTTCGATGCCTACATGATCTATGACGAGGAGCGGGGCTGCATCATCGACTACCTCGGCACACACCAGCACCTCGCGGTTGAGCTGGAGCTGCAGGTAGAAAGCAATGGAGGCCTGCGCATCCGCTCGGGCGCGCAGCGCTTTCACGAAGGGCCAGTTTCCTTCACGTATCCGATGAGCTTTTCAGGCGTAGCCGATGTGTGCGAGTGGTTTGACGACCGGGAAGGCTGCTTTCGCATCGAGGTCAGCGCCGCGAATCGAAGGTGGGGCAAGCTCTTCGGGTACTCCGGGCGATTCCGGGTGGACTGGAAAGCCGTACCGGCCAACACGGCACCTGCGGATATCCTCCCGAAACGCCTGGAACGGCGAACCTAGAATGGCGTACCCAAAGCGGGCAGGCTCAGAGAGCCGCCTGCGCACGACGTACTGCAAGGCCTTTGACGGCGCGGTCCGCAAGCGCGAGCCGCAGCGCCGTTTTCGCAACCAGGTCTGCCTCGTGCCGCAGAACATCTCCTTCTGCCGCGAACGAACCCGCGATACAGCGGATCCCCATTGCCTCGATCCGGTCGATGTCCGCCGCAATGACCTCCGCGCCTTCTTCCGCGTAGCGCTCCCGAATGGCCGCCGAAACCGGGGCGGTATTGACCAGGGCGTAGTCAATAAACGGGGCGTGGGCATGCTCGTACATGCGCTCAATGTGCTGCGACGCAGACAGGTGAAGGCTTTCATTGCCCTGCGTCATGAGGTTGCAGATGTACACGCGCGTGCCGGTGGCCGCTGCCAGCGCCTCCGGGATGCCCGCGACCAGCAGGTTGGTGATGACGCTGGTAAAGAGCGACCCGGGCCCGAGCGTGATCAGGTCAGCGGCGGCGATTGCCTCGAGCGTCTCCGGCAGCGGCGCCGCGTACGCGGGCTCAAGCATCAGCTCCACAATGCGCGCGCGGCTGCCGGTGATCTCGGTTTCGCCGCGGATCAGCTCGCCGGTGTTCATGCGCGCCGCCAGCGTTACGTTGGAGTTGGTCGCCGGATAGATGCGGCCGCGTGTCGCCAGGACCTCGGCAGCCAGCTTGATGGCCTGGGCAAAATCGCCGGTAATCTCCTGCAGCGCCGCGACAAAAAGATTGCCGAAGGCGTGGCCCTCAAGCTCGCCGCCGGAGCGGAAGCGGTGGCGAAACAGGCGCGACAGCAGCTGCTCGTCCTCCGACAACGCGACCATGCAGTTGCGCAGGTCGCCCGGCGGCAGCATGCCGAAGTCTTTGCGCAGGCGTCCGGACGAACCGCCGTCGTCGGTGACCGTGACAACCGCAGCCAGGTCGCTGATGAGGCACTCCGGGGATGTTTGTGCAGGAGCTTTGGACGCGGTGAAGTGCTTGAAGCCGCGAAGCAGGGTCGACAGCCCCGTGCCCCCGCCCATGGCGACCACGCGGAGCGGTGTCATGTCGAGCGCGATCTTTCGAGGGGTCTTTTCGGGGGATGTGAACATGCGCGCGAGGAGCAGGGCTGGGCGGGTGGGCTCCAGGCCCTGCGAAGCCCGGCCTAGACTGCTTCAGGGTACAGCAGCTCGGTAAAGCGGGGATCGTCGGCCATCTGGCGGAAGTCAACATCGCTGCGGGCAAGCACGCGGTTCTGCCCGTTCAGCTCAATGGCGCGCTCCAGGTGATGCAGGCAGCCCTCAGCCTGCCCGGTCATGCTGTGCAGCATGGCGAGCCCGTAGTGCGCGTAGTCGATGCGGTCCTCCTCCACCAGGATCGATTCCAGCTGCTCGCGCGCTTCCTCAAAGTCCCCGTTGTTGATCAGCGCAACCGCGTAGTCGAAGCGCTCGGGGGTCGATTCGAAGCGAAGCTCTGCCTTGCGCTGCTCCAACTGGCGCTGGCAGGCCTGCGCGTACACGCGCGCCCGCTCGCGGATCTCCGGCGAGCAGCCGGGGTCAAGCGAGTGGAAGGAGCTTAACGCCGACTCATACTGCCCGGACTGCATCGCCTGCAAGGCAGCGCCGTAGGTTTGCAGTGCTTCCTTTTGTGCGTTGTTGGTGAAAGGACGAATCTTAGCGGCCAGCGTCTTTGCGGAAGTCATGGTCTTGGACATGCAAGAGGCCTCCGTGTCTCCAAAACGGCTCCGGGGTGACGCGAGACACACCACAGTGAGTGCAGCGAGGCTGCGGAAAGGTGACCCGGATGCTCCGTTTTATACGCAGGCGCGGCGCAGTCGTCAACTGTCGCTTGGACAACAGACAACTTGGCAGCGCTTATTCGAGGGAGAAAGGACCGGTGCTGTAGACCGCGGGGTTAAGCTGCGGGTCGTTATACATCTTGAGCTGCTGATACACCTTGAAGCGCCGCTCGGAGGAGAGCACGCGCCGCCACAAGCGCTCGAGCGCTACCTGGAGGTCGATGCGCTGCGCCTGCAGAATGGTGAGCCGGTCTGTGTTGCGCGCTGCATGCCCGGCGGGCGCATCCGGGCGCGTCAGCTGCTCGCGCGTATGGAAGAGTTTGAGCGCAAGGATGGAGAGCCGGTCGATCATCAACCCGGGGCTTTCCGAGTGCAGCTCAGCCTCCGGGTGCGGCAAACGATGGGGCTCAAGCAGCGCCAGCAGCAGGGTGTCGCAGGCCTCGGTCAGGTCGTTGCGCTGCTGGTTGACCCGGTCGATGGCGCGCTTCACCTCGGCCAGTTCGCGGTCGTTAATGCCGGGTGTTCGGGCGCTGTCCTCAATATGCCAGAGCCGGTAGTTGGCCCGGTGCTGCGCCAGGACCGCTGTTTCCAGCTCTGTGGAGGCGAACGGCTCCGCAGCGTCGCTCTCGTGCCATAGCCGCGTGGCATGGTCGTGCAGCATCGTGATGGGAGGGAGCGGGGGAAGTGGCATACGCAGGGAACCAGTGCAGCGCTTAGAATAAGCGCGGGTTCGCGTCAGGAGCAATCGGTGCGCGCTTCCGGCGTTTACTTGCAAGACCAAGTCTCAGGCCAGCAAGTGCAGTAGGGAGTGTGCCTCGGTGCCAACTGAAACTCGCAGCAACGCGCCGCAGGCATCACTCAATACGCCGCACCGCCGATACAACCCGCTGCGTCGGCAGTGGGTCCTGGTATCGCCGCAGCGAACACAGCGGCCCTGGCAGGGTGAGGTTGGCGCAGTCGCGCCGCCGGGCGGCGTGCACTACGACCCTGCCTGCTACCTGTGCCCCGGCAACGCCCGCGCGGGGGGCGCACACACGCCTGCGTATGACCACGTGTATGTCTTCGAAAATGATTACGCCGCGATCCTGCCGAGTTCGCCCGCGCTGCCCGATACCGGATCGCCGCTGCTGCGCGCTGAAGAAGAGCATGGGCATTGCCGGGTGCTGTGCTTCCACCCTGACCATTCACTGACGCTCGCGCGCATGGAGCTGCCCGATATAGCGCGCGTGGTTGATGCATGGGTCGCGCAGGCGGCGGAGTTGAGCGCGGACCCAAGCATCCGGTACGTGCAGATCTTTGAAAACCGCGGCGCGATGATGGGCGCGAGCAACCCGCACCCGCACTGCCAGATCTGGGCGACGGGCCACGTGCCAGACGAGCCTGCCGCCGAAGCCGCCGCGCAGGAGGCGTACTTTGCAGAGCACGGCAGCTCACTGCTGCTGGACTATGCCGCGCTTGAGAGCAAGGACGCGACGCGCACGGTATGCGAGAACGCGAGCTTCCTGTGCGTCGTTCCCTGGTGGGCGGTGTGGCCGTTTGAAGTGTTGATCCTGCCGCGCGAGGCCGTCTCGGTGCTCCAGGAGTTTTCACCGGCGCAGCGCGCGGATCTCGCCGAGATCCTGCAGCAGACGACCATCCGCTACGACAATTTGTTCGAAACCAGCTTCCCGTACACGATGGGCTTCCACGGCGCGCCGTGTGACGGGGTGGAGCACCCGGGTTTCCAGTGGCATGCGCACTTCTACCCGCCGCTGCTGCGGTCGGCCACGGTCAAAAAGTTCATGGTGGGCTTCGAGATGCTCGGCATGCCGCAGCGCGACATCACCGCCGAAGGCGCGGCGGAGCGGCTGCGAGCGGTGCCTGCGGTGCACTTCTCGAAAGTCGGCAGTAAACGCTGAACCATAGCATGATCCTTGTCT
>CAXUDF010000183.1:0-4446 GCA_964249695.1 uncultured Acidobacteriaceae bacterium
GCGACGTGATTCTTGATGTTATGCGCCTGCGGCTTCGGGTCCGGGTAGTACCAGGCGGCGTCCGGGTTGTCCTGGCCGTCGATCAGCAGCGAGTAATAGCGGGCCTGGCCCTTCCACGGGCAGGTTGAGGTGGTCGAGCTGGGGCGGAAGTACTCCCGCTTGAGCGCGCTCTCCGGAAAATAGATGTTGCCTTCCACGGTTTCGAACTGATCGCTCTCCGCGATCAACTTGCCATTCCATGTTGCACGTGCCATTGGTGTGTCGCCCTTTCGTCGCTTTTATTCAACCTAGCAGAACGCGCAGACGCCTTGCTTGAAGACGTCCGCGGATTGTCCCGGGAAGCTACACGGCTACCTTGGCACGCTTCGCTCCCGGCTTGGCGCCGGCCTTGCCCTTGGCGGCTGCTGTCTTCTTTGCCGGCGCTGTCTTTACCGCCGCAGCCCGCAGCGGCGTCACCCCAATGCCCGCGACTGCTGAAATCGCAGGCACCAGGCCCGGGCCGGCCACCGCCGTGCCCGCTTCTGGCGCGTCCCCAATCCGCTCGGTAAAGGAACACACGACAGTTTCTTCCGGCTCCTCAGCGGCGCCCTTCTTCTTCTTGGCCGGTGCTTTTTTCTTCGCGTCGTCGGCAGCGGCGCTTTTCTTGTTATTGGGGCACACCAGGTACACGCCCGATTTCAACACTTTCTCCATCAGGTATGGACTGTTGCACTCCGGGCAGTGCGTCGGAATGGGCTTGTGGTTCGCCGTGAAATCGCACTTCGGATAATTGGTGCAGGAGTAGAAGATCGAGCCAAACTTCGACTTCTTTTGCACGATGTCGCCGTCGGCGCACTTCGGGCAATCCATGCCGATGGTGTCCTGCTTGATGTACTTGCACTTCGGGTACGCCGAGCAGGAAACAAACTCGCCGTACTGGCCGTTGCGCATCAGCAGCTGCGAGCCGCACTTGGGGCAGTTCTCGTCGAGCGGCACGGGGGGCTTTTGCTGCTGCTTCTGCGTCAGCCGCCGCACGGTCTTGCACGGCGGGTCCTCGTTGTAGCCGGGGCAGGCCATAAACGGGCCAAACGGGCCGTTGCGGAGCAGCATCACGCGCCCGCATGCCTCGCAATACTCTTCTTCCTTCTCGTCGGCCTCGCCTTCCACATGCAGGTTCGGCTTCGCGTCGAAGTTCTCCTTCGTGAAGTTGCAGGAGTTCTTATCCTTCTTGTTGTAGGCCGTGCACGCGTAGAAAGTCCCGAACTTGCCCCACTTCATCACCAGCGGCGAACCACAGTTGTCGCACTTCTGATCCGTCGGGATCTCCATGCGCTTCAGGTCTTCCATGTGCTCGCTGGCTTCGCCGAGCTCCTGCTTGAAGTGGCCGTAAAAGCCCTTCAGCAGCGAGGTCCACGGCTCCTTGCCATGCTCGATATCGTCAAGCTCGGTTTCAAGCTGTGCCGTGTACTGCGTGTTGAAGATGTAGGGGAAATTCTTAATCAGCAGGTCGGTCACGACCGTGCCGATCTCGGTCGGCACAAAGCCCCCGGCGCGCTTGTTGCCCATCTTCTGGACGTACTCGCGCTCCTGGATCGTGTTGATGATCGACGCGTAGGTCGACGGGCGGCCAATCCCCCGCTCCTCCAGCACCTTGACCAGTGAAGCCTCGGAGTATCGCGGCGGCGGCTCGGTGAACTTCTGCACGGCCTCCACCGCCGGGCGTACCACCAGTTCGCCAAGGTCAGGCTCGACAAACTCCGGCAGGTCTTGCCGTTCAGCCTCGCTGGTCGCCTCTTCATTGCGCGCTTCTATTTCGGCGACTTTGAGCTCATGCTTCGCGCGGGCCTCGGCCAGCTTCAGCGCGCGGCGGCGCTCGCTCGTTTGCCGCAGTGCGTCGATCGAGGCAAGCGTTAAGGGCTGCTTTGCTTCGAGCTTCGGCAGCTTTTGCGCGTCGTCGCCCGCGCCGTCTTCGTCCTCGTCGGCGTACACCTTCAGGAATCCGTCAAATCGCAGCACAGAGCCCGAGAGCCGGTAGTTGTAGGTGCGGTCCTGCCGGTTCGCGTCCTGCGCGTGGATCTCGACCACCGTCTGGTCCAGCACCGCCGGGGTCATCTGCGACGCCACAAACCTCTGCCAGATGAGCCGGTATAACTTGAACTGCTCGTCCGACAGGTACTGCCGGATCGAGTCCGGATTCATCTCCGGGTGCGTCGGGCGGATCGCCTCGTGGGCGTCCTGCGCGTCTTTTTTGCTCTTGTACTCGTTCGCTTTCGCGGGTACGTAGCGCTCGCCCAGGTGCTCCGTAATCCAGGCGCGGGTGCTCTCGACCGCATCCGGCGAAACCCGGGTCGAGTCGGTACGCATATACGTGATCAGGCCGATCTGGTTGCCTTCGTCGCCGCCTGCCGGGCCAATCTCCAGGCCCTCATACAGCCGCTGCGCCACACCCATGGTGCGCTTGACAGAGAAGCCGAGCTTGCCGGCGGCATCCTGCTGCAGCTTGCTGGTGGTGAATGGTGCCCGCGGATTCTGCCGGCGCTCCTTGGTCTCGACGGAGTGCACAAACCAGCGCGCCTGCTCGGAGCCGCGCACCACCTCAGCCGCGCCCGCGCCGCTCGGCATGGCGGGGGTGCCAACCGTCGGCACCGACGCGCGCTCGCCGTTGATGCCGGTAAAGCGCGCGGTGAACTGGGCCGCGCCTGCGGTTTGCAGCACCGCGTCGATCGGCCAGTACTCCACCGGCTGAAAGGCTTTGATTTCCTGCTCGCGCTCCACAATCAGCCGCACCGCAACCGTCTGCACGCGGCCCGCGGAAAGCCCGCGCCGCACCTTGTCCCACAGCAGCGGCGAGATCTGGTAGCCGACGATGCGGTCAAGCACGCGCCGGGTCTGCTGCGCATCCACCAGGTTGACATTGACCTGCCGGGCCTGCTCAAAGGCCGCCTTGACCGCCTTCGGCGTGATCTCGTTAAAGGTCACGCGGCTGATCGCGCTTTTGGTAAACGGACGCAGCTGTTCCTCGAGGTGCGCGGCAATTGCTTCGCCTTCGCGGTCGGGATCAGGCGCCAGGTAGACGTGGTCTGCCTTTTCGGCAAGCTTCTTCAGGTGATCGACCACCTTTTCCTTGCCGGGGATCACGATCAGCTCAGGGTGAAACGAGCCATCCTCGAGCTCGACGCCGATCTTGTTTTTAGGCAGGTCCATGATGTGGCCGAGTGAGGCTTCGACCACAAAGTCCTTGCCGAGATATTTGTTGATCGTCTTGGCCTTCGCAGGCGACTCAACGATCACGAGGGATTTGCTCATCTTGGGTCCTTCTCTACCGGCCTCGCCGCTTCAGAGAAGCCTGCGCGCCACAACGAAAGCTACTGGAACCTACCATGCGGCTCCCGGTTGGAGCCAGCGCTGGTTGTAAGAAGTCAAGCGGCAGACAGCCACTCTCTTCACTCCGATGCACAACGCGGTTCCGAAATCACGCGGCGGGGTCGGTCTGCTTTAGACCGCAGATTGCTTACAGATGCGGAACAGCGTGGAAAGTCGCTTTTCACCGGATCGTGCGTGTTCCCGGGCCGCCTCCCTGGCGCACACGCTTTAAAAGCTGCGTACGTAATGCTTGCCGGGCAGGTGCTTGATCTTTCCCGCCAGCTCCAGCTCGAACAGCGCCGTAAACACCTCGGCCGAGGAGAGCTCCCCCTCCAGCTGCTCCATAATCTCGTCCAGCTGCAGCGACTCATCATGCCGTAGGACGGACAACACCCGCGTTTCGGTAGGCGGCAGGCCTGCATCTTCAAACAACTTTGCGGCGGTTCCACCCGGCTCGGGCGCGTAGCCGGGCAGCGTCGCTTCGAGCTCAATACGCACCTGCGACGGCAGATCCTCCCAGATGTCCTCCCAGGTAGCGACCAGCTTCGCGCCCTGCTTGATGAGCGTGTTCGGCCCCCAGGAGTTCTTGTTGGTCACGTTCCCGGGCACCGCATAGACGTCGCGGTTCTGCTCGATGGCGAGCCGCGCCGTGACGCGCGAGCCGGAGTACTCCGCCGCCTCGACCACAAGCACGCCCAGCGAGATCGCGCTCAGGATCCGGTTCCGCTTCGGGAAGTTGGGCGGCGCGGGATAGGTGCCGAGCGGCTGCTCGGTCGCAATGCAGCCGCCGCCCGCGAGGATCTGCTCGGCAAGCGACTTGTTCTCCTTCGGATAGATGACGTCGATGCCCGTGCCCCAGATGGCAACGGTCGGCTTGCCGCTCGCGAGCGCGCCCTTGTGCGCAAAGGTGTCGATGCCACGGGCCATGCCGCTCATGACCAGCAGGTTGCGCGCGGCGAGGTCGCGCGACAGCAGCTCGGCCATGCCGGAGCCGTACGGGCTGGGCTGCCGGGTGCCGACCACGGCGATGCCATGCTGCGACAGCAGCTCCGCGTTGCCGCGCACCCACAGCACCGGCGGCGGATCGTAGATTTCGCGCAGCCG
>CAXUDF010000184.1:0-4412 GCA_964249695.1 uncultured Acidobacteriaceae bacterium
ACTTCGGCCAGAAAGATGCGGCGCAGGTCGCGGTGCTCCGACAGCTGGTGCGCGATCTGTCGATGCCGGTCGTGCTGGTCGTCTGCCCAACGGTGCGCGAGGCGGACGGGCTCGCGCTGTCTTCGCGCAATCGGTACCTGTCGGCAGCCGAACGAGCCGAGGCGCTGGCGCTTTCGCGGGCGCTGCGCGCGGCGGAGCGCTTTTTTACAGACGGCGAGCGGCGCGCCGAGCCTTTGCTGACTTCCTCGCGTGCTGTGCTGTCTGAAGCTCCAGGCTTGCGCCTGGACTATCTGGCGCTGGTCGACCCGCAAACGCTGGAGGCCATAGAAGAAATTGCACCGACTTACCCCGCGCTTCTCGCAATAGCGGCTTGGGTTGGCACGACACGCTTGATTGATAACGTCGTGCTCGCTAGTTTTTGAGCTTTATATATACTCTAATCTTCTTGCCGGTTTTGATAATAGCTACTCTTAAATCTAAGTTCCTAATGATGGTAAATACTGTCGACGCAAACCTTCTAACGATGATAATTAGCGCGACGTTATTGTAATTAAGCACTAGTGTTGCTTGGTGAAGGTATGACATATATCCTCCAGACTGAAAACACATACTGAACAAACGAATCGTTGACCTAAGTGCTCGTAATTGCCAAATCATGCAATAACTCGCAAGTGAAATCTCGCTATATCGTGTGCCCAGATACGTTACTTCCGCAGGCTACCCTCGAGGTCCTAAGTGCGCAAGCGAGAACGGGACACACACGCATTGCCAGCCAGCACAAACCGCAGCGGCCGATCCGCCGCCTTACTGATCCCGATCCGCGGCGTCACAGCAACCTGCTCCGGCGCGAGCACAGCACCATCCGAGGCCAGCAGCAGCTCTCCCGCAGGGTCGAGCAAGTCGGTGCCATTGCAGCGCTCGCGCGTGATGCCGAAGGCCTGGCACAGCCGGCCGGGGCCGTTGGTCAGCCTCGCCAGCCGCGCAGGCGAACCCGCCAGCGGCGGCGGCGGACTTGAAGGCAGACCGCGCAGGCGCGCCATCTCGTCCAATCCCCCAAGCGGCTCCACCGCGCGGAACAGCACACACCCGGCCTGGCCCGCCGGCTCGCACGAAACATTCAGGCAGGCGTGCATGCCGTAGATGAAGTACACGTACGCGTGGCCGGGCCCGCCCCACAACACCCGGTTGCGCGGCGTACAGCCGGCAGCGGCATGCGCCGCCGGGTCGCCCTCGCCAAAGTAGGCTTCTGTCTCCACAATGCGACCGGCGAGCAAACCACCCTCCCACCGGCGCAGCAGCAGCTTTCCTAGTAGCCCGCGGGCGACTTGATCCGGCGGAGGGAGAAAGAACGAGCGGGGCAGCAGCTTCCATGGCTGCAGGCTCACAGTGCTATGCCGTTTTCAAGGCGGCCAGAACCTCTTCGGCGTGGCCCTCCGGCTTGACCTTCTCGAACACCCGGGCCAGGGTGCCGTCGGGCGCAATGACAAAGGTCGAGCGCTCGATACCCTTCACCTTTTTGCCGTACATGTTCTTTTCCTTGAGCACGCCAAACAGGTTGCACACCTCGGCATCCACGTCGGCAAGCAGCGAGTACGGCAGCTCGTACTTGGCGCGGAACTTGGCCTGCGCCCTGGGCGTGTCTCGTGAAATGCCGAGCACGACGACGCCCGCCGCCTGCAGCTGGATGAACGAATCACGGAAGCCGCAGGCCTCGATCGTGCAGCCCGGCGTGTCGGCTTTTGGATAAAAGAACAGCACGACCGGCGTGCCGCGAAACTCGGCAAGCGAGCGGGTCTGGTCGGCATCATCCTGGAGGGTAAAGTTGGGAACAGGCGCGTGCAGCTCCATGCGGGTCTCCTTAGGCGCGGGCGCGCCCTCCCAGTGGATGCAGGAAGTGCCGGGTGTGCCGCAGCTCTGGCCGATGAAGATGCCAAAGCGTCCACCCGCGCGGTCGGGGCGTCCAAAGAAGCAGAGGCGGCCAATGAGAAAACGATCGTTCGCGGCATGGGCGCTGCTGCTCGGGGCTGGGCCGGCGCTGCGCGGGCAGTATGTCGGCAAAAGCGCCGATGCCGCTGTGGAGAAGAAAACACTGCGCGCAACCGCCGTGTACGAGTACACCGGGGCAATGACCGCACCGAACGCGAGCCGGCTGGTGCCGGTCGTGGTGTGGGACGGTGAGCGCTACCAGCCCGGCGGCCTGTACCTGGCGCAGCCGGAACCGCTGGCGGTCGCCCCCGGAACGCAGTATGTGCTGGAGCAGAGCGGCGTGCCGGACGGCTTGTTTAACCTGCTCTCAGCTGGGCAGCTGAATGGGTCCTGGGTGGGCCTGGGTCGCTTCGCCCCGGACGCGCCTGCGCCCAGGCCGGCGAAGCTTGTTGCGTCGAAAAAGCTGCCGGTGGTGACCGGCGGCACCGGCCGTGGCAAGGTGAATGACGCCGATGCCGACTCTAAAGACAGTACCGGGCCGGTGTTGCATCGCAAGGACGGCAGTGACGCCGACGCTGACAGCAAGACAGACAGCAGCAGCAGTAAGCCCGGCGCGACGACAGGGCAGCCATCGAGCACGGGCGCACCCGCAAGCGCACCTTCCAACGCTCCTTCAACAACACCCCAGGGCAGCAGCGGCAGCGAGCCGACGCTGCATCGTCGGGAGAGCGACAGCTCCTCTGACTCCGACGCGAAATCTACCTCGCAGAGTGATGACGACCGGCCCACCCTGCATCGAGCCGGTACCTCCTCCGACACCGGCTCCGGCACAAGCGCGCCGACGCCCGACCCGGATCGCCCAACGCTGCACCGGGCCGGCGCGTCACCGGGTACAGATGCGAGTGCAAACGCACCGGCACCGGACCCGGACCGCCCGACGCTGCACCGCCACGCCGATGACACAGTCTCCGGCGGGACCGCTGCGCCCGACCCGGCGCGGCCGCACCTGCGCTACGGGCAAAGCACCGATGCGAACGCGCGCGTCCTGCCTACCGAGCTGAAGGACTACGCGACGCCGGGGCTGAGTGCTGCGAGTACTGGAAGTACCGGGCCGGGCAGCTTGTCGCCGACCGGTGCACCGGTGACCATCGGGCAGACCATCGCCGTCTCCGACACGGCAGCGGACGAGCCGCACCCGTTCCGCTACGCATGGCCGAGCCCCGCAGCGGAGGCGGATGCGAAGGCCGCAATGCACGCTCTGGCGCTGCGCGCGCTTGCGACCGCGGCCCAGGCTACCTTTGGTCCGGCCGCACGTGCGTCCGCCAAGGAGAATGCAGCGCTGGCACAGGCAGCCGCGGCGGCGGAACACTCAGTTGCCGCAAGCACCGCGGCTGGGGCGTCGGGAACGACCGGAACCGCGCGCGCCCGACGAACTCCGTCGGCCTCTGGGGCTGCGACCGCGGCAGATCCGCTTGCGGACGCCGAGTGGAGCGCCTTTGAGCTGAGCTACGGCAGCGGCGCAACCTACGTCTACGCCGCGCACACCCTGGCAGCCGGAGCCGCGCGGCGCTATGTCACGGTGATTGCGCAGCCTGATTTCTACGGCAAGCCGCACGTGGTCTTCTCCTCCACCACCCGCGGCGACCAGCTGGCACAGGCTCCGCTGATGCACCTGATCGACGCAGTGGACGCCGACGGCGACCACCGGGCGGAGCTGCTGTTTGAGCTCCAAGGGGCGAGCACCACGCTCGGCAGCCGCCATTTCGCGCTGTATAGCGTACTGGCCGGTAAGGCGACAGAGGTGTACGCGAGCGACGCCGGCGCCGGGCAGTAGTCGCCAGCGTTTGAGCCCTAGCGTTTGAGTGTGGACGCAGGCACAACCGGGTTCCAGGGCACCGGCGAGGCAAGCACCATGGAGGTGTTGGTGGCGACGTATGGCGTCAGGGAGTCGATCACCCGCTCCAGGTGTGGCAGGTCGCGCACGGCGACCTGGAGGATGTAGCTTTCCGCGCCGGTAACGCGGTGGCACTCGCGCACCTCGGGCACGCGCTGGGCCAGGCCGTTGAAGTGCGGCAGGCGGTCGCCGGGCACGGTGATCTTGATGAAGGCACGAAGCGGCAAGCCGACCTTTGCGGGGTTCACCACGGCCACGTAGCGCTCGATGACGCCCGAGTCCTCCAGGTGCCGCACCCGTTCCGCGGCGGCAGGCGTCGACAGGCCGATACGCCGGCCCAGCTCGGCGAACGGGAGGCGCGCGTTCCCCTGCAGCTCCGCCAGAATCTTCTGATCGAGCGCGTCCAGGAACTCCGGGGCAGGAACGTCGGGCATGGGCTGACCCTCCAAATAGGTAAATAAGCTGTTTCGCCTCCGATCTTAATGTATGAAGTTTGAAGAACCTCCATCTCGTACTGGGCAAACGGCGTCCGGGCTCCTAATCTTCTGGAGTGTCCTCCGCCTCCAGCCTCGTTCCGCATGCCACACACGCT
>CAXUDF010000185.1:0-4241 GCA_964249695.1 uncultured Acidobacteriaceae bacterium
GGCTAGAACGCCCGCAGCCGCGCTCCGGCTTCCTGCCCGATGGGTGCCGCGGCGGCGACCCAGGTCCAGGCAATGCCTTCCGGCAGTGCGCTTGGGTCAAAGATGCTCATGGAGCTCCTTCACGGTTTCTAGTTTCGCTCTGAATCGGCCGAACGACTGCGCTCGGAGGACATAAGCCATTTAGTGGTCAAAGCTACGCGAAACTCGACGCGCCCTACTGAGTGATCTGAATCTGCTGGACACCTGACTTGGCTGTGACCGCGCTCTTGTCATCCTTGCGAGTTACCTGGACAGTGTAAACACCGACCTTCGACAGATCAAAGAGTCTACTTAGGTCCGTTGTATCCACTATCGTCCCCCCTGGCTTCACAGGTATTAAGCCTGACGAGAACCCTGGTGAGTGTAGTCCTATCCCTTTTGAGTCAAGCCCATGTTCCGTATCCGCCACAGCCTTGCCGCTGGAGTTCTTGACCTCCAGCTTGTACATAGTCATGATGCCCATGTCTCCGCCAGACCTGCTGAACACGTATTGTTCTGTCGCAGATGTGTTGCTGTAAGTGATCTTAAGGATGATTGGCTGCCCTACCTTGAAGGTGCTCTGTACCAAACTGATGTCTACTCCAAACGGGACCTGCTGCGCATGAGCACTCATGCCCACCGCTATCATCGGCGCCATGATGACTGCTGCTGGTTGATACCGTTCATCTCTCCGTCCTCTCACTGGTGTTGCCTGCTTTCGGACTACCTGGATCGAGCCGACCTGGTTCCAGCCAGCCACGGCATCACTGGGCGGCAGCAGCCCGATAGTACCCGCTGCGGTAGTGCGGCGTGTCCTGTGCGCCGGGCGGCGTATTGCGCAAGACTACATGGATCGCGTGAAACTGTCCGACGCTGCTCAGAGGGTTGGCCGGCTTCCCATTGCGCTGCGGGTAGTAGGCGAGCAGATACTGGGTTCGCAGATCGTCGGACACTTTGCGAAACGCAGCCGGCAGGCCGCCCTGGTCCACGTAAAACGAGCGCCCGCCGGTTTCCTGGCTCAGCACGATCATGGCGTGCTCGCCGGCGGTGTCGCGGCCTGCATCAGCTTCGACCGGCGTGTCAATGATGCTGTAGATGATGACGTCGGAGCGCTGGGCTTCGGCCAGGGCATCGTCGTAGCTCGTGCCTTTGACCGTGTTGCCTCCGTCCGAGATAACCACGAGCACCTTGCGGCCGGTGCGCGGAGCGAGCGTTTGCGAGGCCAGGTACACGGCCTGGTAAAACGCCGTCGCCGGGCCATGCCCAAGGCTGCCGAGGCCGCTCTCGATGCGCTTCACGTTGTTGGTGAACGGCACCACTTCCCTCACGTCGGAGTTGAAGTCAAACAGCGCAAGCTGGTCCTTGGGCGTGAGCAGCGCCTGCGCAAAGTCGCGCCCGGCGTGCTGCTCCGCGCTTAAGTCGCGCCGGGTCGAGCCGCTTGTGTCCACCGCGAGCACGAGCGAAAGCGGCACATTCGTGTCTTTCTCAAAGACAGAGATGGTCTGCGGCAGACCGTCCTCAGACACCGCAAAGTTTTCCTTCGCGAGGTCCGACACCGGAGCTCCGTGTGCGTCGCTTACGTTCACAAACAGGCTTACCAGACGTACCTGGACGCGGATGGTTTGTGAGTCGTCCTGCGGCTCCGCACCGCCTGCCGCGGCAAGGCAGGCACACAGCAGAAGGGCGATTCGCCCAAGACGCAGCCTCACGCCCGGGCCTCGCTGCTCCCGGGGCGCAGCGGCTCGGGAAACGGCTCGCCGTCGGCCCACACCGCGCCATCGACGAAGAACTCCTTCTTCCAGATTGGAACCGTCTTTTTGAGGGTGTCGATGATCCATCGGCACGCATCGAAGGCCGCGCCGCGATGCGCCGAGGCGACCGCAATCAGCACGCTGGTTTCGCCGATCTCAAGCCGCCCAAGCCGATGGTGCAGCAGGGCTTCACGGACCGGAAAGCGTGTGCAGGCTTCTGCGACAAGTCCGCGCATCTGCTCGATCGCCATACCTTCGTACGCTTCGTACAGCAGGTACTCCGTCTCCCGGCCGCGCGTGTTGTTCCGGACGATGCCGTCGAACACGACCACCGCGCCGTCGGACCCGGCCTTGAGCGTGCGTACCGCCTCCTCGGCAAGCAGGGGCGCAGTGGTCAGCAGCACAGCGTCGGGGGCAGGTTCCGCGGGCGCGCCGCCGCTTACCGGCGGAAGCAGCGCGACCTCATCGCCCTCGTGAAGCAGGTCAGCCGAGCGCGCGTACTGCTGATTGACGGCGACTGCCAGGCTCGGCGACAACGCCTGAGCGGAAGCCGGACCGTCGGCCAGCAGGAGCTTGAGCAGCGCGGCTACGGAGCAAGGCTCGGGCGGGAGATCCACCCATCGCTCGCTGCCGCCGAAGGCGTCCCGCAGGACGCCGAAAAAAAGCACCCGAACCCGCACCTCCTCAGCATACCTTCTCGCCGCACCCGTTTCTCGCCTGCCCGGCCTCACTCCGCTTTCCCGTTTCGGGCGCGTTCCAAAGCAGGAGCTTCACATCCTCCCGGAGGTTTTCCGCCGCCGCAAGCGGCATTGACAAAGCGTGGAAGCCGCCCGAGAATCGGGTATCGGCGCGGCTGATTGCACTCGGCAGCAGGACGCGGGAAAGGCTCACTTTGCTCTCCTTGAAGCAGGACGTTCCCAGCGAAGTGCTGCAAACCCGGCTGGACGGGCCTTCCCCTTTCGTCTCGAAGATCGGCAGCGGCAAGGTGCGCGACCTGTACGCGGTCGGCGACGACCTGCTGCTGGTCGCAACGGACCGCATTTCCGCGTTTGACCACGTGCTTGCGAGCGGCATCCCCGGCAAAGGCCGGGTACTGACGCAGCTTTCGCTGTTCTGGTTTGACTTCCTTCAAGGAATCGTACCGAACCACCTCATCGCGTCCGACGTGGACGCTTTTCCGGACGAGCTTGCACCGTACCGCGGGCAGCTTTGGGAGCGCTCCATGCTGGTACGGCGCGCGCAGATGTTTCCGGTCGAGTGCGTGGTGCGCGGCTACCTGTCAGGTTCCGGCTGGAAAGATTACCAGCAGACTGGCTCGCTCTGCGGCATCCCGCTGCCGGCCGGTTTGCACGAAAGTGACCGGCTGCCCGAGCCCCTGTTTACGCCTGCCTCTAAAAGGGAAGGCGGCGAGCATGATGAAAATATCTCCTTTGCCGATATGGTGGACAGCATCGGAGAACAGGACGCCGAGGAGCTGCGCGCGCTGAGCATGCGCATCTACACGCGCGCCGCAGAACATGCGGAGAGCTGTGGGTTGATCCTGGCCGATACCAAGTTTGAGTTTGGCCGCTACGGCGGTGAAACGCTGCTGGCCGACGAAGTGCTGACGCCGGACTCCTCGCGCTTTTGGCCGCGGGAGAGCTACGCGCCCGGAGGGGCGCAGCAGTCCTTTGACAAGCAATTCGTGCGGAACTACCTCGAAGAGGTGCGCTGGAACAAGCAGGCGCCCGCGCCGGCGCTGCCGCCTGAGATCGTCGAAAAAACACAGGCAAAGTATCTGGAGGCATATCGTTTGCTGACCGGTAAGTCGCTTTCTCTGTAGCGTAGACATAAGGGAGGCGCGGCGCGTGGCGGTTGCGGACTGGGTCATCGTCGTGATTCTGCTGCTGACGACGCTGCAGGCAGCGCGGCGCGGCATCTTTGTCGAAACGTTTTCGCTGGCCGGTTTGGTGTTAGGCGTGGGCGTAGCCAGCTGGAATTACACGCGGCTGCTGCCCCTCCTTGAGGGTTTTCTGCGGTCATCGGCACTGGCTGCTGCGGCGTCGTTTCTGTTGATTGCGCTGCTGGTCATGATCGCGGCAGGTGCGGCGGGTCGGCTGATTCGGTGGTCGGTGCGCTCGATCGGCCTGGGTTGGGCAGACCGTCTGCTGGGCGCTGCATTTGGGTTGGTCAAGGGCGGGGTGCTGGTAACCCTGGGCGTCATGGTGCTGGTGGCGTTCTGGCCGGGCTCGAGTGTACTGAGCGGCTCAACACTGGGGCCGTACTTCGTGGCGGCGGCGCGGGACGGGTCGCTCGGTGGTCCGGCAGGACTGCGGGACAAGGTACGGGTCGGGGCAAGGATGCTGCGCGAGCACACGCCGGGGCTGGTTTTACGGTAGGGCAAGGCAAACGGCGGCAAACGAAAGAAAGTGAGTGAACGCGATTGAAACGTGAACTGGATTCCCTGGTCGGGCAGATGTACGCAGGCGGCAT
>CAXUDF010000186.1:0-4146 GCA_964249695.1 uncultured Acidobacteriaceae bacterium
CATCCTGCGACAGGACGTTGAGGTAGTTGGGAATGTAGCGCGGGTCGACAGAATCAACGGAGACGACGAACAGCTTGCTCAGCTCGAAGGCAAGGCGCTGCCGCAGTTGATCCTTGCCGAAAAGAACGTCGTTCCACCAGTAGTACTCCGTGTTGCACTCGTAGTCAGGGCAGTCTCCCTGCGTAATGGGCAAGGGATTCGCAAGCGGAATCTGGTAGGCCGCTTGAGAAAGCTGCTCGTTCAGATAGTTATTTAGCCCGATGCTTTCCACGTGGAAGACATCCGCGTAGCTGGGCCCGAAGCCGGTCTGATTGAGGAGGCGTCCTGCTGCCTGCAATGACGTAGACGTCGTCGAGTTCCAAGTGGTGCTGACGACTGGACTCGTCTGAGCGCGAGCCGTAAAAGAAGGCAATGTGAGAACAAGCGCACAGGCTGCGAAACTCAACCTGTGTCGAAGGTGTTGGAAGGATCTGCCGCTGACAATCATGTGCTCTGCTCCTCGCTGTGTGTACAGTAACCGAGAAATCCAGGGATACAAACATATCTAACTTATGAATTTTCTAAGCGAATCATCTTTACCCTGGTTTGCAGATCTTACCCATCAAGTTTGGAGTTATGACATAGTTTTTTGATCTTCGTCCCCGCTTCGTAACGGTACGCGCGAGCCATTTGGGAAGATTCAGTAGTGGCGCTTTAGTAACATTACGTAGCTGGCGTAACCCAAACGTGGGAAGTGTGAGCGTAAGCGAGGACTGGATGATACCCCGCTCTAAGTGCGCATTGCTCTGCTACGGAAGCGGCGGTATGCGCCTGTGGCGCATGGGTGGGCGCGCCGGCGGCGCCGTCGGCCCGTGAACGGCCTTGCGGAGCTTGACAGGACAGCGGTGACGCCTTGCACGCGCGCGATTGTGGGATGAGAATAAGACTATGAAACGCGTGCGTTATACCAAGTACAACGGGGACCTTGCCGGCGAACTGGACATGGAACAGCTGCTGGAAGCCTTGTCTGACTACCTGCTCGATTCCGGCTTCCAAAACCCGATGACGCAGTTCCAGGATCTGGAACAGACGATGGAAGATTTGAAGGAAGCCCTGCGCCGCGCAATGGAGTCGGGTGAACTTTTTGACCAGGATACTCAGGAAAAGATAGAGAAGTTACAGGCGGAAGGTAAGTTTGACCAGTTTCTTGATCAACTTATGGATCGCATGGAGCAGGAGAACTATATCCAGAGTAAGGGCGAGCCGAGTGCAGAGCCCGGGCAGGGTCAGACGGGCGGTGGGGAGACCGAGGCTCGCTTCGAGGTAACAGATAAGAGCCTCGACTTTCTCGGCTTCAAGACGCTGCGCGACCTTTTGGGTTCGCTGGGCAAAGCCAGCGCGGGCCGGCACGACACACTGCATTATGCGACCGGCGTGGAGGCAAGCGGCGGCTCGAAGGCGTATGAGTTCGGCGACACCCTGAACCTGGACACAACGGCGACGCTGTCCTCGGCGATTGCGCGCGATGGCGTCAAGATGCCGCTGCAGCTGGAGTACTCGGACCTCCAGGTCCACATGTCGGAGTACCAGAGCTCCTGCGCGACGGTGGTCATGCTGGATTGCTCGCACTCCATGATTCTGTATGGGGAGGACCGGTTTACGCCGGCCAAGCGGGTCGCGATGGCGCTCTCGCACCTGATCCGCACGCAGTACCCGGCGGACTCGCTCTCGCTGGTGCTGTTCCACGATTCGGCGGAAGAGCTGCCGATCTCGCAGCTGCCGAGGGTCAAGGTAGGCCCGCACTACACCAACACGCGCGAGGGCCTGAGAGTCGCACGGAGAATCCTGGAGCGGCAGCGCAAGGACATGAAGCAGATCGTAATGATCACTGACGGCAAGCCTTCCGCGCTTACGCTACCGGACGGGCGCATTTATAAAAATGCGTTCGGCCTGGACCCGCTGGTGGTGAGCGAAACGCTGGAGGAAGTGAATCGCTGCAAGCGGTCGAACGTGATGATCAATACCTTTATGCTCGCGTCGGATTACGGGCTGATGCAGTTTGTGCAGAAGGTCACGGCGATGTGCCGCGGAAAGGCCTATTTCACAACGCCGGACACACTCGGCGAGTACCTGCTGATGGACTACATGCAGCGCAAGATGAAGACCGTTCACTAGGGCGCGAAGGTCAAGTACTCGCCGCTGTTACTATTCACCCGGACGTAGCATTGCTCGGGAAGAATCGCCTGAGTCGCCGCCTGGTGGCCAAAGAGGCTATTTCTTCCCGCTTGCACGACTTTCTATGCAGCAATGGCGTTTGCGGGAATGGGGTTGTGGCAGGTCCCCCCCGTGTAAGGTGAAGTGCAAGTGGGGGAAAGTCGATCCCATGCTTGCAGCCGAGCCCGCATAGGCGCTCCGGCTTCGCTTTATTGCCAGGCCGAAAAGCCCTCCGCGTGGGTACGCCAGCGCTGCACGCCTTCGTACGTCACCGTACACAATTCCAAATTCGCCTCCGGAAAACCATACGACCTCCTTGAGATACGTCGGCTTTCCTGCATGCGTCTGCAGGATAGCGGCGTTTTGGAATCCTTTCCATCTCTGGCCAGCGGATTGCTAGGAGCGTAATAACCGCCGAAGCGTCAGCGCTGGAATGCTCCCCTGCAACCATCCGCTCGCGCCCACTGGGCCGGCGGTATGTGGTGCCAAGGAGCTTTTTGTTGAACATTCGCATTGCCGCTTCCCTTCTGCTGTCCAGCGTTGTATGCACGCCCGCGATGATGTTTGCGCAAACCACGGCAAGCGTCACCGGAGTCATCACCGACTCCAGTGGAGCCATCGTGCGCGACGCCTCAGTCGTGCTGTTGAATGCCTCGACCGGAACTCGCTTTGAGGTAAAGACCGATTCCGCGGGCTCCTACAGGCTGGCAAACGTGCCGCCAGGGCCGGGCTACACGCTCCAGTTCAGCGCACCGGGTTTCGCCGCGTTCACCATCGACAACGTGTACGTCGACGTAGCGAACACGCGCACCCAGAATGCAAGCCTGGAGCCGGCGGGCTCTACGGTCGAGGTACAGGTGTCCGGGGCTGCCGGGGCATCGATTGACACGACAGACGCAACTGTCGGCAACAACTTCGAGGTATCGAAGCTCCAGGACCTGCCGGTGCAGGACCGCAGCTCACTCGCGGTGCTGTTTACGCTGCAGCCGGGGATTACCGCGAACGGCTCAACAACGGGGGCGCGCACGGACCAGACGAATACAACGATCGACGGTCTGGATGTGAATGACTTTACCAGTGGCAATTTCGGTGGAAGCACGAACGCGGGCAGCGCTTCCACAATTGGCAACAATCATTCAGTAATCGGCAACGCGCCAGTCGATTCCATTCAGGAGTTCCGCGGCACTACGGCCGGCTTTACCGCGGACAGCGGCCCGGGCGGCGGCGGCCAGTTTCAACTCGTCACGCGCGGCGGCTCCAACCAGTGGCACGGCAACATCAACGAGTACCACCGCGACAACTCAACCACAGCCAACGACTGGTTCAATGCGGACGCCGGCGTTCCGCAGCCTCACCTGGTCCGCAATCAGTTTGGCGGGTCCGTGGGCGGCCCGATCCAGCACGACAAGCTCTTCTTTTTCTTCAACTTTCTCGATTCGCGCATTTCGCAGCAGGCCACCGTGGAGCGCACGGTGCCGCTGCCGTCGTTCCTGGCCGGCAACATCTCCTACATCAACAACACTCCAGGCTGCACCAATGCTGCCCGCCAAAACACGACGCCCAACTGCATCTCCTCGCTGACCCCGGCGCAGGCGCGGCAGGTCGACCCGGCAGGCGTTGGCGAAAGCCCGCAGCTGTACGCGATTCTGAAATCGAGCTATCCGGCGTCCAATGATCCGGGCTTTGGCGACGGGCTCAACTCCGGCGGCTTCCGCTTCAACTCGTCGCTGCCGGATAACCTGACCAATTACACGGGGCGCGTGGATTACGCGTTCAGCCCGACGATCAAGTTTTTCGGCATCGGCAATGTAGCGAGGGAGAACCAGGTAAACGGCGAGCAGCAGTTTCCGGGTGCGCCGCCCTCGAACCAGTTCGTGGATCGCAGCTACCGCTACGCGGTCGGTCTGGACTGGCAGATCAGTGAAAAGAAGTTCAATGAGTTGACCTACGGCG
>CAXUDF010000187.1:0-4094 GCA_964249695.1 uncultured Acidobacteriaceae bacterium
GACGCCCTGTTGCGACGGGCGCCGCAGGTCACCGTGCTTCCGCTGGCGCTCGAGTACACCTTCTGGGATGAGCGCCTGCCCGAGGCGCTGGCGCTGCTTGGCGAGCCGCTTGTTTTTACCGGCGGCCGTCGAAATGGGATGATGAACCATGAACCAACCAACCCCGGCGAACAGGTGGCAGCCGCGCTGGAAGCAGCCCAGAACGCACTCGCAGCGCTGTCGGCCCAGCGCAATCCCGCATTGTTTACGCCGGTGCTCGCAGGCGCGGCCGGCACCAGCGGCATTTATGGCGGATGGCAGAGGATCCGCGCCATGGTGCGCGGCGAGCGCTACCACCAGGAACACGGCAGCCTGCACACCCGGCCTGAAAACAGCGATGCCTGAGCGGCCTACCGCGGAGCCAGGCAAAGGCGACCGCGCATGATGCTGGTCTGCCTGATTCTGGCTCTCAGTTGCTCTCTCGGCTCGCTTGCAGCCTTCTGTATCAACGTTTTCTACTACCGTGCGCCGAGGCAAAGCGTTGGCGCACACGCTTCGCACGGCATTTCCGTCCTGATCCCGGCGCGTAACGAGGAATCAGGGATCGTTGCCGCGGTGGAGAGCGTGCTCGCGTCGACCAATGTTGAGATCGAGCTCATCGTGCTGGACGACGCCTCCACGGATCGCACCGCGGAGCTGGTTGCTGCCATTGCCGCTCGCAACCCTCGCGTGTCCGTGCGCTCAGCCCCGGCCCTGCCTGCCGGGTGGAACGGCAAACAGCATGCATGCGCGGCGCTAGCGCGTCTCGCGCGTCGCCAGGTTTTTTGTTTCCTCGACGCCGACGTGCGGCTCGCCCCCACTGCGCTGGCAAGCCTGCTGGCCGAGCTCGAAGCCGGCAATGCCGATCTCGTCAGCGGCTTCCCGCGTGAGGAAACAGGCACCTGGCTTGAGAAACTGCTCATCCCGCTCATCCACTTCGTCCTGTTGTGCTACTGTCCTATCCCGCTTCTGCATTCCCTGCCGCGCAACCCCGGTTTTGCCGCGGGCTGCGGGCAGATCATGATGGTGCGGCGGCGCGCTTACGAGGCAAGCGGCGGCCACGGAGCGGTGCGCGAAACCATGCACGACGGGCTCCTGCTGCCGCGGCTTTTTCGGGAGAAGGGCTTTGCCACCGACCTGTTTGATCTGACCCACCTTGCGCGCTGCCGCATGTATCGCAACGCGGGCGAGGTTTGGCGTGGACTGGGTAAAAACGCGACCGAAGGTCTGGCCGCACCGCGGCGCATCCTACCCTTTACAGCCATGCTTTTGTTCGGGCAAGTGCTGCCTGCGGTGCTGGTCGCCTCAGTGTTATTGCGGCACGAAGCAGTTACGAGTTACAGCGAGCTTGCGTGGCCGCTGATTGCACTGGCTGCCGGATACCTGATTCGCTGTATCTCCGCGTGGCGCTACCGCCAAAGCATTTTTGGCGCGGTGTTTCACCCGGTGGGCGTGCTCATTCTCTTAGTGCTGCAATGGTGGTCGCTGGGCCGCAAGCTCGCCGGCCGGCAGGCTACCTGGAAGCAGAGGGCGTATGACGTTGGGTAACTTCCAATTCGGCCGATACCATTGTCGGCTCGGCGTCGCTTTCGCGCTGCTGTGTGCATCGGCTATTCCAAGCGGTGCGGCTGACCAGAACCAGGCTGCTTCCACGTGGAAGCAGCAACTGGCCGCGGCGCGCCTCTCCTACTACGCCGACCTTGAAGGCAACCACAATGCCGACGCGGAAGCACGCCAGCGTTTTGCAACCCTGATGCGCGAGCACCCAAACGACGCCACGCTCGAGGCCTACACCGGCAGCCTGCAGCTGCTTGAATCAGCACGCACCTGGGCGTTGTGGCGCAAGCACGCGCTCAGCGAAGACGGCTTGGCAGAGATGGATGCGGCCGTGAGCGCGGACCCTAACAACCTGGAAGCCCGCTTTGTGCGCGCGCTGACCACTTGGCACCTGCCATTTTTCTTTCATCGCAAGGAGCAGGCTGAGGCGGACTTGCTGTTTTTAGGGCCGCGCTCCGAGCAGGCCGCACAGACCGGCGCGCTGCCCCCCGAGCTTGCGGCGGCTGCACTCGACTATTGGGCGCAGGTGCTGGGCGAGCGCAACCAGCCAGAAGCCGCGCACAAGGCCTACGCTGCGGCGGTGCGTGTGGATCGCACGAGCCCGGGCGGCAAGGATGCTTTGAAGCATCTATAGGCGCCGGGCGCTCTGAGGCGGACCTTTGTCAGCGAGAGCGGGTCTGGACGCACACGGCGTAGAAGCTGTACCCGGTGCACTGCCAACCGCTCGGCGCTGGGCCCAGCAGCGTTTGCGCCATGGCCAGCGGCTGCGATGGGCTGCTGTTCGGGTCCGCAAAGAGGATGAAGTCTGCCGATTGGAGTACGGCCGCCTTCTCGGCAGGGTGCGCCAGCAGCCAGGGCAGCACGAAGTTAGGGCTTTCCGAAGCGAGGTTCGGAGTGACGTCGCGCATCAGCCCGTCGTGCCCGTTTTCGCCGAGCGGGATGATCGTCAGCTGCATCCATGGGGTGTTCAGCAAAACATCGTTGTGGGCGGTAAACGCGCGCACGCCGTCCCAGTAGCTCAGCGGCCAGCGCGTGTGCGTCAGGGCGCCACTGACGCCGCTCTGCGGCTGGATGAACAGGCCTCGCGCATTCGGGGGCAGGGGCGCGTGCTCCAGCTCTACCTGCTGCGCTGCGATAGCGGGAAGGTAGACAGCGCCGAACGCGAGAGAAAGAACCGCGACGGCTGTCGCTATGCCTGCCAGCGCTCGCCTCACTATCGGCGCGGCCGGCGTGCTCGCAAGGCAGGCTGCGGCCACAAGCCAAACGATATAGCCCATGCGCACCGCAAAGATTGCGGATCCATTCAGGCTCGGCGGGAGAAACAGTGATACGAGGAAGAAGATGAGGGTACCGGCGAGTAGTCTCTCCGTCGCGGTCCTGCCTCGTTGCGTCGTTCTGCCCCGCTGCCTGGCCTGATACGCCAACAGTAAGCTCACCGGCACGATGGCGATAATAGGTGCCTGGTATACCCAGCCCAGCACAGAATGCACCTGAAAGTACGGCACATAGGTGCCGGCAAGCATGACAAAGATCTGCAGCGTAGGCCGCCATTCTGCGAGGGAGCCGGCGATAGTCGACTTATCCGCAATCAGGACAGGAAAGACAAACGCAAGGCAGGCCAGGGCAAGCGCTGCGACTTGCCACGCAGACAGCGGCCAGCTTTTCCCTTGTTGCCGGCCTGCGTAGAACTGTAAGCCCAGATCTACCGCGATCAGAAAGATCAGCACCATAATAGGAATCGGGTGCGCAAGGATAAGTAGGATTAACCAGAACGCAAAGCCGCCGAGATACAAGCGCTGCGGGTCAGCGCCAAGCCTTATGTAACAGGCCAGCGCAAACAGGAGCAGCCCGCAGGCAAAGGTGAAGTTGAAAAAACCGCCTGCAAACGGCCAGGAAAACAGCATTGGAAACACAAGCAGCGAGGTAGCCGCGCTCCCTGCCCGCAGCGCCCGGGTGAGCGCGCGAAAGCCCAGCGCCAGCGTCGCCCAAATTACGCCTGCAAAGACTTTCTCCGCGGCGTCGGGCGGCAACCTATGTTCGAGCAGAATTAAGAAGTAGTAGTGAAACGAATAGGGCTGGATAAGGTGGCGCACGACATAGAAGTGCTCGTACAGCGGCGAGCGATGGGTCACCAGCTTCCAGAACACAGACGACAGATAGATGTGCAGCGGCCCGTCGCCATTCGGAATCAGCGGAAGCCGGAATAGAAAGCCCTCGAAGCAGACGAGGAGCAGCCAGAACGCAGCATCATACACTTTTGCGTCGCGCCGCAGCGCCGGCGGTACACCATCCGCGTAGGCCGGCATAGACCCGGCTGTGAGTTTTTCTGGGGTCATCAATCTATGCGAGTCAGAACCGCCCAGCGCTCGCTGCCTACCTGGTTTTAAGCGGTTTGCGCGCGAAGTACCACAGCGAACCTGCGAGCAACACAAACATAAGTACCGAGACTCCGCTGTTGTAGAAAATGGTGTGCGGCACCGTAGGCAGCACTGTGCCCGTGGCCGCTTCGTACAGCTTCA
>CAXUDF010000188.1:0-4069 GCA_964249695.1 uncultured Acidobacteriaceae bacterium
GGGTAAATAGCGCCCGGGCTCCTAATCTTCTGGAGTGTCCTCCGCCTCCAGCCTCGTTCCGCATGTCAAACACGCTTTCGAGCCTGCTGCGCTTTCTGGCTGCAGCGCGCTCAGGCGGCTGCGCGCGCTGAGTGAAGCCATCGGCAACACACCACTGTTTGCGATTCGCTACAGGTTCCGCGGTCGTGAGGCCACTGTCTACGCGAAAGCGGAACACCTGAACCTGACCGGATCCATCAAGGACCGGATGGCGCTCCATGTGCTTCGCACGGCCTACGCGACGGGGCAGCTGCGCGAAGGCGACACGCTCGCCGAGGCGACCAGCGGCAACGCCGGTATCGCCTTTGCCGCGCTGGGGCGCTCGCTGGGCCACCGTGTGCGCATCTGCATGCCGGACTGGATGAGCCAGGAGCGGCGTGACTTGCTGCGCTCCTACGGGGCTGAGATATGCCTCATATCGCGGGAGGAGGGCGGTTTTCTTGGCTCGATCCGCCGCACAGAGCAGATGCGGGCCGATTGCGATTCCAAAGACGCAAGTGTGTTCCTCCCACAGCAGTTTGAAAACCAGGCCAACGTGGACGCGCACCGGCTCGGCACCGCGCCGGAGCTGCTGGCGCAGTTGCGCGGCCTTACGCTCGATGCGTTTGTCGCGGGCGTGGGCACCGGTGGGACCGTGATGGGCGTAGCTCACGCCCTGCGGGAGCATTCACCCGAGACCCTGGTCTGGGCGGTGGAGCCTGCCGAATCGCCCACGATGAGCACCGGCCACAAGGTCGGCTCGCACCGCATCCAAGGCATCTCCGACGAGTTCATCCCGGCGATCGTTCGCAGGCCGGAGCTCGACGGCATTCTGCAGGTGTCAGACGGCGACTCGATCCTGATGGCGCGCAAGCTTGCCTCGACGCTGGGTCTGGGTCTGGGCATTTCCTCAGGATGTAATTTTCTGGCGGCGATCCAGGCAGCCGAGCGTTTGCACAGCCAAGGTGCGGATGAGCCGGTCGTAGCGACCGTGTTCCCGGATGACAACAAGAAGTATCTCAGCACTGCGCTGCTTTGCGATGAGCCGGTCTGCGCCGGGCATTGGACGCCCGAGGTCGAGCTGCTGGATCTTGACGTGCTGCCGCGTCCAAACCTCGCACTGCAGTAGTTCGCTAGAAAACAAGGGAGCGGACGAGCCTCAGGGCCCGTCCGTATTCTGGCTACTGCGCAGTGCTAACGGCCGTAATACTGCACGTGCGCGTAGGTGCCCAGCCGCGGGTTGTAGGCCAGGTACCAGCCTGGATCATCCGGGTCGTCGTACAACACCACGTCATCGGCGCCCCAGTTCCAATTGTTCACGTAACCCAGATCGTAGGGTGCCACGCCAAAGGAAAAGCCGTTGAAGAAGAAGCGGTTGGGGCCGCCGCCGCCGAGCCGGTAGACGTAGCTTGGGCCAAACTGCCCGGGGAAGTGCCCGTGAGACCAGGGCTGGTCCAGATGGTAATGCGCATCGCCGCCCTGGTGCCCGATCCATTGCCCGTTGTCGTGGACGTGCGGAGCGTCAGGGTGCCCGCCAAAGTCATTGAAGTGGCGATCGCCGCCTCCGCCGCCATAGCCTCCGCCCCCGTGGTTGTTACCGCCGCCGCCAAAGTTGGGTCCGCCGCCGCCATGCTCCTCAGGTCCGTGCTGCGGGACGTAGCCGCCGCCGACGTGACCGCCGCCTCCACCGCCATGTTCACCGCCACCGCCGCCATGCTGCGCGAGTACGACGGCGGAACACATGATCGCCGCAAGAATGAGACTCGATATTTTGCGCATATCCTACCTCCACCAACCGTTACGATGCCGCCGGCGGTTTTCACCTGCGAGAATCAACCCGAGCAGGGACATCTGACTCGGATCACTACAGCCTGACCGTCCTACGCTTTGCTGGTCGCGACTGCTTACAGCTTCACTGTCTCCTTCAGCGGCAGGTCCTGTGAGGAAGGGCCGGCCATCAGCGTGTACTGCCCAGGAACGACCGTCCAGCCATGTTTCGCTTCGTCCCATATCTGGAAGCGCTCTCTCGGGAGCTCGATCGAAACCTCCCGCTCCTCGCCCGGCTGCAGCATGATCTTGGCGAAGCCGACGAGGCGCTTCGGCGGCTCCTGTGCCGTGGCAGGCAGGGCTGCGTACACCTCGGCAATCTCCGCGCCGGCGCGGCTGCCGGTGTTCTTGATGGTCATGCGCACGGCTGTCCCGCCGTTGTCCACGTGGAAGCCGCTATAGCTGTAGGTGGTGTACGACAAGCCGAAGCCGAAGGGAAACAGCACCTTCTTATTTTCAGCGTCGTACCACTTGTAGCCGACCTTCAGGCCCTCGTCGTAGTGCATGGGGAAGGTTGGCAAACCGGCCATGATGCGCCGCGCGGCCTGCTCGCGGTCCTTGACAAAGTCACCCCGCGACTCAGGCGGCGGCATCGTGATCTGCGGGTGCGGCAGGTCGGCGTCGCTGAGCGGGAAGGTCAGCGGCAGCTTTGCCGAAGGATTCGCATCGCCAAACAGCACTGCGGCCACTGCATCGGCGCCGGCCGAACCTGCATACCAGCTCTCCACCACGCCGGCTACCTTGTCGACCCACGGCATCAACACGGGCGAGCCGTTTTCCAGCACGACGACCGTGTGTGGGTTCGCCGCGGCAACCGCCTCGATCACCGCATCCTGATTGCCGGAAAGCTCGAGGGTTTTCAGGTCCATGCCTTCGCTCGTGAACTGGTGCACAAAAACGAGCGCAACGTCGGCCCCCTTGGCCGCGGCTGCTGCCTTGGCCGGGTCGGACGCATCATCGAAGCTGACCTTGGTTTCCGGCGCCATGGCTGTGATGGCAGCGAGCGGCGCGTCGGGGAACCACAAACCTTCGTGCCAATCTGTCTTTTGCCCCTTCTTCGCAATCGCATTGCCGCCCGGCGGGTCCACGCGCGCGGAGCCGTCGCCGGTAATCATGCCGACATCAGCATGCTGGCCAATGACCGCGATCGAGCGAATCCGCCCGCGGTCGAGCGGCAGCAGGTTTCCGTCATTGCGCAGCAGAACGATGCTTTGCTCTTCGAGCTGTTTTGCGATCGCGAGCCCCGCCGGCGGATTGACTACCTGCTTCCGCGGCGGGTCGTCGACCAGGCCAACCGCGAACTCGGCCCGGAGCATGCGGTGGACGTGGTCGTCGAGCTCGGCCTGTGACACCTGGCCCCCCTGCACGGCTGCCTTGAGCGGGTCGCCGAAAAATGAGCTTGCCGGCTCTTCGTTGTCGAGCCCGGCGTGTGAGGCTTTTACAGTCGAGTGGGTGCCGCCCCAGTCGGAGACCACGAAGCCTGGGAACTTCCAGTCGTGCTTCAGCACGTCGTTCAGCAGGAACTGGTTTTCGCACGAGTAGTCGCCGTTGACGCGGTTGTAGGAGCACATAACCGCCTGCGCGTCCGAAATCTTGAGGCCGATCTGGAAGGCGAGCAGGTCCGTTTCGCGCATGGCCCGCTCTGAAAGGATCGCGTTGACCGCGTCGCGCCCGCTTTCCTGATCGTTCACGGCGTAGTGCTTGATGTCGCCGATGATATGGAGGGCCTGCTCGGCTTTCATCACGTTGCCGACCATGGTGCCGGCCAGCAGCGGGTCCTCGCCCTGGTACTCGAAGGTGCGCCCGTCGCGCGGCTCCCGTGTCAAGTTGGTGCCGCCGCCCAGCGACATGGTGTAGCCCTGGTCGCGCAGCTCGGTGGCAATCAGCGTGCCGTACTGCTGGGCGGCCGCAGGATCCCAGCTGGCGGCCGCGCCGAGCGTGCTCGGCAGCGCGGTCGAGTAGCGGCCGTTGTAGCTGGACCGCGTGACGCCGTAAGCGGCGTCGGCCATCTGGATCGGCGGAATGCCGTACTGCGGCAAGCCGGGCACGTAGCCGGCGCCCCCGTCCGAGTCGCGCTCCAGCGGATTTTGCGGCCCAAAGCCGGGCGAGCCCGTGCCGTGCAGCAGCTGGATCTTTTCATCGAGCGTGAGCTGCTTGATCAGGAGATCGGCCCGCTGGTCGGGCGAAAGACTCGTGTTCATCCAGGGACCGGTCGGCTTAGGGG
>CAXUDF010000189.1:0-4034 GCA_964249695.1 uncultured Acidobacteriaceae bacterium
GCTGTGCCGGGCCCTGCGCGGCGCAATCCCGCCAACCCCGCCAGGTCCGGAAGGAAGCAACGGCAACGGGCTCGTGCGTGCGCAGCAGGTCCCCCGGTACAAAATCCCGTCATTCGACAGGGTGCTTCCCCTCAGAGACAATCAAGGCAATGACTCGGCGTTTACGGACGAGCGAGCCTTCTTGGCCTGGAGAGTGCATTGACCCTGGACCCATCCAATCGCCCGATTCCCGAGACCAACCGGCGGGCGAAGATTACCGCGACCGGCACCTATGTACCACCGCGCGTGCTGACCAATGCCGATCTGGAAAAGATGGTCGACACCTCCGATGAGTGGATCGTGGAGCGGACCGGCATCCGGGAGCGTCACCTGGTGGACCCCGGCGTCGCCACGAGCGACCTTGCGGCGGAAGCTGCGCGGCTCTGCCTTGCCGACCGCGGCATCTCTCCGGAAGAGGTCGAAGTCATCATCGTGGCGACGGTCAGCCCCGACATGCCGTTCCCGGCGACGGCGTGCCTGGTGCAGGAGAAGATCGGCGCGCACCACGCGTGGGGCTTTGATTTGGGCGCGGCCTGCTCAGGCTTTCTCTACGCGCTGCAGGTCGGTGCCAAGCTGATCGAGAGCGGCGCGCAGGGCATGGTTCTGGTAATCGGTGCAGACACGATGAGCTCCATGATCGACTGGACCGACCGAAGCACGTGCATCCTGTTCGGCGATGGTGCGGGCGCGGTTCTGCTGGAGCCGACCGGTGCCGGCGAAGAAGGCATGATGGACTATGCGCACGAGATTGACGGCTCGGGTGCCATGGCGCTGAGGCTTCCTGCCGGCGGCAGCCTGATGCCGGCAAGCGCGGCCACCGTTGCCGGAAAAGACCACTTCGTGCACCAGGACGGGCAAACGGTGTACAAGTTTGCCGTGCGCAAAATGGCGGAGATTGCGGAAAAAGTCCTCACCCGCAACGGCCTTGTCGGCCGCGACCTCGCCTGCTTCATCCCGCACCAGGCCAACCGGCGCATCATCGAGTCCACCGCGCAGCGCCTGGATATGCCGCTCGACCGCGTGCTGATCAACATTGACCGCTACGGCAATACCATCGCCGCCACCGTCCCGCTCGCGCTGGGCACCGCCCGCAAAGAAGGCAAGCTCAAACGCGGCGACATGGTCCTGCTGGCCAGCGTCGGCGCCGGTTTCACCGCCGGCGCCACGCTGCTGCGCTGGGAGATCGACTAAAGCAAGACCCCCTGCGCAGGAGGCGGCCGCTCACGCGGCGTTTTACTTTGAGAAGCAAGGCGGGAGAATTACCCCCGCCTTGCTTCTCAAACGAGTACGCGCCCTGAAAGGGCCGCCAGCCGCGTAGGCGGTTTGTTTTAGGCCGCGGCTTCCGCCGTAGCGCGCTGCTCGGCGCGCCAGCTGCGCTGCTGGCGGCGGTATTGCCAGAAGCCGAAGGCGATGGCGGCGACGAGTAGGCCCAGGAACGTCCACAGGATGGCGGCGGACCAGTTGGCGAGGTACTGGTTCCAGACGCGCAGCACGCGCGGGCCGTACACGGCACCGATGGAGGCGACAAAGCTGTAGCGTATGCCGCGAGCCAGGAAAAATGCGGAGAGGAAGTGCTTGCGCTTGGCGCCGAGCGCGCCCGCGCCCAGCAGCAGGGGCATAAGGGGGACGGGCGGCGGCAGCAGGGCGCTGACCGAGACAGTCGCAAAGCCGTGCCCCCGCATCCAGCGGGTGACGGACTTGCGCATGCGTTTGGGAACGAAGTGGGCAAGCATGGCTTCGCCGCCTTTTTGCCCGGCGCGCCAAGTGGTGTAGCCGCCCAGCACGCTGGCCACGGTGGCGATGGCGGCAAGCACAGCGGGATGTTCGCCGTGCTGGGCAGCAATGAGCAGCAGCAGCACGTCGGTCGAGCCCGGCAGCGGCAGGGGGATGACGGCCGCATCAAGCAGCGAGACCACAAACAGCCCCGGCAGCCCGAGATGGATGAGCCACGGCGGAATGTGCGCCGCGTGCTTGGACGAGGAGGCGCCGGAGGCGGCGTTCTGGAGCAGAAGAAGGACTGATGCAAGGCTGGGCGGGAACATGTCAGCTAGTTGGAAGCCGGGAGGGCGCTTCGCGTCGCAAACAAGCTATTCCCAGCCGCTCGAGGTTCCCATCGGCGGCTTACGGCGCAAACCAGCGCACCGCCGGCTGCTCTGGCAGAAGCCCGAGCGCGTGTGCCTCAGTGAAAAAGCGTTCCACCCCGGTGATGACCTGCTCGTCAAGCTGGTAGTAGATGTTGCGGGTGAGGTACTGCTCAATGATTGCGGGCTGCAGTCTTAGCCGCGGGGCCCACTCGCGCACCAGCTCCGGGATGTGCCGGAGCCCGGCGTCGCGCGACTTTTGCAGATCACTGACAATCTGAGTGCGTTCGCTGCGGGTGAGCGAGGAGACGCCCGCTTCCCGCACCGCCCATACCGCCGAAACCCAGGGCGTACCGGTCGCCTGACGCCAGGCGTAGCCCAGGTCGAGGTAGCGCAAGGGCTCGCCGGTGCGCCGGAAGCGCTCAGCGCGGTCGCGCAGCAGCAGCAGGGCGGGGTCGCCGATGACCACGGCTGCATCGGCAGCGCGGAGCATGCCGTCGAGCTCGGGCGCTTGCGTTGTAAAGCGCGGCGTGTGCCCCCAGAAGCGGCGAAACAGGATCTGGGTGTACAGCGCCGTGGTGCGCGAGGAGGTATCGAGCGCGACGGTGCGGATGCGGGCAAGCTCCGCCGCATCCGGCAGTTGCAGGTCAGGCTCCTGCCCGGTTTCGCCTGCTCCGGTTTCGCACTCACCAGCCGTCCGGTACACCAGCAGCAGCGAGCGGATGGCGCCGAGCGAAGCAATGGCGCAGCCGGGTACGACTGCAAGTCCGGGCAGCGCGGCGTACGCCCCGATCGGGATCAGCCCAAGCTCCGCCTGATTGGAGCCGAGAGCGGCGGCGCACTCGGCCGGCGTCATGCGCTCGATCGCGTAGCGCTCTTCAAGCGCGTCCGCCATCGGCGCGTGCTCAAAGTTCCACATCAGCGGCGCCGGGTTCAGGTAGTCCACCGCCGCCATGCGCAGCAGCGGGGTCACGCTTGCCTGCGCAGGGGCCGCAGCCACACTGGCGCAAAGGTGCACACCAGCGCCAGCGCCTGCGTGCCCAGCAGCGCGGCGGAGGGCGGCAGCACGCTGTACGCGCACCAGGCAATGGAAATCCAGAAAGCCATGTTGGCCGAGGCTGCCAGATACACCCAGTTGGGAAAGCGATGCTGGTCGCCGCCGAAGTTCATGCGCTCCACAGGGGGGTAGGGTGCGCCCATGCGCCAGCCCGCAGCACGCAAAGCCACAACGGGCATCACATTCAGCACAAGCACCACGGCAATCCAGCAGGGAAGCGCCCACGGCAGCGCACCAAAGTGGGCAAAGACGACCAGGGTGACCGCGATCGTCAGCAGGATGTTGAGCGTTGCGCCGGCATGCACGAGCGGCGGGAAGCGTCCCATATCCCCGAGGCGGTTCATCTGGTCGAGCGGCTTGGTGGGTGCGAGTACAAACGGCGTCATCGAAGAGGCTCCCCTGGGACGAGAGTAGCCCAGGGCAGCCGAACGGGAGGAGCGGGCAATGGCTGAACGTGAAGTGAAGGAAACAAGCAGCGCGCGCAATGTGCTGGGCGGCGCGCTCGAAACCTGCGGCAAGGACCCCATGACCGGCTTTTACCGCAACGGCTGCTGCGACACGGGCCCGGACGACTTCGGTGTGCATGTCGTGTGCGCCGTGGTGACGGACGAATTCTTGGAGTTCTCAAAAGCGCGCGGAAACGACCTGATCACGCCGCGGCCGGGCTTTGCGGGCCTCCATGCCGGCGATCCGTGGTGCCTGTGCGTAATGCGCTGGGCCGAGGCCGAGCGCCACGGCGCGGCTCCGCCGATTGTGCTTGCCGCCACGCACGAGTCCGCGCTGGAGGTGGTGTCGCTGGACACGCTGCTGCAGCACGCGCTGGACCGGGAGATGGTGGAAGGGTAAGCCGGCATGAC
>CAXUDF010000190.1:0-4003 GCA_964249695.1 uncultured Acidobacteriaceae bacterium
GGCCCAGCTTTTCGGTCTGCAGCAGCTCGCCTTCCACCATGACCTGGGTCAGGCCGATCAGCAGCTCCAGCACGCGAAAGTTGCGCTCGTCCAGCGCGATGCGAAATGCCTGCATGTAGAGCCAGTCGCCGGCTAGCACACAGCGCGAGTTGCCCCACGTGGTGTTGGGCGATGGCCGTCCGCGCCGCAGTTCCGCGCCGTCGATGATGTCGTCATGGACCAGAGTCGCGGTATGCACCATCTCGATGACCGCGCCCAGGCGATGCATCGCCGAGCCAGAGTAGCCGAGGCTGCGGCAGGCCAGCAGCAGCAGGGAAGGGCGGATGCGCTTGCCGCCGCTTTCTCTCAGGTAGTCGGCAATTTCCGTAATGGCAGCAACATTGGAAACGGCATCCCGGCCGAACTCCCGCTCAATCGCCTGGAGATCGTCGTTGAGGAGGTCGAACACCTCTTTCGCCGTTGCTATCGCTGCTGTACCCAAGGATGCTCCTGCCCTACTGATGCCGCAATGTACCGCCCGGCGTCGAAACCGGCTTCTGCACCGCAAACAACATGACGGCTGTGCTTCTGGATCGAGCGCTCTAGTTCGAGCGGAAGTTCGTAAACTGCATATCAATCCCAAACTCATGCTTCTTGAGCAGGGCAATCGTCTCCTGAAGAGTATCGCGATCCTTGCCGGTGATGCGGACTGTCTCTCCCTGGATTGTTGCCTGCACCTTACTCTTGGAATCCTTGACGAGCTTGACGATCTCCTTCGCCTTCTCGGTCGCGATGCCCTGCTTGAGCGTGACCTTCTGGCGCACACTCGAGTTTGCTGCCGGTTCGACCTTGCCGTACTCGAGCGACTTGATGGAAATACCGCGCTTGATCAGCTTCTGCTCAAGGATTTGCGTCACCGCCTCGAGCTTGTAGCTGTCGGCGGAGGCGAGTTCGAGCGACTTTTCGTCCCCCTCCAGCTTGATGGTCGATTTGGAGTCCTTTAGATCGAAGCGGGCGTTGATTTCCTTCGTCGCCTGATCGATCGCATTCTTGACTTCCTGTACTTCCACTTTCGAAACGATGTCAAAGGAGTTATCGGCAGCCATGGGTCCTCGTACAGTGCTCTCTCAACTTTTATTATGCGTGTAAAGCGGTGGGCTGGCCTTTCGGGGTCGGCCCGGGCGGCGCCAGCCTATGAAGTCCCATGGAAAAGTCGATAAAAGTTCTCGGTTGTTTGTTCGGCAAGTGCCTGCAGCGACACGCCGCGCACCTGCGCCATGAGCTCAGCAGTCTGCCTCACCAGCGCCGGCTCGTTGCGCTTGCCGCGCTCGGGCACGGGCGCAAGAAACGGGCAGTCGGTCTCCACCAGGTAGCGGTCGACGGGGACGCCGGCCGCTACCTGGCGCAGAGCCGCCGCGCTTGGATAAGTCACGTTGCCGGCGAAGGAAATCAGGAAGCCGAGTGCGAGAGCCCGGTCGGCGTGGCTGCGCTCGCCTGAAAAACAGTGCAGGATGCCGGCCCGGCCGTCTCCGGCGCGCGTTTCAGGCCGCCAGTGCTCCTCCAGCATGGCGAGCGTCTGCTCCCACGCGTCGGCCTCCTCGCCGAAAGCCTCGCCCGGACGGCAATGGATCACGATGGGCTTGCCGTGGCGCGCCGCAAGCTCCATCTGCGCGCGGAACGCCTCGCGCTGCACGGCGACAGGCGGATTGTCCTGGTGGTAGAAGTCGAGGCCGATCTCGCCGCAGGCCAGCACCTCCGGCTCCCCAAGCAGCGCGTCCAGCTTTGCAAGCGCGGCGGCGTCGCACTGCGCGGCTTCCTGCGGGTGGATGCCCGCGGTCGCAAAGATGCGCGGAGTGTCCGGCTTGTCGCGGTAGGCACGCGCCAGCCGCAGCGCACCGTCCATGGTGTCCGGCCCATCGCCAATGCCGATCGACAGAATGGTACGCACTCCGCCGTTCCAGGCGCGCCGCAGCAGCGCGTCGCGGTCTTCCGCGAAGCGCTCGTGATCCAGGTGCGCGTGCGAGTCAACGAGCAGGTTTTTTCTCCCTTAACGCCGCCCGCGCGCTCACTTGAGACGCGCACCGAGTTCGACGTGGTCGAGAAAGCCGGCGAGCGAAGGTTTGCCCTGCTCGCCGAGCGACGCGGCGACGATCATGCCGTTTGACTCAAAGCCGCGCAGCTTGCGCGGGGCTAGGTTGGCGACGATGACGACCTTGCGGCCGATCAGCGACTCGGGCGCGTAGGTTTCGGCGATACCGGCCAGGATCTGCCGGCGCTCGTAGCCCAGGTCGACCTCAAGCCGGAGCAGCTTGTCGGCTTTGGGCACGCGCTCGGCGACCACGATCTGTGCGACCCGCAGCTCGACCTTCAGGAAGTCGTCAATGGTGATCTGCGGCAGGGCGTCCGGTTTCGCGGGGATCTCTGTCGTGACGACCTCGATCGGCGCAGGCGCGTTGATCTGGCCGACCAGGGCCGCGTCTTCCAGGGCGACCAACCCCGGCTCGAAGGCCGCGATAGGCAGCGGGGCGATCGGCTCTGCGTTGTTTTGAGCAGGCGCCGGCGGATTGGCCAGCGCGGCCGCCGGCGATACCGGGACGTTCGGAAGCACCGACGAGAGGGAGGCAGAGGCGGGATCGGCCGGAGCTGCTACGATCTCAGGCGTGGTCGGGCTGGCATTGATTGGGCCGGTCGTGCGGGCGGCTGCTGCGTTTTCCTGTTCCATGGCTTGCATCGTTTCGGCGGCATCCTTGTCCGCGCGTGGGAAGACCGGGCCGAGCGTGCCGAGGCGCGTCCCGGGCTGGAGCCCGCCCCAGCTCAGATGCTGGAGGTCGGCCTGCTTGATGCTGTGTTGGATGTCGCCGAGGCCAAGCTGCGCCCATACTTTGGCGGCTGCGTCCGGGATGACAGCGTAGACGAGGGCCGTGATGACACGGATGGCCTCGGCTGCGGTGTAGAGGATGCTTGAACGCCACTGCGCTTCATGCTCTTCCGAGATGTGCGCAGGCCGCTTCCACGGAGTATGCGCGCTTAGGTAGCCGTCTACGCTGGTGATGTAGGACCAGGCGGCTTCGAGAGCTTTTGAGAAGTTCAATCCTTTGAACTCGCTCGCAAAAGCTTCGCTTGTTTTACGCGCTTGCTCTTTCGTCAGCGGGTCAGACGCGCCGTCCGGCACGACCCCATCGAAATACTTCACAATCATCGCGAGCGTGCGGCTCACCAGGTTCCCATACCCGTTCGCCAAATCCGCGTTGTACCGCTGCACCAGCGCGTCGAACGAGAAGCTTCCATCCTGCCCAAACACAATCTCGCGCAGCAGAAAGTACCGCAGTGCATCCGCCCCGAGCACCGCCAGAATCGTCTCCGCGCGCACGATATTCCCACGCGATTTCGACATCTTGGATTGCTCAAACAGCAGCCATCCGTGGGCGACCACCGCCTTCGGCAGCGGCAGCCCGGCTGCCAGCAAAAACGCGGGCCAGTACACGCAATGGAAGCGCGAAATCTCCTTGCCGATGATGTGGTACTGCGCCGGCCAGAACTTCTGAAACAGCTCTTCATCCTCGCCATCCGGGCCCGCTCCGTAGCCGAGCGCAGTAATGTAGTTCGCCAGCGCGTCCAGCCACACATAGATCACGTGCGACTCATCGCCCGGCACCGGAATGCCCCACCGGAACCCGGTGCGCGACACCGACAAATCGCGCAAACCGGTGCGGACAAACGCGAGCACCTCATTCCGGCGCGACTCCGGCTGAATCAGCTCCGGCTGCTCGGCATACAGCGCCAGCAAACGATTCTCAAACGCCGACAGCTTGAAAAAATAGTTCTCTTCGCTGACCGTCTCGGTCGGGCGGCCGCAGTCCGGGCACGGCGCACCCGGGCCGGCCTCGACGTACAACTCGTCAAACACGCAATACTGGCCCGTGTAGGTGCCCTTGTACAGAAAGCCGCGCTCCCGGAGCACGTTCCACAGCTTGCGCACGCCGCGCTTGTGCCGCTCGTCGGTGGTGCGGATAAAGTCGTCGTA
>CAXUDF010000191.1:0-3973 GCA_964249695.1 uncultured Acidobacteriaceae bacterium
GCGCTCAAGGAGCAGCTCCCGCGCGAGCCGCTGCGGCGCGGCGTAGCAGGCGGGTACCGGCTCGGGCCGCAGATACTCGATCCACGCGTTTACAGGCTCAAGCACGTGCAGCTCCGTGCGGAGATCGGTGAGCCAATCGTCGTAGGTGGTCGAGTCGCGGTCTGGGCGCTCGCCGGGCACGCCGGGCACTACAATCTCCCCGAGCCGGCGCGCCTTGTGGAACGCAACCTCTGCCAGCGAGGTTTCCTGCTCAGGCGCGCAATACCAGGCGCCGCGCTCCCCATCGTTGAAGCGTGAACCTTCAGGATTAGCGTGCGTGAAAGCGGCATTGATAATGCGGGCGTTCGGGATGCCGTAGACAAGCTCGAAGGTGCTGATGCCGGGCAGGCCGGCGTGCTCGCCCTGCACACGGTCGTTGGTCGCGCCGTCCAGCAGGATGATGTCGGCCAGCATCTGTTCGTCATCGGCGATAGCAGCAAGAACGCTCCCCTGCTCGCTGAAGAGCGAAGGAATCAGGCGATGCAGCGCTTCCTGCGAGAAAAAGCGGCGAGGGGGGCGCGGAGTGAGTTCAGGCGGCAAAGGGGCTTAGTGGCCGCCACGCGCAGCATCGAGGACCCTGCGGACGTTGACCATGCCGGGCTGCCCGTGGCGTGCCATGTAGTCAATCGGCGGCGCGCCCCCGAAAAGCGACCCGCGGTTGCCAAGGGTGACCCAGCGGTCGGACCATTGGTCGCCGAAAAAGATGTGCAGGGCCTTGTAGATGCCGATGACGAGCGAGATGCGGACCAGGGTGTCCTGGTTGAGCCGCTGTTCTTCAGGGCGTGTGCGCCAGGCGTGGATCGTGGAGGAGGAAACACCGCCAAGCAGGGCGCGTTTCTGGGCTTCGGTCAGCGCCCACTTTTCTGTAATGCGGAAGAAGGCGCGCAGGGCGCTTGCGGTCAATCGCTCCCGTTCGGCCGGGTTTGCCAGGTCCGGGGCGACATCAAAGCTGTAGCCTGCGATCGCGGGCGTGCTGAGCAATGCAGACATGCGTTCTCCGTACCGAGTCTTACGCTACTCGATGCCGAGTGCTCTCGCAACGACTCTTCAGTTACCTATGTCCTATTACCAGACGCGCTCGCGCGGCATCCTGCTGCTTAGTTTCCGTTCAGGAAGCTCTCCAGCACCGCCTGGTACCGCTCCGGCTCTTCGTAGGAGGGCAGGTGGCCGCTCTGCTCAAAAAAGACCAGCTTCGCCCCCGGAATGGCGTGAGCCATGTTCCAGGCGGTCAGCGGGGCAACGTTCATGTCGTAGCGGCCGCTGATCACCAATGTTGGGAAGTGAAAGCCGGCGAGCTTCGGCGTCAGATCGATGTCGGCGGTGGCTTTCGAAACTGCGTCCGAGACAGCGGGCTCAAAGCCCAGATCGCCCATATGCGCCATGTACGCGTCGCGCTTTGCCGGCGAGTAGAAGATCATGCGGAAGTGATTGCGCAGGCTCGCGCGCGCGGCTGCATCGGTCGTCCCACCGAGGCGCTTTTCCTCCGCGGCGTCCTCCTGCTCGATATCGGGAAAAACTTGCGGCAGCAGGTGCACCATACTCTTCCACGCAGGCGCGGCCGAGTCAGACAGCACCAGCCGTGCCACGTGCTCCGGGTGCGCCGCGGCGTAGGCCATCGCGAGCAGGCCGCCGTAGGAGTCGCCGACCAGCGCTACCTTGTCCAAGGCAAGCCGCGCGCGCACTGCTTCCAGGTCCGCAACCTGCGCGTCCATCGTTTGCGGAGCGCCGGGGCGCACGTGTTTGGAGGCGCCGGTGCCGCGCTGGTCGTAGAAAACCACCAGGCGCTTGCGGGCGATGCGCTGCCACATGTCGTTCTGGAGCATGTAGACGTGGGACAGGCCCGGGCCGCCGTTGACGGCCAGTACCGGCAGGGTGCCGCCGACGTTTGAGCTCTTCTGGCCGAAGGTTTCGTAGCCGAGTTCGACATCCGGAGTGTGTACGGTTCCGGTTGCATGCGCGGGCGTTTGCGCAGGTACGTCCACCGTAAAAGCGAGCGCGGGCGAGAGCAGCAGCAGGGTGAGCAGGAGTCGGATCACGTTGGGGTACCTGGAAGCAAAAGGATGTGACGCAGTTGCAGGCCTAGCTGCGCAGCTTAGCAGATTCGCAGACGGCGCTTAGGCGCGCGCCGCTGCCGGCGAGTGGAGCGCCCGCGCCGTTGCACGAGCGCGATCAACGAACGCGCGAAGTTTGCGGGGGTCCTTGCGTCCGGGCGAGGCTTCCACGCCGGTCACCACATCGACGCCCCAGGGCCGGAGCGTACTGATCGCCTCGGCGACGTTGCCTGGCTCAAGGCCGCCAGCGAGAATCAGGCGCAGGTGCGGAGCCGCCCGCAGGAACGATCCGCTGGCCTGCTGCCAGTCAAAGCGCAGCCCGGTGCCGCCCTCCGCTTCAGCGGTTCGCGAGTCGATCAGCAGCGCGTCCACCGAGTGATCGGCGCTGAGCTGTGCGAGCTGCGTTTCCAGAGTCTCGGCTGGCAAGCCCTGTGCTCCGGCCGCGGGTAGATGCAGCACCCGCAGCAGCGCGAGTCGCTTGCGGCCAGGCTGCTCAGCACACAGAGCGCTGTAGTGCCCGCGCAGGCGGGCCGCGAGCGTCGGATCGTCGGTCGCGTGCAGCTGTACGCCGGTCAGGCCTGCGGTCTCAACGGTCAAAAGCACCTGCTCAAAGGCAGGACGAACGAAGACCCCATAGCGCTCGATGTGCGTGGGCAGCTGCGCGGTGATGGCGCCGGCCTGGGCGGGCGTGATCTCGCGAGGGCTGCGGGCAAAGATAAAGCCCAGCGCATTAGCCCCGGCATCCACGGCGAGCTGCGCGTCTTCGAGAGTGGTGGTTCCGCAAATCTTGATCCACATGCGCGCTTACCGGGCCGCTGCGAGCGTCGAGGTTCCATGCGCCGGGGCTGCAAGTGCCGGTTCGGCGAGCCAGGCGGCAAGCGCCACCCCGGGATCGGGCTGCCGCATCAGCGACTCACCGATCAGGAAAGCGTGAAAGCCCGCGGCGCGGAGCCGGTCAATGTCGGCGCGGGAGGTGATGCCGCTTTCGGCCACGTGCACGGCCCCGGCGGGTAGTGCCGCGGCCAGGTCGAGCGAGGTTTCAAGCCGGACCTCAAACGTGACCAGGTCGCGATTATTAATGCCGTAGGCGTCGCAGCCGAGATCGCGCACGCGCCCGAGCTCCGCCGCCGTGTGGACCTCGCACAGCACGTCCAGCGCAAGCTCGTGCGCGCGGGCTGTCAAGGCCGCAAGCTCCGCGTCGGTGAGCGCGGCGGCGATCAGCAGGATGGCGTCGGCGCGGTATGCACGCGCTTCCAGAATCTGAAACGGATCGACGATAAAGTCCTTGCGCAGGCAAGGCAGGCCGCTTGCTTCGGACGCCTGCTGGAGATAGTCAAGGCTGCCCTGGAAGAACGGTTCGTCAGTGAGCACGGACAGGGCGGCGGCCCCGCCCTGCCGCAGCTGGCGGGCGAGCGTGGGCGGGTCGAAGTCGGGGCGGATGAGGCCTTTGGACGGTGAGGCTTTCTTGATCTCGGCGAGAATGGCCGGGCCGGCCGCGGCAGCGGTGTGAAGCGCGCGCGCAAACCCGCGCGGGGTGTGCGCGGCAGCCGCGGCTTCCAGCGCGGCGTAGTCAGCCGCGCGCTTGCGCTCAGCGACGATGGCGCGGGTGGTTGCGAGGATGCGCTCGAGATGCATGCTGATTCGAAGTATACGAGCGCCAGCCACAGGTCGGCGCGCTCAGATACGATGGCGATGGCTATGAGGGAGCCAAACAAAGCGATGAGTGATCGGAGGCAAAAGCGCACGTGGACGGCCGGTTCGCTCGTAGCCGTGGCGGGCGGGGTATTCTTCGCGCTCCACGCTGCGCACCGGCTCCATGCGACCGCGCAGATACAGGCGCACCCGCCGATTGACAGCTACATCCATGCCTCGTGGAGCCAGCT
>CAXUDF010000192.1:0-3769 GCA_964249695.1 uncultured Acidobacteriaceae bacterium
GCTCTCCTCTGAGCAGCGCCACCATGGACGCTCTTGAGGGACCACGAGCTCTGATCGCTCTAAGCCAAAAGCTCACCGTCGACTGAGCGAGAGTCTATCTATCCGTTTGGTGGCCGCCCAGGATCAAGGGATCTATCACCTCTACAGCCTCGTCGGTGTCGAAAATCTCTAGATTGCCGTCGCTTTCCCGCGAGTCCCACAAGAACTCTGCATGGAACAGGACCTCTTTTCCGGAGGCTCACGACGCATGGCGGCGCGAACAGCAGCTCTTCTACGGCCCGCAGCTGGAGGCTTACGGCCGAGTCCTAGCAGCCGCAGGCACAGTGCCGCTCAACGCAGGCAGCGTGTTGCTGGCGGTTCGCTACGCGCTGTACTACCCGGAGCTGCTTGAACTGATCGACTGGCCTGCTGCCTTTTGATGGCCTAGGGCGGGACTTGGACAGCCTGCAGTCTGTTTGATGAGCTAACGCCTTTGTGTTACAAACTGTCCATGCCGGCGCGAACTTCCTCCTGTTGTCTGTGTTGTTGCTGCTAACGCGAACCTTCGCGTACGCGCAGTTGCAAGGAGAGAGTGCCACCCTTCCACAGCAACACCGGTAGCGAGCATCGCTTCACTCCATCCCGCTCTTCTGCCGCAGGAAGCTCCTTCTTTTAGCCAGCGCGTACTCCCCCGGCTGCTTCCAGCAGCGAAGCTTTACCAAACGGCTCACCGAATCTGGAGAGTACCCATGAAGTTTCTGGGACTTGTTTTAAGCGTTGCGCTTGCCGGCATGCCGGCATTTGCCGCACCCGGCGGCGCCATCCCTTCTCCGGAACAGCAGTTCGGTTTTGCACCAGGCACAGACCGCAAACTTGCGGACTGGACGCAGCTGGTCGGCTACTTTCGCACGCTCGGCACAGGGAGCGACCGCGTTCATTTCGAGGAGCTGGGCAAAACGACAGAAGGCCGCCCCTACATCGCGCTGACTATCTCCTCGCCCGACAATCTCGCGCATCTTGCCGAGTACAAAGCCATCACGCAGAAGCTTTCTGACGCGCGCGCGACCGCGCCGGACGAAGCTGCAAAGCTGATAGCGCGCGGCAAGATAATCCTGGTCGTCACCTGCAACATTCACTCAACCGAGATCGCGAGTTCGCAAAGCGCTGCTGCGTTTGCCTACAAGCTGGCCACTGCGAACGACCCGGACACGCAGGCGATCCTGCAAAACGTGATCGTGGTGCTAGTGCCGTCGCTCAACCCGGACGGCCAGCAGCTGGTCGTTGACTGGTACAAGAAATACCTGGGGACACCGTACGAAGGCAGCAGCCCGGTGGTGCTTTACCACAAGTACGTGGGCCACGATGACAATCGCGACTGGTACGGGTTGACGCAGGTGGAGACGCGGCTGCTGGTGGACAAGGTGTTGAACGGGTACCACCCGCAGGCGCTGTACGACCTTCACCAGATGGGCGCGTATGGGCCGCGCATGTACATGCCGCCCTGGGTTGACCCGATCGACCCGAACGTGGACCCGCTGCTACAGCAGTCGATGAATGCGCTCGGCTCGTCGATGGCCTATGACGTCGCGCGCGAAGGACGGCAGGGCGTGCTGATCCACGGCGTGTATGACCTGTGGTCGCCGGGGCGCTGCTACATGTGCTACCACGACACGCTGCGCGTGCTGACCGAGTCGGCCAGCGCAAACCTGGCTACGCCGATTGAGGTCCCGTTCGACAAGCTCGACCGAGGCATCGGCTACGACGCGAAAGTCGCGGCGTGGAACTTTCCCGACCCCTGGAAAGGCGGCACCTGGCGGCTCGGCGACATCGTGCGCTACCAGCAGGCGGCCTTTGACTCCATTAGCCGCACGGCCGCGCTCGACCGCGAAAAGTTTCTGCGCGACTACTACACCGTGGCGCAGCACCAGATCGCCCCGAAGGATGCGCCCTACGCGTATGTGCTTCCGTCGGGCCAGGCCGACCCTGCCGTGGAAGCGCGGCTGGTGAACATCCTGCGCGAGGGCGAAATCGAGGTCGAGACGTCGACTGCGGCCTTTGACGCCGGCGGGCAGCACTTTCCGCCGGGCAGCTACATTGTGCGCATGGCGCAGCCCTTTGGCGCGTGGGCAAAGACGCTCTTGGAAGTGCAGCATTACCCGGACCTGCGGGAGTACCCGGGCGGCCCGCCGCAGCGCCCCTATGACGTAACAGCGCAAACACTGCCGCTGCTCTTCGGGCTGCACGCGGTGGAGGTACAAGATAAATTCACCGCGGCGACAGCGCCGGTCACCCAGGCCGCGCTGCCCGCAACCACCGTGCCCGCAAAAGCGCCCTTCGGCTACCTGGTGGACGACCGCTCAAACAGCAGCTTGTACGCGCTGATCGCCCTGACCGGTAAAGGCGTGCAAGCGTACCGGCTCACCGGCAGCGGCTACGCGCCGGGCGCCATTTACCTGCCGCAGCAGCCGGGTCTCGCTGCAAAACTCCAAGCGCTGACAGCAAAGTTCCCACTCGCCATCACCGCAGCTAGCGCCGCACCCGCCGGCGCGGCCCTTGCTGTCAAGCAGCCGCGCATCGGCCTGTATCAAAGCTGGGTAGCCTCGCTTGATGAAGGCTGGACGCGCTGGATTTTCGACCAAAATAGCGTGCCGTATACACGCCTGGTTGATGCGGACGTCCGCAAGGGCGACCTGCGCAGCCGCTTCGACGTGATCGTTCTACCGGATAACTCACCGGCTGCGATCACAACCGGACGCGCCGGCAGGGACGAAGACGCCGGCCCAAAGGTGCCGCCCGAGTTCACCGGCGGTCTAGGGCCGGACGGTGTTGCCGCGCTCGATGCTTTCGCCAAAGTAGGCGGCACCATTGTGACGCTGAACCGAGCGTCGGGCGTGTACGCAAAAAAGGACGCGCCGGTTGCCAATGTGCTGGACGGCGTACCGCCAAAGCAGTTCTATATTCCGGGCTCCATCCTCGAGGTGAAGGTGGACCCAACGGACCCAATTTGCTTCGGCGCCCCTGAAACACTGCCGATCTTTTTCGAGATGAGCCCGGCATTTGCGGTGTCAGGCGCGGCGACAGCGCCTGCTTCGTACACGAGCGACAACCCGTTGTTGAGTGGGTGGATCCTGGGCGGCACGGCGCTGAACGGCCGGGCTGCGATCGCGGAAGAACCAATGGGCGCAGGCCGCGTCATCCTGTTCGGCTTTCGGCCGCAGTACCGCGCCCAGTCAGAAGGCACCTACAAACTCTTCTTTAACGCACTGCTGCTCGCCAGCTCCAAGCCGGTGACCCTGCCGGCCCAGGCAGCAAGCGCCGCGCTCGCTCCAGAGCAGCGCTAGCAGTCCACCCGCGGCTGACCTCACTCGATTCAGGAGACACGCTTTGCAAACGTATCGTCGTTTACTCCACATCAAGACCGCATCGGTAGCAGCAGCAGTGATCGCAGGGTATGCGGGCGCTCCACCCGCCTGGTCGCAGGCACAGATCAGCGGCAGCCTGCGCGGCGTCGTCAACGACACAGCCGGCGCGGTGGTGCCCAATGCAACACTCCACCTCGTCAACCCCGGCGACGGATCAGACCGACCCACCACGGCAAACGGGCAAGGCGAGTTCAACCTGAGCAACGTGCAGCCCGGCACCTACACGCTGCGCGTTGAAGCTCCGGGGTTTGAAACGCAGGTATTCAGCCAGGTGGAGTTCATCTTGAACCAGGTGCGCGAGCTAAACGTGACTCTGCAGCCGGGCGCGGTAAGTCAGGAGGTCAAGGTCACCGGCGACACGGCCAGCC
>CAXUDF010000193.1:0-3667 GCA_964249695.1 uncultured Acidobacteriaceae bacterium
GGATCACTACTACCGCGATCTGAGCCATCTGCTGCCGGCCGAGCGTGCCGAGCAAAACTTCGATCACCCGGCGCGGCTGGAGCATGAGCTATTGACTGAGCACCTGCGCCGGCTTGCCCGGGGCGAGGCAGTCGATCGACCCTGCTACGACTTTGCCACCCACACGCGGGTACCGGCGCAGGTCGAACGGATCGAGGAGCCGCGCCTCGTGCTGGTCGACGGCATCTTCGCGCTGATCTGGCCGGAGATTCGCGAGCTTTCTGCTCTCTGCGTGTATGTCGATACACCGGACGCCATCTGCTACGACCGCCGCCTGCGCCGCGATGTGCGCGAGCGTGGGCGCAGTGCACAACAAGTCGCTGCCCACTACTCGGCGACCGTCCGGCCCATGGCCGAGCAGTTTGTGCGCCCGTGCGCGCGTTGGGCCGACCTGGTCGTCGACGGAACCGCGTCGCTCGACTGGTCGATCGAGCAGGTGCTGAACGCTTTGCGCGTCCGCGGTCTCTTCTCCGGGCAAGGCGGCTCGATCGCGCCGGTTTTCACGAGCAGAACACGCCAGTCCTGACCGAGGCGCGCATCCCGTACCATCCAAACAGTCTTGAACCACCAAGGAGAACGACGTGGCGAACTTTGTAGTGCTGGGCGGGTACGGCGGCGTGGGTGCTGAGCTGGCGAGGACGCTGGTGGCACGCGGCGACCAGGTGCTGCTGGCTGGGCGCGATGTTGCGCGCCTGAGCGCCCTGGCCGGCGAGCTTGGCTGCGCCCACGCGCACGCCGAGGCCGGCGACAGCGCCTCCATCGAGGCCGCAATCGCGGCCGGCGCGCAACAGTTCGGACAGCTTCATGGGGTGGCCAACTGCTTCGGTTCGCTGCTTCTCAAACCCGGTCACGTCACCACCGACGCGGAGTTCGACGCCGTGCTGACCGCCAACCTCAAAAGCTCGTTTGCCGCGATGCGCGGCGCGGCCAAATCCATCCCCGGCGCGGGCAGCGTCGTGCTTGTTTCGAGCGCCGCCGCCCGCATTGGCCTGGTGAACCATGAGGCCATTGCCGCCGCCAAGGCCGGCGTGCAGGGCCTTGCGCTCTCCGCTGCCGCGACCTACGCCAAGCGCGGGCTGCGCTTCAACTGCGTTGCCCCTGGCCTGACCGACACGCCCCTGACCGCGCGCATCGTCGGCTCGGAAGTTGCGGCGAAAGCGTCGCTCAACATGCACGCGCTCGGCCGCTTCGGCAAAGCCGCGGATGTCGCCGCCGCGATCGCCTTTCTGCTGGACCCGGCGCAAAGCTGGATTACCGGGCAGGTGCTTGGCGTGGACGGCGGCCTCGGGTCGGTTTGGAGCCGGGGCAACGGCTGAGCGGCCCCGGCGTCCGCCCTCGGCGAAGAGCATCCCACCTTCGGGAGTTGCCCATTCATGAAGCTGATCGCGCTTGAGGAACACTTCACCACCCCAGCCATTGCCGCCGCCTGGGCCGGTCTGCCTGCTTCCTTGCAAGACCCTGTGACTTCTATGTCTGCCGGCGCGAACGAGTTGGAAACCCGTTTGATGGACCTGGGTGAGAAACGACTGGAGCACATGGATGACTGTGGGGTCGACGTGCAGGTGCTGTCGCTGACCACGCCCGGCGCGCAGCCGTTTGAGCCGGCCAAAGCGCGGGAGATTGCCCGCACCGCGAATGACCTGATTGCCGAATCTGTGAAGCGTTACCCGGATCGCTTCGAGGCATTTGCGACACTCCCAACGCCGGATCCCGCGGCCTCAGCCGACGAGCTTGACCGCTGCGTCTCCGAGTTTGGCTTCAAGGGAGCATTGCTGAGTGCGCGCACCCGTGACCGCTCGCTCGACCAACCGGAGTACCTGCCCTTGCTGGAGCGCGCGGCACGGCTCAAGGTGCCGCTCTACCTCCATCCGCAGTCCCCGGCGCCCGCCGTTCGCGACGTGTACTACTCCGGCTTCGACAACATGACTAACACCATGTTTGCCGGACCGGGCTTTGGCTGGCATGCGGACACGGGCATCTACGCGCTGCGCCTCATTCTTTCAGGCGTGTTCGACCGCCTGCCCGATCTCCAGATCATCCTGGGGCACTGGGGCGAGGTGGTGCTGTTCTACCTGGATCGCATCGACGGTATGGCACGAGCCGCCAAACATCTCGCGAAGCCGGTCTCGAGCTATTTTCGCAGCAACTTCTACATTTCCGGCAGCGGCATCCTCAGCCAACGTTACCTTCGCGAGTGCATCGACCTGCTAGGGGTCGACCGCATCGTGTATTCGACCGATTACCCCTACCGCTACGCCCCGGGAGGCGAGGCGAGGCGCTTCCTGATGGAAGCGCCCATCGATGAGGAGAGTAAGGCAAAGATCGCACACGGGAACTGGGAGCGACTGACAGGCAGGTAAGCCAAACCGCCTACGCGGCTTGCGGCCCTTTCAGGGCGAGTACTCATTTGAGAAGCAAGGCGGGGTAGTTCTCCCGCCTTGCTTCTCAAAGTAGACATGTCACGAAGTGACCGCAAGCCGCGTAGGCGGTTTTGCTTTACTGTCCGTGGTGCTCTTCCGGCACCGGGTCCGCGCTCTTCTGCCAGGCGGCGTAGATCAGGTCGCGCAGCTCGCTTGCCCCGGCGGCGAGGCGCTCGGCAGCGAATTGCTTGCCTGCCGGTGTGCCTGCATCGGTAAAGGCGCCTTGTTTGTCGAGGGCGTAGGTCTGCTCGGTCAGCGAGGCGGAGTGGCGCAGGTAGAGGAGATAGTCGTTCCATTCGTCGCCGATCGGGTGGACGGGCGCGATGAGCGGCTGGACATCGGCTGACTTCAGGTGCGCGCCGACAAACACGGTCTCGAACTGCGAATGGATGTGGTGTTCAGTGGTGTAGCCGTGCGGGTTTTGGGGCTCGACCCAGCCGTTGTAATCGCGGCTGACGTGGAGCGGCTGGGAGCCGTCGCCGACATAGTGGCCGAGCCAGCCGGCGTAAAACAGGACGGCTGCTTCTTCCGGCTTGGTGTCGGTGTGCGCGGCCAGGGCTTCGCGGTAGTCGCGAAAGCCGGCCTTGAGCCGCTCCCACACTTCCTCGGTCTGCCAGGGCTGCATGCCGACCTTTTCCGGTGTTTCCAGGGCAGCTGTCTCCGGGTGTGCCGCCCGGTACTTGCTCAGGGCCTCTATAAAGTCGTACCGCCGACGCGGCAGGGGGCCCACCACGTCGGCATACTCCAGGTCGATGAAGTGGTCCGGGGCCTGGGTCGCGCTCAGCTCGGGCTCGGCAGGCGAGCGCCAGCGGTCCGGCTCGGGGCCGAGATATTCAACCTCGGCAATGGCGGACGGGGTCGTCAGAAAGGCGGGAGCATCGGCGGGCAGGCTCTGCGCGGCCAGGCGGTTAATGATCCGATGGCCGTCCGAGCCCCATCCAAAGCAGGCCGGCGTGAGGCAAACAGGGGCGAGTAAAGCAAGAGTGAGCGTGCGCAGGCGTGAGGGCGTCATGTCGCCCTGAGTATAAGGTGGCGGGTTTACGCCGCCGTCAATGCCTCAACTTCAGGGCTGCGAACTTCGGGGTCCGTCAACTTTGCCGACGGACGATCCGTCCAACAAGGGCCATGCGCTTCCTTTCTCTGCTCCCGCTTGCTCTTTCCGTGCCGCTCGCCGCGCAAACCGCCGTCGCGCCCGCAGCCGCGCCAGC
>CAXUDF010000194.1:0-3583 GCA_964249695.1 uncultured Acidobacteriaceae bacterium
GTTTTGCCGCCGTTGATGTCAACGCCGGTCACGACCCCGGCCCCGCGCTTAGCGCCGACGAGCTTCGAGATGACGATCTTGTGCGAGCGGATGACGCCGTAGTCGCCCTGCGGTCCCCAGTCGCGCTCGAACTCGGCGAAGGTGTAGCCGCTGTAGCGGTCGGTGTGCTCGCGCCAGTTGGCGTCGTTATTCCAGTAGGCGTAGGCATCGGGCAAGTCGCCCTTCTCGATCAACGCAAGGAACTGGTTGACGCGGTGCTGTTCCGGCCAGTCCCAAAAGACAATGGTCAGCACAATCCCCAGCAAAACCACACCGATGCTGATGAGGATGCTGTTGCGGATAATGCGTGCGCGTTCCGCGTCGTAGCGGGGTGCATCAAGCAACGTCATGGCGCTGCGCCTCCTGCGTACCTACCTGCATGGTTTGTGCTTTAGACACCCGGGGTCCTCCTTCGGTTCCCATCCTCAGCCCTTTCGCTAGGGCAGGCTGTACGCGGTGGCGCTTCGTTCCGCGGCGCGCTCGAGCGCGAGCGCGATCAGCCGGTCGAGCAATGCGGGGTAGGCGAGGCCGCTGGCGGCCCAGAGCTTGGGGTACATGCTGATGGAGGTGAAGCCGGGCAGCGTGTTGATTTCGTTGAGGTAGATGCGCGGGGCTGTGCCGTCCGGGCCCGGGCCGGGCTCCATCAGAAAGTCGACGCGCGCGAGCCCCGCGCAGTCGCAGGCCTGGAAGGCGCGAATGGCCATGGCGCGGATCTGCTCGGACTGCTCCGGCGAGATGTCGGCAGGGATGACCGGGACCGAGCCCTCGCTCAGGTACTTGGCCTCGTAGTCGTAGAAATCGGCAGCCGGGATGATCTCGCCGACGACGGAGGCTTCCGGGTGGTCGTTGCCGAGGATGGCGACTTCGAGTTCACGGGCTTTGCCGGTTGAGTCACCGCCGATCGCCTGCTCGATGACCAGCTTGCGGTCGTAGCGGGCGGCGAGCGTGAGCGCGGGCGCGAGCTCCGAACGGCTGCGGGCCTTGCTGATGCCGACGGACGAGCCGCCGTTCGCGGGTTTGACAAACAGCGGGTACTGGAGCGCAGCTTCGATGGCGACGATCGACCCGTCGGGATCCGCCTGCCAGGCAGAGCGCAGCAGCGCGACATGCGCGGGAATGGGCAGGCCGGCGGAGGCGAACAGGCGCTTCATGACGTCCTTGTCCATGCCGGCGGCCGAGCCGAGGACGCCCGAGCCGGCGTAGGGCAGGCCGGCGAGCTCGAGCAGGCCCTGGAGCGTGCCGTCTTCGCCGTTCGTGCCATGGATGACGGGCAGAATGACATCGAGCGCAAGCGCGTCACGGTGCGGGGCGCCAGCGGTCTCAAACGGGATGAGCCGCGCGCCGGCCTCGGGCGGCATCATGGCGGCCTGGCCGCGGGCGAGCACGGCTGCAGAGGAGGTGGCCTGCGGGGCCCCGGCACGCAGGGCTGTAGAATCTGCCGAGCCGCGCAGCAGCTGCTCGGCGTCGGCGGCAGTGACCCAGCGGCCTGCTTTGGTGATGCCGATTGGGGTCACGTCGTACTTGGAGCGGTCCAGGGCGGCTAGAACAGAGGCGGCGGAAAGCAGCGAGACCTCGTGCTCGCCGCTGCGGCCGCCAAAAAGAACACCTACGCGGAGTTTGGGCATGCTCCGTCGATAGTAGTTGGGTTGGGGTTGCGCGCGTCGTTCCGGGGTGTTGTTCTTAGTGGTTCCAGAGCCGTGGCCGGGGGGCATCTGCAACTTTCGGCTGCAGATGCTGCTCGGCCTGCGCGCGTGAGCAAAAGCCTAGCGTGAGGGCGATTTAGCGACGCCCAGGCACCCGGGTAGACCGCCGCAAAGCGGATTCGGGTTTTCAAGCGGGACAAAAATGAGGTTGTTCAGCGGGTTTACAGCGACCGAGTGTGCGTTGGTACCGGTCGGGATGTTTTCGACCCACTGATTGGTGTCGCCGTCGATCACACCAAGGACCGGCGTGGCAGCAGTGGCTGTCGGGCTCGTGAAAAAGTCGCGGGAGCCGGTGTAGTAGCGGCGATCCTGGGGATTGTAGGCGACAAAGTCCGCCCCGCCGACCTGCGTGATGTTTGCGAGGATCGCGCCGGTCTGACCATTCACGATGTAGGTGCGTGGGGCGAAGACCACGGGATCAGGCGCCGGAAAGCCTGGATCGCAGCCGACGAGGATGTTCGCTCCCGGACCGGGAATGACCGAAGACGGCTGGCAGTTATCGATGCCTGAAATCACCTTTGTAATGGCTCCGGTCGAGGGATTCATGATGGCAACGGCGCCCTTTGTGGGATCGGTGCCGATCTGCGTCAGACTGACGACAAAGCTGTCGAGGGCCGGGTCATAAATCACGTCGCCAATGCCCCCAATGGAAGCGTCGGGGGTGCCGTTGGTACCGTCGAAGACGATCCGCTTTGTGACCTGGAAGGTGTTGGCCGAGATCAGGGTGACAAAGCTTGGCTGCGTATCGGCGTTGCCGACGATGACCGTGCCGGTATGCGGGTCGTAGTCGAGGGAGTCGGCGCGGAGGGTGCCGCCCGTGTTGATGAGGGCGATCTGCGGAGGATTAGTGATATTGGCCGCAAGGTCAAACACGTGCACCACGCTGGGGCCGTCGCCGACCCAGAGCTGGGTGCCGGCGATCACGATGCCGTCCGGGCCTCCGTTGTTCAGGTCCGGAGTCGCGCCGGCAAACACGGCACCGGTCGAGCCGAATGCCTGCCCGGTGAGCGCGTTAAAGAGCTCAACGGTCTTGCCGGAGCGGTTGGAAAGCGCGCCGATCACCGGAAAGTACGGATCGACATAGATTTGATCGAAGGAGGTAAGCGGTGAGTTGGTCGAGGAGCCAACGACCGGAAACGCGCCGAGACCGACGATCGGGACGGGTAAGGAAGCGGACTGGGCTGTGCCGATCTGAGTGCCGAGGGGCGAAAGAAGCGAGGCGCCCGTGCATGCGAGCACAAGAGCCTTTGCGAGGTTGTTCATACGACATCCCGGGCGGGAACATTCGAGCGGCCCCGCGCCTCCAGCATAGGCACTCGCTCGGGGCGTTGCGGCGCGGGAGCATGCGATTTTGGCGAGCTTTTCACGAGAGCCCGGCCGACTCCTTCGACAAAGCTACGGGTACATGCGATTGAGTGTGCGGGCGAAGGGAATGGTTTCGCGGACGTGGTCCAGGCCGCAGATCCAGGCGACAGCGCGCTCGATGCCCATGCCGAAGCCCGCGTGCTGGACGGAGCCGTAGCGGCGCAGGTCCAGGTACCACTGGAAGGCGTCGAGCGGCAGGTTGTGCTCCCGAATGCGCTGCTCGAGCAGGTCGTAATCGGCGATGCGCTCGGAGCCGCCGATGATTTCGCCGTAGCCTTCGGGCGCGAGCACGTCGACGCACAGGGCGAACTGCGGGTCTGCCGGATCAGGCTGCATGTAGAACGCTTTGACATTCGCCGGGTAGCGGTGCACCATGACTGGACGATCAAACTGGGACGAAAGCCAGGTTTCGTCAGGCGACCCGAAGTCGTTGCCGTAGGTGAATGGCTCCGGCAGCTCGCCTTTTGCGTGCGCCT
>CAXUDF010000195.1:0-3508 GCA_964249695.1 uncultured Acidobacteriaceae bacterium
TGTGTGCCAATTCCCGGGTTGCCGGTAAGTCCGCGCGCAGCCGACCCGGTGCTCGCGAGGCCCAGCTTGCGCCCCGTGTAGGTGTTGAGCAGGTACGAGCGCAGTATCCCGTTTTCGATGAGCACCGTGCGCCGCGTGGGCAGGCCTTCGCCGTCGAACGGCGACGACCCGAACAGCCCCGGCATGGTCCCGTCGTTGATGACCGTGACCGCGGGCGAGGCGACCTGCTCGCCCAGCTTGCCCGTAAAAAAACTTGCCCCGCGGTAGATCGCGTCGCCATTCGCCGCGTCCGCCATCGCGCCGATGATCGACCGCGCCATCTCCGGCGCAAAGACGATCGGCACCCGCTGCGTTGCCACCCGCCGCCCATCGAGCCGCCGCAGCGTGCGCCGAGCTGCTTCCGCGCCTACCGCCTCCGGCGACTCAAGCTTCGCGAGCGTCCGCGCGCTCGAACTCCAGCCGTCGCGCTGCATCTCGCCGTTCGCGCCGGTCGCAATCGGCACCGCCGACACCCCGCAGTACGAAGACCGGTTCGCCCCGGTAAAGCCGCGCGAGTTCGCCAGCACCTTCATGCTGGTCGCTGCTGAAAAACTGCCACCGTCGCTGTTACGAATCCGCGGGTCCGCCGCCAGCGCCGCTGCCTCCACCCGCCGCGCATACTCGATGCGCTCCCGGTCGGGCAGCGAGTACACGTCCTCGTAGTACAACCCCAGCTCGGTCTCAATCGCGCCAAAGGCTGAGGGCTCCGGCAAGCCCTGCATCGGGTCCGGCGAGGAGATGCGCGCGAGCGCCATTGCGCCCGACACCAGGTGTTCGAGGCCTGCCGGCGTAAAGTCGCTCGACGAGGTTGAGCCGACCCGCTGGCCTTCTACACCGGCGAGAAGGACCCGCAAACCAACGCCGCGCGAGCCTGAATCCTTCAAGGTTTCAAGCTCACCCATGCGCACGGTGGCGTCGAACTCGTCGCCCTGCCGGATGACGACCTCTGCATCGGTCGCACCCGCCTGCAGCGCCTGCTGCACAACAGCTTCCGCCTGCTCCGCGAGCTCGGTCGCATACGCGGGGATTGAATGGCGAACAGGTGTAAACGCGGACGGAGACGAAGACAAGGGCATCATTCGCCTATTATCTCAGCTGTCTCCACTTTGCTGGAACTACCTTAAGTGGAACCGCATGGCACATGGCGTATGACACATCCTCAGGTCTGGATTATCAATTGGGTCTTACTCCTGAAGCATAGGAAAGGATAAATAGAAGGCCATTCGCCATAGCTGGCACTATCGCTTGCCTGTTAGGGGCGAAGCAAGCAGACACAATCCCGATGAAAGAAAGCATCATCGCCGGGGAATGGCCAAAACACTAGATACATCACCGACAACTGCCAGGGTATGTTTGCAAAAGACGCTGCATACAAAAGCAGGGTTACTACAGCCGCGACGAAGGACACGGCCACGCTTGTCGCCCATTTACCCTCGCGCATTCTTAATACACCTAGTAGGGACGTCATCGCCAAAGCTGGCACCCCTAAGCAGAGAAAAAGCAGAAGAGCATGGTGAATCCACATTGGAGTCATCATGGCCTCCCAGCAATAGTGCTGCTGACGAATAAGTGCTTATGTACGCGGTCCACTGCACGGTTTTGGGCGTGGTTCTTGATGACCAAAGCACCGTTATACTCGCATACTCGGCGTGCTTCCAGCTCAAGTCATTCCCGACATCGACAAGGAACGATAGCGCACGAAATTGATGGACTAACTCCCAGTCCCGCCCACCGTCATCCGGTCCAGCTTAATCGTCGGCATGCCGACGCCGACCGGCACCCACTGCCCCTGCTTCCCGCAGTTCCCCACGCCCTCATCCAGCTGCAAATCATGCCCAACCATCGACACATACTTCAGCGCCTCCGGCCCATTCCCGATCAAGGTCGCGTCCCGCACCGGAGCCGTAATCTTCCCGTCCTCGATCAGGTAAGCCTCCGACGCTGAAAACACAAACTTGCCGCTGGTGATGTCGACCGAACCGCCGCCGAAGTTCACGGCATAGAGCCCTTTCTTTACCGACCGCACGATGTCCTCCGGCTCATCCTCGCCGGCCAGCATGTACGTGTTGGTCATCCGCGGCATCGGCATCTGCTGGTAGCTTTCCCGCCGGCCATTCCCCGTATTCGCGGTCCCCATCAGCTTCGCGCTCAACTTGTCGTTCATGTATCCGCGCAGGATGCCGTTCTCAATCAGCACATTCTCCCGAGAGTCCGCGCCTTCATCATCCACGTGGATGGAGCCGCGCCGCGAAGCAATCGTCCCGTTGTCCACCACCGTCACCTTGTCGCTCCCCACCCGCCGCCCAATCATCCCCGTAAACGCCGAGGTCCCCTTGCGGTTAAAGTCCGCCTCGAGGCCATGCCCGACGGCTTCGTGCAGCAGCACCCCCGGCCAGCCCGGCCCCAGCACCACTTCCATGTCGCCGGCCGGGGCGGGCACGGCGCGCAGCTGCAGCACTGCCTGCCGCGCGGCCTCCGTTGCGAAGTACTCCGGAGTCCGCACCTCGTCAAAATACGTCATGGCCGCGCGCCCGCCGCCGCCCGAGCTCCCGCGCGCCATCGTTTCGCCATCCTTCGCCAGCACGGACACGTTCAGGCGCAGCAGCGGCTGCGTGTCGCTCGAGTAGGTCCCATCCGACGCCACCACCAGGATTCGCCGCACCTCGTCGCCGTACGACGCACGCACCTCGGTAATGCGCGGATCATACGCGCGCGCCGCCCGGTCTGCCCGCATCACCAGCTCCAGCTTTGCGCCGAGCTCCGGGTCCAGCTCCACCGCCGGCGCCGGATAGAGCCGCGGCCGCGCTGCCTCCCCTAACGGCCTCGGGCTGATGCCGACGGTCGTCTGGCGCGCCGGCCCACTCGCGATCAGCGCCGCGGTCCGCGCCGCCTTCAGCAGGCGGTCCGAGGAAAGCTCATCGGTGTACGCGTAGCCGGTGCGCTCGCCCGCGAGCACCCGAATGCCGCACCCCGCGCTTACCCCCTGCGCGGCCGACTTCACCAGCGACTCGTCTACACCAAGCGAGGTCGAGGCGACTGACTCAAAGTACAGCTCCGCGTACTCGCCACCCGCGGAAAGCGCCTCGCCCAGGCACCGCTCCATCACGGCCTCGGTGAGGCCGAACTTGGTGAGGAAGAAGGTTTTCTGTTGCTGGTCGGGGTCGGCAAAGGGGAGGGAGGTCATAACCTATTGTATGAGGCAGGCCCTTCGTTCCGAGAATGACCCGCCATGATGCTCTTCCATCACCGCTGACGATTCCACTTATAGGCCCCAAACAGGATGTTGTGCGCGCCTTGCTCAACGATCCCTCAACTATGAAGTGCGTCCCTTTTGACAGCCGCTTTCTGCTGAGCCGTCACCTTCGCAGCGCGGCTACCGGACCCTTTGCTGCCCACCAACGGCGCAGGCAGAATCAGTAAATCCGCAGAAATGCCCAGCCCGCTCCTCACGCGGCGCACCATCTCCAGC
>CAXUDF010000196.1:0-3281 GCA_964249695.1 uncultured Acidobacteriaceae bacterium
CGCCGCCCGGAGATCAAGCCAAGCCTGCGCTACTGGCGCAAAGGGTCGCTCAGCTCGACGCTCAAGCCGAGCGCACAATATATGCTGCTGGCGAGCTCGCAGCTGCTCTCATATCAGGTGCCTGTGCTGCTGATGCAGCGCTTTCTCGGGCCGGATATGGTGGTGGTCTACTCGGTCACGCGCACCATTTACTCGATGAGCCGCCGACTGCTTTACCTGGTGACCAACTCGCTTTCGGCGGAGATCACGCTGATCTACGGCCAGCAGGACTGGAAGCGTTTGCACAAGCTCTACGCGCTGTCGGAGCGGGTTGTGCTGCTGATGACCCCGCCAATCACTTTTGGGTCCATGCTGGCTACGCCAATCCTGCTGCAGCTGTGGCTGCACAAGGGCCACATTTTCCGGCCGGGCGTGTGTATCGTGCTGGGTCTTACCATCTCGATCCTGTCAATCAAAGAACACAAGTACCAGTTCCAGTTTTCCTCCAACAAGGTCGAGTCCATCGCGTGGCAGACGCTGTTTGCCTACGGGCTTACCAGCTTGTTGTCGATCCCGCTGATGCATCAGTTCGGCATTCAAGGATACCTGGGTCTGGCTCTGATTTCGGAAACGCTGCAGTTGTTCTACCTGCTGCACCTGAATGACCGATTGTTCGCCGGCGAGGCACAGCTGGACCACAAACCGGTTTACCAGATGCTCGCCATCATGGTGGCGTGTACGGCAATCTTCTTCTGGCCTATCCTTCATATCCGGACAGTTCCGTACCTGATGCAAGCCATTATCGCGACAGTGACCACGCTGGCGCTGACTGGCTTCTGCTACTGGATCTTCCAGGTGGATGAGCTGCGGACGATGCTGTGGAGCAAGCTCCAGTCCAGGATTCCGGCGCTGGCCGGCCGCGGCGGGGCGCTTTAAGGTAACAGGGTTTCGCCGGCTTCATTCAGAGCGTTTGACAGGTACACGGCCATGACCTCAGGGCGCAGGTGATCGTGCCACCAGGCCAGGCTTTTGGCCCGCCACTGCTCCAGAGCGTCTACATTGCGCGCGTATTTCTCAAGAACGCCGCGAATCTCGTGCCAGTGATCAATGATGAGCAACGGTGCTCGGGGGTAGAGGAACTGGTCCCTGGGCAGGGGATTTGCGACTACCAGGCAGCCGGCGCGAAGCCCCTCGAACGAGCGAAAGGTGTCGGCCATGGAGCCGCGCGGCGCGACGCAGATACGCGACTGCATCATCTTTTCGGAGTACGAGGTGAATGCTGCGCCTGCCGACCGGCTCTGGTCAGCTGCGACGTCGCCGAGGTCCATGCGCCAGCGGCCTTCCTGCTGGAGCTCCTGGAGTACGGCCCAGATCTGCTTACGCGCCTCGACCTTGGAGCTGGACACATAGCGCTGGTAGCGCGTGGCAAAGGCCGCCTGGCGTACCTGCCCCACGAAAAAAGTATCGAGTGGGCGCTCGCTCATGGGTATTTGCGGTACTTCGACCTGACTGTGGTAGCCGAGCGGTAAAGGGATAGTCCTTGGGTCCCGCCGTACGGGCATAGGCAGGCTGGCCGCCGGATGATCAAGCGCATAGCGGGAGCGCACGCTGGTGTAGGTATCCCGCAGGTACTCAAAGGTCAGGACTGCTTCGAGCCGAGTGAAACCGGTGGGGAGGCAGTACGACGGTCGGTACCCGAGGAAGGGCCGAGAGTGCAGGTTGCGGATGACCGCGCGGACCTGCCGACCGTAGACCGGCGTCTTGCACCGTTCTTCCTGCAGCAGCACGGCGACCACATGCCGACCGTACTCCGGGAGGAAGTATGCCTCCTTGGTGAAGTAGAAATGCAGCCCTTCCGCCGGCACGGACGGGAGCGCCTGCTCCAGCACATCGTAAGGGTAGCGAAACTCCGCCGGAACGGTGCTGGTCCATGGCGGCGGAGGAAGCTCACGCAGCCCTTGCCCGCCGGAGTACGTGCTATCCATGAAAAATCGATGCCGCAAGCAGCTGTTCTCCGGGCTTCAGCCAGGTTCAGGCGACTGCAGTCGCCGGCAGGGGTGCGAGCAGCTGCTGCAGCGCGTCTTCGTAGAGGGTTGTCGCAGAGATGCGTGCCACGGTCTGCTGGCCGGCTACGGCGATCGCCTGTCGCTGCTCCTCATCTTCGTACAGCGATGAGATTGCAGCGACGAGTTGGTCGACGCTGCCGGCATCGATCACCAAGCCATCCACGCCGTCGGTCAGCAGCTCCGAGGCACCGCAGTTCCGGGTCGCGATTGCCGGAACACCGTTCGCCATGGCTTCAAAGAGGGCCATACCGAAGCCGTCGTCCATGCTGGGCAAAACAAACAGGTCGCAGCGCTGGTAGAACTCGGCGATGTTGGGCACGTACTCGATGATCTCGACGTTGGGCGTCTGCTGGAGCAGTTCGGCGAGCCTGGGATACGCTGAAAAGTCGCTGGACGAGCGAATCAGCAGGCGAGCATTGGGAAGGCGGAGCCTACGCCAGGCCTCGAGCAGGTAGAGGTAGCCTTTGCGCAAAGGGTGGCCGCCTAGCACGCCGACCGTAAACGGCGTGTTGCGTTCGAGCCGGATGGCGCCTTTCGGCTGCGCACGGCCGAGCAGCGGGGCGAGCAGCAGCTTCGATTGCAGCTTCGCGGGGAAAGTTCTGCCGCTGTAATGTCAGGGCACCAGGATGACGTCGGCAATCTCGTACTCTGCGAGCTGGCGGTCGCGAAACCAGGTAGGCTCCGGCGTAAACACGGCACCGGTTTTCTCCGACTCCTCCCGGACTAGCTGTTGCTGGAAATCGGTGTGCGGACAAGCCCGGTCCAGAATGAAGCGAGAACCGCGTTGGTGCGCGGCCTGCCCGGTGTGAAGTGCCTGCGCGGCAAAGCCGATCACCAGCTCGGGACGACCCATCATGGCGGCGACCATACGGTCCCACCAGGCGATGCCGTGCTGGAAAGCCGCGGGCCGAAACTTTACAAAGCGTGCTGCTATTTCCACCGGAGCGGGCACCAGGTGGGTGCGCACCGAGCTATCCAGGTGGTTAAAGTAGCGCCGCGGTGACGAGGTCCAGACATCTACGTCGTTGACGAACTTGCGGAGCGCGTTGGCCATCTTTACGGTGTGGAAGGGACGCACAACGGAGATGGCGACGTTCATAGGAGTGATCCTAGCATGCAGGACCCGAGCCAAATCGAACGAAAACGGCCACAGAAAGTGTCATTCCCGATACGGAACTGGGTGCCGGTTCGGATCGAATGCGAAAGCAGGAAACGGGATGCGCTCCCATCCCGGTT
>CAXUDF010000197.1:0-3148 GCA_964249695.1 uncultured Acidobacteriaceae bacterium
GCGCAGGCTTGAGAGCGCTGCCGAGCACTGCTACGCCGCCCGATGCTGGTGAAGATGCGCCCAATCGCACGATCGACTCTGCGCTTCAAGGAAGCGGCCCCAGAGAGGCCCGGTTCGGAGCGAAAAAGCCGTTGCCGCAGAGGCCGGTGCCCGCTATAGTGCCGATGCGCGAGGAACACTCGTCGTCCGCGCACGCTGCGCTCCACTCACGCCGCACTCACTCAGCCCAACAGGAGATACCGTGAGATACCTTCTTCGCCCCGCTCTGTTTTCTGCTTTCGCCATGCTGATCGCCCCGGCCCTCCACGCCCAGATCGCCAACTTCACCTGCCAGGCTTCCAACGGCCAGACCCTGTCTGGACCTGCTTTCTACTTCCTGACCGAGACCAGCGTCGCGGACGGCATCCCGATTCTCTTCGCCGACGTGTACACCGACTACACCCTGCTGCCGCAGCTGCTCGCAGCAGAAAAAGCGGGTACCAGCTATAACTGCACACTTGGCAATGGGTCAGCGCAGCTGTCGATCGGCGGTGCCGTGGTAAACGGCGTGGACGCTTCAGCGGTAGGTGCCGGCATTACCTCAACCAATGCTCAGGTGTACGCGAGCGCAACGTTTGCCTTCACCTCGATCACCTCAGGCAGCGTCACCTTTAGCCCGGCCGCTTCGCCCCTCCCGGCTGACCAGAAGGCGAAGGCGCTTGCGGCATTGCACGCGAAAGCGTTGGCAAACTTCACTGGCAGGCCTGTGGGGCCGCAGTAGCCGCAGGCTGGTCTGCCGCCGCCCACCAGGCGGCAGACCTGTTCATCTCCCTGCTACGTCTCGTGCCAGGGGTCGCGCAGGTACGCTTCCAGGCGAAAATCCGAACCGGATTCGCTCAGCGCAGAGCGCTGCAGCTCGACAGGCTGCGAAAGGCTGCCGGCAATGAGCGGCACGCCCGCGTCGCCGAGAAACATGGGCGCGTAGAAGAGGCAAAGCTTGTCGGCGAGTGGGATTTCGCTGTCGAGCAGCGCTCGATTGAGCGCGGAGCCGCCTTCCACCAGCAGGTTGAGCACGCCGTAGCTGCCCGCAAGCACCTGGAGGACCGCGCGCAGGTCAAGGCCCCCGCCGGGGAGCGATGGCACGGTGTGCACCCGCGCGCCGGCGGCCTCAAGCGCGAGCCGCCGCTCCGCGTGGAGGTGTCCGGCCGTGGGTGGCTCATCATGTTGCCCGGCGGACGGACCGTTTTCGAGCTTCGTGTCTTCTTTGGTAAAGACCACGACATCATTCTGCGCGGTCTGCAGCACGCGGCTGCCCTGCGGCAGCCGCAGCCCCGAGTCGAGCACCACCCGCAGCAGCGCGCGCCGCCGCGGGCCGCCGCTGCGGTCGGTCAGCAGTGGGTTGTCGGCCAGCACCGTGCCAATGCCGGTCAGCACCGCGTCGGAGCCGTGGCGCATTTTCTGCACCGCAAGCAGGGAGCGCGCGCCCGTTAGGTAGGTCACGCTGCCAGGTTGGCGCGTCATGGATGGAGGAGCGATGCGGCCGTCGAGCGAGACGCCGGCCTTGAGCGTCACAAACGGCAGTTTTGCCTGGATCCAGCGCGCAAAGCCGTCGTTGATTGCCCGGCAGGGCACGGCGAGCGTGCCGACTGAGACGGCGATCCCGGCCTCCCGCAAAATCGCCAGGCCGCGGCCCGCGACCAGCGGGTTCGGGTCGCCCGTGGCCACTACCACGCGGGCAACGCCGGCCTTCACCAGCGCCTCGGCGCACGGCGGCGTGCGGCCGGTGTGCGCGCAGGGCTCCAGGGTGACGTACGCGGTGGCGTCGCGCGCCTGCCCGCCGGCCTCGCGCAGCGCCGCAATTTCAGCGTGGTCCTTGCGGTCGTAGTGGTGCGCGCCACGGCCTACAAGCGCGCCCGCGCGTACCAGTACGCAGCCGACGCGGGGGTTGGGCGAGGCCAGCCCGACGGAGGCTTCCGCTAGCCGGAGCGCTTCGCTCATCCAGTAGCTGTCGGCGTCCGGCTTCCGTCGGTCTCCGTGCAACGCAGACGCGCGCCTATCCCCATGATTCGGCGGGCTGCGGTCATCGTTCTCGTGCGGTTCCTCGTGCAGCTCCGGCATGGGCATCCTCTCCGAGCAGGGAGTCCACAAACGCTTCGCTGTTAAACGCAAGCAGATCATCCACCTGCTCGCCTACGCCCACAAACCGTACAGGCAGCTTCAGTTCATGCGCAATCGCAATCACAATGCCGCCCTTGGCTGTACCGTCGAGCTTGGTCAGTACAATGCCGGTCACGCCGGCTGACTCGGTAAACAGCCGCGCCTGCTGCAGGCCATTCTGCCCCGTTGTCGCGTCCAGCACCAGCAAAACCTCGTGCGGCGCGTCCCACACGATGCGCTGCGCGGTGCGGCGCATTTTTTCAAGCTCGGCCATCAGGTCGGTCTTGGTGTGCAGGCGGCCGGCTGTGTCCACCAGCAGCAGGTCTGTCCGGCGCGCATTGGCCGCCTGAAGGGCGTCAAACAACACCGCCGAAGGGTCGCCACCTTGGCGAGTTTTGATCATCTCGACGCCCGAGCGCTGCCCCCAAACGCCCAGCTGCTCAATCGCCGCCGCGCGAAACGTATCGGCCGCGCACAACAGCACCGTCTTACCCGCGCGGCGATACCAGGCGGCCAGCTTGCCGGTCGTCGTAGTTTTGCCCGTGCCATTCACGCCGACCAGGAACACCACTTCGGGAGGAGTAATCACCCGCTTGGGCAGCGTATCCTTTTCCAGAAGCAGCGCCAGCAGCTCTTCCTTGAGCAGCCGCTTCAGCTCGGCCCCGTTCGCAATGCCCTGCCGGCGCGCGCGGTCCCGCAGCGCGCCCAGCACCACCTCGGTCGTGCTCATGCCCAGATCCGAGGTCAGCAAAACCTCTTCCAGCTCGTCCAGCGCCGCCGCGTCCACCTCGCGCGTCAGCGCAACCACGCCCTCAATGCGGTCCGACAGCGACTCGCGCGTGCGCGTCACCGCATCGCGCATTCGGTCAAAGACACTGCGTTTCTCAGGCTGGTCCAGCGAGCCGAACAGGGTCTGAATCATGTGTCCAGTCTAGACCGGCGAGAGCGAAGACCCCCTACGCGGGAGGCGGCCCTTTCAGGGCGGGTACTCGTTTGAGAGGCAAGGGCGAGA
>CAXUDF010000198.1:0-3070 GCA_964249695.1 uncultured Acidobacteriaceae bacterium
CGAGCGCGGCAACACCGTCCGGCCCTAGACCGCCGGTGAACTCGGGCGGCACCTTAGGGCCGTCGTCTGCGCCTTCGCTCCTGCCGGCGCGGCCGGGTGTGATCGCAGCCGGTGAGTTATCCGGCAGAACGATCACGTCATAGCGGCTGCGCAGGTCGCCTTTGCGCACGTCTGCATCGACCAGGCGCAATCTCGGTTGAGTGAAGATTGCAGGTGACGACCAGGATTATCTTGCCGCGCGCTATCAGCTTTGCAGCTTCGTCCGGCGCGGTCGCGCGCGCGTCAGAAAGCTTCTGCGTGATGGCTTTGTACTCGGCAAGATGCGCGAGATTGTCGGGCGAGGAGATAGTCAGCGCGATGTAGGGGCGGCCTTCTGTCGTTTTGCCCAGCTCCTCGAAATGAACGCGGTCGCTCCCTGTGCCGAGCGTGCGAAAGTAGCCGACCAGCTGCGTCCAGTCCGCAAGTTTGCGGTCTGTGCCTGGTGCAAAACCGAACTGCTGTTCCGGAGAAGGGATAGCGCCGCCGAAGGCGGTGAAGGTCCCAGCGAGGAAAACGCTCAAAACTAGTCCCAGGAACTTCATGGGCACTCTCCAGATTCGGTGAACCGTCTGGTAAAGCTTCGCTGCCGGGAGCAGCCGGGGGAGTACGCGCTGGCTAAAAGAAGGAGCTTCCTGCGGCAGAAGAGCGGGATGGAGTGAAGCGATGCTCGCTACCGGTGTTGCTGTGGAAGGGTGGCACTCTCTCCTTGCAACTGCGCGTACGCGAAGGTTCGCGTTAGCAGCAACAACACAGACAACAGGAGGAAGTTCGCGCCGGCATGGACAGTTTGTAACACAAAGGCGTTAGCTCATCAAACAGACTGCAGGCTGTCCAAGTCCCGCCCTAGGCCATCAAAAGGCAGCAGGCCAGTCGATCAGTTCAAGCAGCTCCGGGTAGTACAGCGCGTAGCGAACCGCCAGCAACACGCTGCCTGCGTTGAGCGGCACTGTGCCTGCGGCTGCTAGGACTCGGCCGTAAGCCTCCAGCTGCGGGCCGTAGAAGAGCTGCTGTTCGCGCCGCCATGTGTCGTGAGCCTCCGGATTCGCTGCGTCCCAACGCCCCGCCCCCGTCTTGTAATCGATGATCCAGAGGCAGCTCTCGCCGAGGCTCCCCGGCTGCTCGCCGGCCGTAAAGCTGCGGTCCACACGCAGTGTGCGCAGGTTGCCGTCTGGGTCCCAGCTCTGCCAGGCGCTCTCCGACGCAGCTCCGGCGTGCGGCAGCAGCAGCCAGCGTCCGACAGCGCTGGCGGCGACGGCCAGCGCCTGCCCGGCAAGCGCCGCGGCTGCTGTGAGCGCTTGCTCGCGTGTCAGCGGCACGGTGCGGAGCGCACGTGCGGCCAGGCGCTCCAAACCGCCGCGCCACAAGGCAATCTGCCGCTCGCCGGCATGGGGCTGCGCGGCAAACAGGGCGGCCAGGTGCTCCAGCAGCGCGTGCATGGCGGTGCCGCGCGCGCGCGCGGCGTAGGAGCCCTCGGACCGCTGGAACAGCGGCGCGGCTGCGCCAGAACGCACCCGCAGGTCGGGCAGGCAGGGAGGCGCATGCCAGTGGGTCGGGAGGCGCTCGATACCGGGAGCATCGAGGCCGGCAGCAGGGGAAGTCAGCAGGTTGTCGGCAGCGGCAGCGAGCGTGACCGTCGACAGGCGGGCCGCCTCCTTGCGCCACTGTGCTTCGAGGTCTTCAGAAAGCCCCGGCCACGCGGTGCCCAGCAGGGAGCGATCATCCGGTTTGCGCAGCTCGCCGTCTGTAGCCGTGATAGTGGCAAATAGATGAAGGCGGGTCCGCGCCCGGGTGCAGGCGACATACAAGAGCCGCTTGCGCTCGTCGGCCTCGCGCTGCTTTTTCTGCTGCTCAACCCAGGTATACAGCCTGTCCTTTATCTCGTTGTCGCGGTGGCCCAGCGGCGCCAGCAACAGCTCGTCTGTCAGGGGCTCGTTCGTCGGCGGCTCGCCATCCCGCGCCCCGCGCGCCCGTTCCAGCATGGCGATCAGCTCCGTGTCGCCGCGCCGCGAAAAGCGTTCCAAACCAGGCAGGAGTACCACCTCAAACCCGAGTCCTTTCGCCTTGTGCATCGTCATCAGCTGGACGCCAAAGCGTTCGCTCACGCGCGCGTCGGGCGCGGCGCACAGGCTGCGCAGCCGCAGAGCAAAGTCGCCGCGCAGCACCTCGACGCCGCTGGGCTCCAGGGTGTCGAGCAGGCGAAAGAAAGACTCCGCGTTTTCGCGCGCGGTCGGCATCACGCAGGCGTCGCCGCCGAGAGCGAACCAGGTGCGCTCAAGCCATGCGGCCAGCGAGCTGTGGTTGTCGGCCGCGTACCGCGTCGCCAGCGCCGCTTCTAGCGCCGCCCAGGTGCGTCGGAGCCGCGCCAGGCCGTCCAGCGAGAACTCTTCGGGCGGCGTCTGCAGCACCTGGGGAATGCGCTCGACAAGGGGCTGCCGCAGCAGATCGGGATCGTCGGCCCCGGTGAGGAGGTGCAGGTCTGCGAGCTGGAGGCCGCACCAGGGCGCGCGCAGCACAGACAGCCACGCCACCCGCTCGCCTGTGTGCAGCAGCGCACGCAGCAGCATCAGCAGGTCGTGGACCTCCGGCTGGTCGGCCAGTGCTTCCAGCTCCACCGCACGAAACGGGATCGCGGCCGCCCGCAGCGCCGGCAGGATGGCTGCAAGATGCGTACGCGCCTGCACCAGCACGGCCACGCGGTACTCCCGCGCGCCCTGGGCCGCGGCGGCTGCAATACGCGGCTGTTCCGCTTCAAGAATGCGCACGATTTCGCTTGCTTCCGCGTTCCGCGCTTCGGCGCGCCTGTCCTGCAAGGCGGCCTTGTCGTCGGAATGGGAGGCGGCGTCGATGAAAAACGTATGCAGGTGGAAACTGTTCTCAAGCCCGGGCTGCGCAGTGGCGTGCGCCGGCACAAATGCATCGCTGCGGCTGCCGGAGAAGACCTTGCCGAGGCGCGTGTTTAGCGCGTCTACTAGCGCGCGGTGCGAGCGGAAATTGTGGGTAAGCTGCAGCGGCGCGCAGTGTCGCCGGCTGT
>CAXUDF010000199.1:0-3056 GCA_964249695.1 uncultured Acidobacteriaceae bacterium
GTCTGGTTCAGCATGTGCCCCATGTGCAGGCGGCCGGTCACGTTCGGCGGCGGCAGCAGCATGGTGAAGGCCGCGGTCTCGCCCGTAGCCGCTTCGGGCTGGCGCCAAAGGTCGTCCTCAACCCAGCGCCGGGCCCATTTTTCCTCGATCGCGGCGGGGTCGTACTGTTTGGGGAGTTCGTGTGCCATGGGTCTTTCCCACGATAAAGCATTTTTCCTGATGCCATCGAGCGCCTGGTCCAGCTCCATGTGGCTTTTCCCGCCGGAAAAGCCACACTCACCACTGTTCAGGCCCCACACCTTCAGAAAAACCCCCTAGCATCGGCGCGGATCGCAGCAGAAAGGGCGGCTTCCTTGTAAGGAAAGCCGCCCTGTTCCCGTCCTTGATGTTCCGCAGTCCGAGCCCTGATTTACAGCGGGTTCAGCTTGTCCACACCCTTCTTCGGGTGGTGCTTGCTCGAAGACTCATCCCCGCCGTTGTAAGCAGGCTTTGGCTTCTTTTTGCCTGGCTTGCCGGTCGTCGTGCCGGTGGACACCTGCGGCTGCCCGTTCGACTTCACGTCGTTGATCTGGTCGGGCGCAGCAGCCGGCTTGTCGATCGGCGGCAGCGGTGCGGGAGTGTTTGGGCCGACAGGCTGTGCCAGCCCGTATACCCGTTCCGGGTTGCTGGCGGCAGGCGCAGGATTGGCCGCCGGGTTGGGGCTGCCGGCTACGTTCGGGCCTACCGCGGTGAGTCCGCTGCTGGCAGGCGTGCTGATGATGTTGTTGCTGTTTTCCGGCGTGCCGGATGCGGCCGGCGCGGCGTTCGTGGTTGTCGGAGGATTGTCAGTCGAAGTCGGCGCGGCATCGCTCGGTCCTGGAGCCGGTGCGGAGCTGGGCGCCGAAACGACCTCTGCACTAATGCCGGTGCCGCCGCCTGAGTTGTCAGGTACGTTCTGTATCGAGACCGGCGACGCCACGCCTGTATCGGCCGAAGGCGCAGGGGTGTCAACCGCATTCGAGGCCAGAAGCGTCCGCGCCCCCAGCGGTGCCGGCGGCGGGATCGGCTTGCCGCTCATCGCCAGCTGGAAGTTGTCCACTGACTGCTGCGCGACCGCGGGCGCCAGCGTTGGCGGGGCGTCGGCCATGCTGGGCTCGCCGACCCGTACGCTCTCGATGGTCGAGGGGCCATGATTGATCAAGAGCAGCGCGCGGTCCTTGAGGCGAATCGGCGCGCGGCTGCCTTCCTCGGCTTCGCTTTCAGCCATTTCGGCCCCGTTCGGCTCGGGCACAGGCCGTCCGGCGGCGATCAGGCGATCCTTTGCGTCTTCCACGTGCGCAGCCATCGGGTAGCGCGTCACCACGCGGCTCCAGGCCTGGGCAGCGCGGTCGTTGTAGGCCTTTTCAAGCTCGGCTTTGGCCTTGGCGGGTAGTTGGGCATCAGGTATGCGCGAAACCACCGTCGCCTGCTGCGCATACGCGTCGCCCATCGAGATCAGGGTCTGATCCGAGTGCGAAAACAGGGGATAGTTGTCGGAGACCGTCTGCAGCCGCGCAATCGAGGCTGCCCAGTTCTCGCGGCCGAGGTAATACTGGCCGATTTCGAACTGCCGCGCGGCCAGAACCTCCTGCACCTCGCGCAGGCGCTGTTTGGCCCGGGGCACCAGCTGCGAGTCAGGAAACTGTTGGATCATCTGCCGGTATTCATCCTCGGAGTGCTCCGCTTCCTGAGGGTCGCGGTCGGGCTTGTCCATCTGCGCGAAGTAGATGTCGCCGACCTTCATCTGCGCCTCGGCTGCTTCCGGGGTGTTCGGGAAGAAGGTGATGAAGTCCTTGTACTCCTGCTCAGCCTGCGCCATGGCCGCCGTGCCGCCCTCCTTGTACCAGGTATCGCCGACGGACAGCTTGGCGCGCATCTGGAACTCGGAGTCGGGATAGGTGTTCAGCAGCGTTTGCAGGTCCAGCCGGGCAATGTCGTAGCGGCCCTTCTTCATCGCGACCATTGCCTTGTCAAACAGCTCCTTGTCGGGCTGCTTTGAGTTCACGTCGGCGATCGGGTTGGCGCTCAGGTCGGCTTGCTTTTTCTTCTTGGGAGCTGCGTGGCCCGCCGGCACAAGAAGAAAGCAGAGTCCAAAGGCGAGGAGAGGAGTGCTGCGCTGGAACAAAGTCATCCGGGAAAGCCTCATCATGCAGGAGAGCCTGGGGAGCCGGCTGCGGGGCGTACGCGCAGCGGGGAGGCCCGGCTCGTGTTCGTTTGGGTACCTGTCTGCTGCCATGCTACCGCTCAGGAGCGCTTCTGTCGCGGTGTATCTGTCCGGGAGAGTTGCCCGTGAGGAGCTGCGCCAGGGTTTTGGCGGTCGCTTAGGCGAGCAGCTGCTGAGCACTGCGCCGTGCTGCCTGCGCCGCGTCGAGCAGTTTTCGTCCATCCCGCTCGGCATCGCCCTTGCCGAACACTGCGGAGCCGGCGACCAGCAGCTCCGCTCCTGCTTCGACGACCGAAGCGACCGTATCGTGAGCCACGCCGCCGTCCACCTCGATGTGAAAATCAAGTTCCATTGCGTCGCGCAGCCGCCGCAGTTCGCGCAGTTTGTTGAGCGAGTAGGGGATAAATGTCTGCCCGCCGAAGCCCGGGTTGACGCTCATGATGAGCACGTGGTGCAGCATGGGCAGTACCGGGATAAGCAAGCTGACCGGCGTGGCCGGGTTCAGCACCACGCCCGGCTCCATGCCGTGTGCGCGAATCAGCCCGATGGTGCGGTGAAGATGCCGGCAGGCTTCATAGTGAACGCCGATCCAATCGGCGCCTGCTTCCGCAAAGGCCGGGATAAAGTCATCCGGATTCTCGATCATCAGGTGGCAGTCAAGCGGCAGGCGCGTGTGCTTGCGCAGGGACCGCACCACCGGCGGCCCCAGCGTGATATTGGGTACAAAATGCCCGTCCATGACGTCGACGTGGATCACCGTGCCACCGCCGCGCTCGGCCGCGGCGACCTCGTCGGCGAGGCGCGCGAAATCAGCCGAAAGGATCGAAGGCAGCAGCTCAACGGGGTAGGGGTTCATGGTGGGGTTAGTTTAGCA
>CAXUDF010000200.1:0-2782 GCA_964249695.1 uncultured Acidobacteriaceae bacterium
AGATGAGCGGCGGCTACATCGTCCGCTCCGCCGGTTCGTTCTGCTCGCCTGAGAAAGTCGACGAAGTGAAGCAGTTCTTCTCCACCCACCCCGTCCACGCCTCGGAACGCGGGCTCGCCATCGCCCAAGCCCAGATCAAGGACTGCGTCGAGTTCCGGCAGGCCCAGGAAGCGAACGTGCAGACCTGGCTTAACGCTCACGCTCAATGAGTTGGGAGCCCGGTCTAAACACACGCGGCCGCTCAGTTCCCTGGGCGGCCGCATCTTTCTGCCTGCCAGCATCGTTGGGCGTGGTCAGTTAAACCTCACCCGCTGGGGTCTGGTCATCCGCGCCGACGCCGGCCCCACTGGTCGCCATGCGCGGTGCACTCCGCTCCACAGCCGCCCGATACACCCGCGCACACGCCCGCAGCAGCGCCCCCATGCCTGCGGCACCCTCCTCCAGCAGCACCAGCTCGCCTTCCCGCTTTGTCTGCGGCCTGAAATACCAGCGCGCCAGCAGCGCCTGGTGGTCGCACAGCTCCTGCTTGCCCGGCGGCTGACGGTCCCATTCCAGCCCTTCTAGCAGCTCGCGCAGTCTCTGATCCGGCGTGCGCGGTTGCTCCGCCGCGCCCGGCTCAAGCGGCACCGCTTCAATCACGGCCGGGTGCGCAAAAAGCGAGGTCGATCCAGCACCTTCATTCGGCAGGCGCATCCCCAGCATTGAGAACAACGCGGGCCCTGTCAGCACCCCGCCGGCAAGCAGAGTCAACTCGACGCAGTCCGGGTCCACGCTCGCCTGCACCACTACCCCGCGCTGCGCGTGGAGCGCCCGCGCCAGCTTCGGGGCCAGCCCTGCGGCAGCCTCAGCCTTGCCGTAGCGCGTATGCAGCGTTGCCGCTGCTTCAAAGTCCAGCGCCGCACTGGCCCGTTCCCGCTCCTCCGCAATCGCCTGGAGCAGGCTCGCGCCGCCCGTTCGCAGAAAGGCATGCACCGCCGCCGCCTCCGCCTCGTAGCGCTCGTCCGAGCACCCTCCGAAACAAGGGGCCAGGCACTTCTTCATCTCGGAGTAGATACACCCCGGAAACTCCGGGTCTGGCTCTAAATCCTGAAAGCACCGCCGCAGCACATGCAGGTCGAGCACGGCCTCGGCGTAGCGCTCCGCCGCATGCCGCGACGGAAACGGCCCAAACAGGTCAGCACTTGCGGTCAGGGATAGGGCGTTCGTCACCCATACCCGCGGAAACCGGTTCCGCACCCCCATGCGCAGGAAAAACGGCGCCCGCAGGTGCAGCCGCTGCCCCGCTTTCTCGCCAAACGCGGCCCGCGCCGCTCGGCACAGCAGCCACTGCCCCGCCCACTCCGACGAGGTCTCCACCCAGCTGATCCGCCGCACCAGCCCGGCCAGCTGCAGCCGCCGCGTTTGGCCCTGCGCCGGCGTCAGCAGCTTCCTCACGCGCCGCCGCAGGTCCGCCGTCCGGTTCAGATACGGCTCGCCGGCCTCCCCGCGCAGCGCAAATACGGCCGCCCCTGCCGGCAACTGCGCAAAGGCCGCTTCCGGCTCCCGCGGGTCAAACTCAATCTCATGCGTGAAGATCACAGCTCTAGTCTAAGAACAAAACCGCCTGCGCGGCTGGCGGTCACTTCGTGACGTGTGTACTGGAAGTGCCAACACGGGCTTCGTCCCGTATTGGCGCTTCCAGGTAAACCCGCCCTGAAAGGGCCGCCTCCCGCGCAGGGGGTTTTGTCTTTACTGGAACGAAGCTGCGCGGCCGTAAACCGTTTAGCAGCCTCGCCTTCGCGACTACGCGACCTCAGCGCACTTTATCTCACTTCTGAGGCGGCTGAGGCAGGATGGATTGCGCCGGCGTATGCCCGGTCTGATCGAGAAGCTTGATAACGAACTGCTGTGGAATGAGGGTTCCTAGGCTCGTGCTGTAAGCCAGTTGAAGGGTTACGGGTTTGCCTTCCGCGTCCAGCAATGGCTTGCCGTTCGGTCTGGTCAAAGGCAATGGTGGAGGTGCTGTCACCCCGTTCGCCCAAAAGCTTCGATGGACCTCAACTAAATGGAGTCCACCACGCCGATGACGCAGTTGCCACCGGGGGAGAAAACGGGTCCACCGCTATCTCCGTGATTAATCAACATGTCAACTAGGTAAGTGCCATTCAGAACGCCATCGGTCGCCGTCAGCACCCCATCATCCGGGGCGACTAAGCCGTGTATTGTTACGAGCCGGAGATCGCCCAATGGGTGCCCGATGGTGAAAACAGAATCGCCGCTTCTCAGCTTGAAGGTCCTCGGGCATAGAGATGCCGGGTGCCTTTCGAGGTCGATGTTCTTCCCGTTGACGAGCGTAGTATGACGCAGAAAAGGATCTCGCCCCACCTTCAGCAGCGCCAGATCGTGCGCGCTACCTACAGCCTTAATCGCGGCACCCACACTTATGGTATTCCCAGTAATGATCAAGCCCTTAGCTTGAAACGCAGGCGGAGCGATGGCGATTTGTATCTTCTTCGCGGGCGTTCCATCGGGAAGAAGCACGACGTGATACGCGGGTATAACTTCGCCGCTTTCTGTCACATAGAATCCGGTGCCGCTGCCCTCCTCTGTTTGGATCAGGAGAACAGAGCCTTGGACCGCTTGTACTGAGTCAGCAAGCGACAGCGTTGCTGACGCAGTGGTTTGCGTACGGCTCACTCGCAAATACAAGGAGTCTCAAACCAAGTACAGCGCCAACACGTACGGCTCCCAAGAAGCAGAGAGTCGCTTTGGCTTCGCAAACAACTCCTCTGCAGGACGGTAT
>CAXUDF010000201.1:0-2644 GCA_964249695.1 uncultured Acidobacteriaceae bacterium
GAGAAACGCCCGGGGACGCCCGCACAGCTTGCACCGGTTATGCTGCCGGCTCTTGAACTTCGGCTTTCGCTCGTCCTTCACACGCTTTGCTGTAGTGCTCATCCCGCTCACTTTCCGCGGCCCCGGCGGGGCGGCGTCCTGCTTGACTTACGCTGCGGCCCGGAACGGAATCCCGAATGCCTTTAACAACTCACGCGCCTGATTGTCGTCCGGAGCGGTCGTCACAATCGTGATATTCATACCCTTCAGCTTTTCCACGCGGGAGTAGTCAATCTCCGGGAAGATGAGCTGATCGCGCATGCCGAGGGTGTAGTTGCCGCGCCCGTCGAAACTCTTGGTCGACACGCCTCGAAAGTCCCGTACCCGCGGAAGCCCAATCTGGATCAGCCGGTCGAGAAACTCGTACATGACCTCGCCGCGCAGCGTCACCATGGCACCAATCGGCATGCCCTCGCGCACCTTGAAGGCGGCAATCGACTTCTTGGCTCGGGTCGTGACCGGCTTTTGCCCGGCAATCGATGCTAAATCCGCCACCAGCGGGTCGAGCAGCTTCGAGTTCTGCGTCGCTTCACCCAAGCCCATGTTCAACACAATCTTCTCAAGCCGCGGCACCGCCATCGGGTTCTTGAGGCCGAGCTCCTTTTGAAGAGCCGGCTTGATTTCATTCAGGTACTTCTGCTTCAACCGTGCTGCCATCGCTTCCTCTTCCTGTCCGGTCTCGGAGTAGCCGCTGTCGCACTGCCGGCCGTGTACCGTTGCGGACCTCTACCTGCTCTGTTTTGGCTGCCGCGGCGCTTGCCATGGCTCGCCGGCTTACTTCCTGACGGGCAGGACCGTGTCGCACTTGCGGCAGACGCGCACCTTGGTACGCTTCTCGCCTTCGCCCTCAAAGCGAAAACCCACACGGGACGGTCCACAGTCAGGGCAGACCAGCATGACGTTCGAGATCTGCAGCTTCGCTTCCTGCTCGGCTACGCCGCCCTTGATGTTCTTCTGCGGGTTCGGCTTCACGTTCTTCTTGATAACGCGAATACCCTGGACCAGGACCTTACCTTCGTCCGGGAACACACGTAGAACCTTGCCTTGCCGACCCTTATCCTTCGAGGAACCGGTAATGACCTCGACCGTGTCGTTCCTCTGAATCTTCAGTGCTGCCATTGTCTACTTCCTCTCTCGGCGCGTTGCCCTGCGCTCACGGCCCGCCAGGCTGTACCTCGTACTTCCGGCCTAGATTACTTCCGGCGCCAGCGAGACAATCTTTAGAAACTTCTTATCGCGCAACTCACGAGCCACCGGCCCAAACACGCGTGTGCCGACCGGCTCGCCTGCTTCGTTAATCAAAACGCCGGCATTCGAATCAAAGCGAATGTAGGTCCCATCCTTGCGGCGCACTTCTTTGCGCGTCCGCACGATTACCGCTTTGACGACCTTGCCCTTCTTTACCTGGCCATCCGGCGAACTTTCCTTCACCGCGGCGGTTACTACGTCGCCAAGAGAGGCAATCCTGCCAGTGCCGCCGCCGAGCGGCAGGATCACCTGAAGCTTGCGGGCACCCGAGTTGTCGGCTACCTCGAGCATCGTTCTCATCTGTACTGCCATCGCTGCTGCCTCCGACCGACTTGCTTCTACTTAGTTGACTGCTCTTTGTTTGACCTACCGCGCCGCTCACGCCTAGCAGGTGCCGCACCGAGGAGACTCGATGTGCGGCTACCCCTAAAGAGCTGGTACGCGTGCTGCGTCTTCGGCTTGCGCCAGGGCAGAGCGACGCACAATCTCTTCAAGCTGCCAACGCTTCAGCTTGGACAAAGGCCGCGTTTCGCGAATGCGCACTACGTCGCCGACCCGCGCCGAGTTCTGCTCGTCATGCGCGTAAAACTTCTTGCTGGTGCGCATGACCCGCTTGTACTTCGGGTGCGCCCGGGCCATTTCGACCTTGACGACGATTGTCTTCTCCATCTTCGTTGAGACAACTGCGCCGACCTTTTCATTGCGGCGCGACCCCGGCTGTCCTTCTGTCACTGCCCCTGGGGTACTCTGTCCCGCTCCGGGCTCTACTGCATGCTCTGCCATCGCTTAACTCGCTTCCGTCGCGCCGGCCTTCGCCTTGCGCCCCTGTGTCGCTTGTACTGCCCCTGTGGGCACTGCACCGCGAATGCCAAGCGCCCGTTCGCGCTCAACTGTCTTGATGCGCGCCACATCTTTCTTGAGCGCCCGCAGCTTCTTCACGCCTTCATTCTGGCCGAGCTTGAGTTGGAACCGGATACGAAATAGTTGCTCGGCTGCTCTGCGCGCTTCTTCCTGCAACTCGGCACCGCCGAGCTCCCGTACCTTGCTTGTTTCCATGGAATCCCATCTTCCCGGGACGCCGCTCCCTTGAACCTGTTGCCAGGCGAGGAGGGGGTCTCCCGTTCGCTCACGCTTGTCTTGTCTGCCCAACCTGCTGGCACTTGCTCGATGGCCTGCTCAGAACGGCGTACTGCAGAATCGGGCTTTCCGCGTTGACAAGCCCAACCTGCTAAGAATACATGCATTCCGGCGTCTGTGCCACTGAAGGTTGCCAGCTTGCACCGGCCGCCGCATGGACCTATTTCGCTGCCGCTTTCACGTCATGCCGCTGCACAAAGCGGACCCGCAGCGGCAGCTT
>CAXUDF010000202.1:0-2601 GCA_964249695.1 uncultured Acidobacteriaceae bacterium
GGCTTCACCGTGCTGCCCTACACGACCGACGATATCGTGTGCGCCCGGCGCCTTATTGACGCGGGCGCGGCGGCAGTGATGCCGCTTGGCGCGCCGATCGGCTCGGGCCTTGGCATCTCGAACCGCGACAACTTTCAGATCCTGCGCGAGCTGATCCACGAGGTGCCGCTGATCATTGATGCCGGCCTCGGCACAGCCTCCGACGCGGCGCTCGCGATGGAGCTGGGCGCCGATGCGGTGCTGCTGAACTCGTGCCTGGCCGCCGCCCGCAAGCCCGTGTTAATGGCCGAGGCGATGAGCCATGCCGTGCTTGCTGGCCGGCAGGCCTACCTGGCCGGGCGCATGCCCCGCAAGCTGTACGCGACGGCCTCCTCGCCCATGGAAGGCGTTTCCCGCTAGGCGCCCGCGGCCCGAGGTAAGGCTCGCGCTACACTCGGGTGCATGCGTATCTTCGGCATTGATTGCGGCACCGAGTGGACCGGCTACGGTGTGGTCGCCGTGGAAGAGACCGCGCATGCGAGCCGCCTGCGGCCGGTGTGTGCCGGAGCCATCCGGCTCTCCAAAAAAGACACGCTTTCGACGCGCCTGGCGAGCGTGTATCGCGAGCTGAACGTCCTGATTGCCGAGCATCAGCCGGACGCGATTGCGGTTGAAGAAGTGTTCCACTCGGTCAATGCGCAGTCGGCGCTCAAGCTGGGTCATGTACGCGGTGTAGCGCTGCTCGCCGCCGCCGGGCACGGTCTGCCGGTGTTTGAGTACGCACCGCTCAAGATCAAATCCACTGTCGTGGGCTACGGCCTGGCGAAAAAAGAGCAGGTGCAATACATGGTCGCGCGTTTGCTTGAGCTTGCCGAGGTGCCTGAGCCTGCGGACGCTGCGGACGCGCTTGCGATTGCAATATGCCACATTCACCACGCGCAAACAGCGGCGCGGCAGTCCGCGCCTGGACCAACCAGGCACGAGGCGGCGCGGTGAACTTGCTAGCGGCAGCGCTGCTACTTGGCTTCCACGCACAGGCCGCAGCGGCGGGTCCGCCGGCAGCTACCGTTACCTTCCAGTACACCAACGCCGGGCTCGACCCATCCGCGTACACGATGATTATCCACGAGGACGGCACAGGCCATTACCAATCCAAACCCGGCTCCGCGGCCCCGCCTGACAGTATGGGTCTCGACCGCGATGTGACCCTGGGCGAGCCCTTGCGCATGCAGCTCTTTGCGGCAGCGCGCCACAATCACCTGTTTGCCGCTGAGTGCGCGGCCAAGGCCAGCCACGTTGCCTACACCGGCGACAAGACCTTCACCTACGTGGGGCCGGAGGGCACAGGCAGCTGCACCTTTAACTACGCGCGCGCTGCCCCCCTGCAGGCGCTCGCCTCTTCGCTGATCGCGGTTGCACGCACCCTGGAGGAAGGTCGGAGACTCGAAAGCCTGCTCGCGCACGACAAGCTGGGTGTGGATGCGGAGATCGAAGAGCTGGGCAATGAGCAGGCAGACGGCCGCGCGCTCGAGATGCAAAATATCGCTCCGGTGCTCCACGCGATTGCGGCCGATGAACAGGTGCTGCATCGTACCCGGATGCGCGCGCAGGCCCTGATAGACGAGGCCGCCAAGGCGCGGTAGTATGCGCGATAGAAGCCAGGCGGCGGCCGCTGCTTCGGAGTCTTCCCGAATTCCTAAGCATCTAAGAGGTCCTGCATCTGGTCGCGGCACAGGCCACTCCGCCCGCCGCCCGGATACGTCGCCCGAACATCAGGAGCGAGTCGCTGGAAAGGGGCACGATGCGAGCCTTGTTTTCCCGAAATGGACTGCGCAGGAGAGCCGCCGCAGCGGCGATTCTTACGCTGCTCGCCCCCGCATACGCCGGCGTGCTCCGGGCGCAAACGGCCGCTCCGGCAGGTTCAGCGTCGCAAAGCGGCGATGTTCCGCCGCCCCCGGCTGCCGCCTCGGCCTTACCCGCGCGCCTGAGCGACGTGGAAGGCGTAGTGCGGATCAGCGGGCCCGCACCGGCGGATAGCTCGGCCCCGGGATCAGCTTCAACGTCAGCTCCGGGGCAAACACCGCCGCCCCCTCCGGACGTGCCCGCGGCCCCGGCCGCGCTGAACATGCCCGTGCTCGCCGGCACGTCCGTCGATACCGGCGAGGACGGCCGCGCCGAGCTGCAGTTTGACGATGGCAGCGTAGCGCGGCTGACGCCAAACAGCACGCTCACCCTCGACACGCTGCACACCGGTGGCGAGCAGGTGAGGGTCGTGCAAGGTCTCAGTTATTTTGAGCTCCCCTCGCAGGCGCTCGGCGCCATGACGATTCTGATCGGGCCGTACGAGGTGCGCCCCCTGCCGGGCACGCTGCTGCGCGTCAACCTCGATACAGCGCCTTACCAGGTTGCGGTGCTGCACGGGTCGGCGCACATCAGCAACGCTGTCAGCGACGCCGGCTTTGATGTGCCGGCAGGCCAAACCGCGACGCTCGATCCGCATTCGCCCACCGCGTACGACCTGAAGGCGGACCTCGCTGCGGACTCGTGGGACAACTGGAACGGCGACCGCGACGCCATGCTCGCCGACATGGCCGGCGAACAGACCAACGCGCGCATCGGCAA
>CAXUDF010000203.1:0-2501 GCA_964249695.1 uncultured Acidobacteriaceae bacterium
CGCTTCTGCCCGCTCCCTACGATTGTCCGCAGCCTTGCCCTCCAATGTGCGCTCGCGGCAGCCTTGCTCGGCTCGCTCAGCCTGCTGCTGGACCCCGCTCCAAGGCTCGCCCCGCCTGCACAATGGACCGCCGCGTCCACTGCCGCGCTTGGGCTGCTGGCCGCGCTCGGCACAGCCCTGCCATACACCCTGTTCCTGCTCTTACTGGCGCAAAACCGGCTCCGCCCCGAGCAGGCGGCTGCAACCCAGTGGCTCCAGCTCCTGTTCGGCTTTGCAGAAGCTTCAGCCCTGGCCCGCGCGCGCCCACTGCCGTCGCCGCTGGTCGCCGCTGTCGTGCTGCTGGCCTGCGTGTTTGCCGCGCTTCGCGCGCCCACCGGGTCCGGCGACGCACCTCTTTCGCTCGCCGATATCTACCCGCGCGAAGACTCTTGAAACCGCCGACAGGCCGCGTACACTTTCACCCATGAGCGCGTGTTTCTACATCGTGGTGGAAGGCGATGACCCCGGCTACGACACCTTCGTCAACGGGCACGAACTGGCCCGCAACGAGGGCGAGCTTGATCAGATCGCCCGCTCGCTCCAGGTCCAGCCGCTGCTCGACTTTTTCTCCGCCGACCGCAACTCGATGGCGATGCTGCTGGAACAGGGCGCGGGCGATCCTGAGTGGACTAGCGCACTACCCGAACCGCAATGGTTTGCTCCGCACGAAGGCCTCGCGACCATCAAGGCGATGATCGGCTACCTGGAAGAGCACCCCGCGGTGCTTGGCGGTCCTATGGGTGCGCTCGCCGAGGAGCTGCGGCAGTATGAGCGGGTGCTCGACAAGGCCGGCGCGCGCAGGCTGCGGTGGCACCTCGCGGTCAGCTGGGCTTAGCCGCCTCAAGCTGCTTGCGCAAGAACATGGCCTGGCCCAGGTGGTAGCTGGAGTGGTCGGCGGCCAGCAGCGCCTCGCGCAGAATCGTCTGCCCCTCGCCCCACGCGATCGGCTCAAACAGGTCAGTGTCCGAGTCCTCGACCAGCGCGATCATCCGTTCTGTCTCCTGCTCCAGCACCTCGACCGCGCGCTTTGCGGCCGCGGCGTCGAGCGGTGCGGCATCCTCCGGCCAGTACGCGTCAGGCCACTTGGGCGCCGTGTACGCCGGGTCGGTTGAAAACGCGAGAAGGTCCTGCAGCGTAAAGCGCGTGTGCTCCAGCAGCTGCCACAGGGTGTGCGGAGCGCCGGGCACGCGCGCGGCCCAGTGCTCGGGCCGTACGTCGCCAAAGACGGACTGCGCGTCCAGGTGGGCGCTGTGGCCCTCCAGCAGTTCCACCAGGTGCGCTCGCAACGCTTCGGTCTGGTCTGTTGCTAAGAGCTTCGCCATGCCGGCCCTCATCCGAACACCTTGCCCATGCGGCGAATCTGTGCGCCAACCCCGCGCAGTTTCTCCTCAATGTGCTCATAGCCGCGGTCCATGTGGTACACGCGGTCCAGGATCGACTCGCCATCAGCGACCAGCGCCGCCAGCACCAGCGAGGCCGAGGCGCGCAGGTCCGAGCACATGACCGCCGCTGCCGACAGCGGCGTTTTACCGGTGATGGTCGCCGTGCGGCCGTCTGTCTTGATGTTGGCGCCCATGCGGATCAGCTCGCTCACATGCATAAAGCGGTTCTCGAAGATGTTCTCGGTCACGATCGACGTACCCTCGGCCTGCGTCGCCAGCGCCATGTACTGCGCCTGCATATCGGTCGGGAAGCCCGGGTACTCCTGCGTCGACACGTCGGCTGCTTTTAGATTGCCCTCGCTGCGCACCCGGATCGTGTCTTTTGACAGGATTTCGATGCGCGCGCCGCAGTCTTCGAGCTTGTGGATGATCGCGCCTAAGTGCGCCGGGTTGCAGTTGTTCACGCTCAGGTCGCCGCCCGTAATTGCGCCCGCGATCAGGAACGTTCCGGCCTCGATGCGGTCCGGGTTGATGCGGTGCCGCACCCCGTGCAGCGCGTCCACGCCCTTCACGCGGATGGTCGGCGTACCCGCGCCCTCTATCTGCGCGCCCATGCCGGTCAGCATCGTCGCCAGGTCCACCACCTCGGGCTCGCACGCGCAGTTCTCAAACAGCGTTTCGCCTTCGGCCAGCACGGCGGCCATCAGCAGGTCCTCGGTGCCGGTCACCGTGATCTTGTCGAAGGCGATCTCGGTGCCGCGCAGCCGCTCGGCGCGCGCTTCAATGTAGCCATGCTCATAGCTGATGGTGGCGCCCATCTTTTCGAGCCCTTTGATGTGCATGTCGATGGGCCGCCCGCCGATGGCGCAGCCGCCCGGCATCGCCACCCGCGCCAGGCCGGTGCGCGCTACCAGCGGCCCCAGCACCAGCGATGACGCGCGCATCGTCTTGACGATCTCGTACTTTGCCGTCGGATCGGAAAGTACCGCGCACGAAACCGTGGTGCGGTGCTGCGCGCGGCCGTAGCCAAGCTCGCCCTCCGCGCCCATCGACACCAGCAGCTTGCGCTCGGTATCAATG
>CAXUDF010000204.1:0-2468 GCA_964249695.1 uncultured Acidobacteriaceae bacterium
GGCCGGCCAGGCGCTCCGCCTGGATGCGCAGCATCATCACGAGGGTGGACTGCGCGAGCGCGCGGTCAAAATCGCGCTCGATGGAAACCCCAGGGCCAAGCTCCGCAGCCAGCTCGGGCAGCAGCGGCGTGGGGCCGCACAGCAGCACGCGTGCGCCCAGGCGCGGCAGCAGCAGCGCGTTGGAGCGCGCAACGCGGCTGTGCAGAATGTCGCCGCAGATCGTAATAGTGACACCGGCGAGCGTTGTATCTGTAACAGTCGTAGTTGCATCTTGCAGCACACGGAGGATCGTCCGCAGGTCCAGCAGCGCCTGCGAAGGGTGCTGGTGCATGCCGTCGCCGGCGTTCAGCACAGGCAGCTGTGTTACGGCTTCCAGCAGCCATGGGGAGCCTGAAAAAGCGTTGCGCAGGATGATCGCTTCCGCGCCGAGCGCCCGCAGCGTCAGGCCTGTGTCCTTGAGCGATTCGCCCTTTTCAATGCTCGACGACTTTGAACTCACGAGCGTGGTGTCGCAGCCGAGCGCTTTCGCAGCCAGTTCAAACGAGGTACGGGTGCGCGTGCTCGACTCGTAAAACAGCAGCGCAACCCGCCGCTTTGCGAAGCGGCGCGCACGCACGAGCGGGTCTTCGCGCTCAAGCTCCGTCGCGAGCGCGAGCAGCGCGCTCACCTCGCTTAAAGTGAGGTCTTCAATACCCAGCAAGGAACCGGCAACGCAGGGAGAAAAGGGCGAAAGCGGGCCGGCAGAAAGCAACGCGCTACTGCCTTTCCCGGTCCGCATTCACGTCTGCGCTGACAACTATCTCCGGCACGCGCTCCACAATCAGCACCTGCTCGTCGCCGTCGATCTCGCGCAGCTTCACCTCGATAATCTCGTGGCGCGAGGTCTGCACGACGCGACCGACGAAGCTTGCCTCAATCGGCAGCTCCCGATGCCCGCGGTCAATCAGCACCAGCAGCTGCACGCGGTTCGGGCGGCCCTGGTGGAACAGCGCGTCCAGCGCGGCGCGCGTGGTGCGGCCCGTGTACAACACGTCGTCGACCAGCACGATGTTGCGGCCGGTGACGTCAAAGCCGATCGCGCCCGGGTGCACCACCGGGCGCACATCGTGGGTGGACAGGTCGTCCCGGTAGAACTCGATGTCAAGCGCGCCTACGTCGACGGGGTGCTTCTCAATGCCTGCAATCAGCGCGGCAAGGCGCTGGGCGAGCGGCGCACCGCGGCGCTTGATGCCGACCAGTCCCAGGTTGTCGCCGCCGTGATTCTTTTCGATAATCTGGTGGGCCAGCCGCACCAGTGTGCGCTCAATCTCGGACGGCGAAAGGATGCGGCCTTTTTCGCGAAGTGTGGCGGCGGGTTGGACAGGGTTGATCATGCGTCGGAAGCGGTCCGCTTCAGGATAGCGCACGGCTGGCGGATCAGGATGAGGCGTCAGCGCGAATGAATCAGCCGCGGGGAGGGCGCGCGCCGAAGCGGACCGAATACCGGCCGCTCAGCCAGGCGAAAAGAAGGATTGTGATGGCAGCAAAGCTGGCCGAAAGCAGCAGCGACGCGCCCTGGCCTTCCGGCGTGAGCAGAAAGTGCAGCATGCCCCTGATCTGGGCGACCGCGTCGGGATCGGTGGAGGGGATGTGCTCCATATAGGCGCGGACGCCGCTTTGCAGCTGCGCATCGACAAGCGCGCCCTGGTGCAGGCCAAAACGGCTCACCAGGAAACTAATGGCCTGCACGGCGGTACTGACCACCGCGACAAACAGGCCGAGCACGAGGCCGATGCGTCCCCCGAGCTGGAGCGTTAGCGCGGGAGCGCGCGGGGCGCGACGACGATAGCGGCGCAGAGTCAGAAAAGACCCGGCGGCGACCCACGCGATGTTGATCAAGGGAGGCAGCGGGGTAAGCACAAACAAAAGCCCGGCGGGCAGCGCGTAAATAGCAGCCGAAGCCACAGCAGCCGGCCACACAATCTCGCCCGTGTGGCGCAGCGGCGCCTCGGCCGGGGACTCCGGTTCTGGCTGCGCATCACTGCCCTGCACCCGCAGTTGAGGCGCGCCGCACTCCGGACAGAACGCTGCACCATTTGGGATGGCATGGCGGCAGTTGTGGCAGAGGAGGCTCATGGGAGACTCCCTTAGTCTGACATACCGCCCGTGAGGAGGGTTCTGTGCTTACTCCTCCTTGCCGGCCTGCTCCTTTTCACCCTTGCCGAGCAGGCTCTCCCCAGGTAAGTTCAGCGCAATCAGCGCGAAGTGCGTGCCTCCGCCTTTCGCCCTGGCCTGGTCAGCATTGTCTTGGTCAAAAGACACGATGTGCTGCCTGCGCTCGGAGCCGGCCTTCAACTCAAGGTGCACGTCATTGTTCACACTGAGGATCACGCCGTCTTTCTTATCGTCGCGGCAGGTCAGGCCCTCGCCGGTGCGCGTCGGGGTGCCGACCGCTTCTTCTCCGCGGCAGGTAAGGACAGCCCCGTAGC
>CAXUDF010000205.1:0-2412 GCA_964249695.1 uncultured Acidobacteriaceae bacterium
GTTCTTGATGACGCGCCGAAACGCGCCCGAAACCTCGTCCGCAGGGATTTCAACCGTGACATCGCGGGTGCATTCCGGGTTGAGCGCCGGGCCTTGCGGCTGCTCCTGCGTGTGATCGTGCTCGTGGGTCCCGGTCTCCTGCATCGAGTCCTGCGCGGGCTCATGCGACAGGGAAAGTTCGTTCTGCGTCTCGGCCGCGGAAGCGGTCTCTTCGGTCGTGCCTGCGTCTGCGCTGGTGAGAATTTCTGCTGAGCTCAAGTGTGCCTTCCGGTGTGCTCGTCCCGTGGGGGAGTCTTCGCGGGCGCAGGGCGGTTGCGGAAGCGCGAGGGGACGGCGTTTCCTTTATGCTACGGAGCTTTCCGAGGCCGGTCAAACGACGCGGAGCCTCCCTGTAAAGAGAGGCTCCGAAGGACGAAAACTCTGCGATCGGCCCTACCGTGGGCCGCCCGGAGTGGGCTCAGGAGGCGGCGGCGGCACGAACAACTGCAGCCTTACCTTCCAGGTCACGCTCTGCCCCGGCTGAAGCGTCACCATCCCGGTGTCGGTGTTGTGCCACTCCGGGCCAAACGGATCGCCGAAGTTGAACTGCTCCTCGATTGCAACGAACTCCTTAGTCGGCGGCGCATACACCTGCACCGTCTTGATTTCGGGCGATAGGCCCTGCACGCGCATGCCGTATTTCGACGCCGGATCGACTAGCTCGACGTCGACCGCGCCGTCGGTCCGGGTCAGGGAAGAGAAGTTGTCGTCGAGAAACTGCTGCCCGAGCGGCTTGCCGCCAACCGCATTGAAGTCGTACGGCGTGCCCGCGACTGATTTCAGTTCGCCGGTCGGAAATACCTGGTTGTAGTTGTCGACCACCGCCAGCTTGGCGGCCGGTACATGGAGGCGCACCTGTGTGCGGTCGCCGCTCGGGATAGCGAAGTACGGGTGCCAGCCAATGCCCATCGGTTCGGCGACACTCCCGACATTTTTCGCGACGATGATCGCCGTCAGCGCGTCGCCGGTCATGTCGATTTGAAAGTTAAGGTCAGTGTTCGACAGCCAGCGGCCGCCGAAGTTGCCCGCGTGGAGAAGGCCGGAAACGCTTTGCCCATCTGCCGTAGTGGTGCGCTGGATGTTTTCGACCTTGCTCGCGAGAATCAGGCCATGGATCGCATGCTTACGCACGCCGGCCTTGCCGCCGAAGTCTGCCGGCAGCGTCAGCGTGTGGCCCTGCCAACTGGTCGTCACGTTGTTGCCGTCCTGCGTCAACTGGCCGATGATGCGGTTCGGGTAGGGCACCAGGAACGCGCCGCCGAAGCCGAAGCTGGCCGTGCCGAAGGCATCACCCGGGCCAAGGTTCAGCTTGCTCGCCGCTTCGCTGATCCCGGGTGACGCAAGCAGGCTGACCTCACCCTTGCCCGGCAGATTCGCAGTGATCTGGAAAAGGTTGAAGCCGCGCCCGGGCAGAATCGTCGCCGACACAAACTGCGGCGTGGTCGAGTCATTCGCCGGCGCCCTGCGCAGCGTTACCACATCTTCGCCGCCGATGGTCACGGTCGAGTCGGTCAGCAGCGGCTTGGGCCCGTTCGGGTTCGGGTCTGTCGCGTGTTTGCCGCAGCCGGCAAGGGGAAGCAGCGAAGCCGCTGCGCCGAGCAGCATGATTCGTAGGCGGGCAGAGTGTCGTGGCAAGGGTAGCGTCCTCATTTCAGGAATACGGCGGCTTGGCAGTGCAGGCGCGCGGCAAGCCGGTTCCGCGCAGCGAGCCAATTCTACGTTGAGCAATACGGCTCCACGCAAGACGCTAGGCGCGGCCCGCACGCTCGCCGGACGCGTCCGGTCGCTATCATGCGAAGAACGCATGAGAAAGCTCTCACAAGCGTCAGAAATGCTGCCAGAGGGGGAGGGTTTGACCCTGGGCACTCCGGTGGCGCGGCCTGCGACTCTGGCGGCCTTGAACGCGCGGGTCGTCGCGTGCGTACGCTGCCCGCGGCTCCGCGCCTACTGCGAGGGCATCGCGCTGGAAAAGCGCCGGGCCTACCGGCACGAGGAGTACTGGGGCAAGCCGGTGCCGAGCTTTGGCGACCCGGAAGCGCGCGTGCTGCTGCTGGGCCTTGCGCCGGGCGCACACGGCTCCAACCGCACCGGGCGCCCGTTTACCGGCGACGGCTCCGGCGCGTTCCTATACCCGCTGCTGTGGGAGACCGGCTTTGCCTCGCAGCCGCGGGCGATCTCGCGCGAGGACGGTATGACCTTTTCGGGCATGGCGATCACCTCGGTGGTGCGCTGCGCACCGCCTGACAACAAGCCCAGCGTCGAGGAGCAGCGGAACTGTGCGCCCTACCTTGCCGAGGAGCTTGCCCTGCTGCGCCGTTTGCGCGTTGTGCTCGCGCTCGGCAAGATCGCCTTTGACGGCTACACCGCCTACCT
>CAXUDF010000206.1:0-2411 GCA_964249695.1 uncultured Acidobacteriaceae bacterium
ATCGACCGCAATGCGTATCAGCAGCCCCGGATCAACCTTCTCGATCTTCGGCTCTCGAAGCGCGTGGTCGTGCAGGAGCGCTACCGGCTCGAGTTCATTGGGGAAGCGTTCAACCTTGCCAACCACCAGAACGTGAGCGCGGTCGGCACCAACGCGTACTCGCCGACGGTGACGACGACCGGAACCAGCGCAGCCCCAATTGGCCAGGCGAACCTGTTGACACCGTTCACGGCCACGCCGTTCGGGTCGGTGACGGCGGTCAATAACAGCAACTTCGCCTTCAGCCAGCGGCAGCTGCAGCTTGCGGTGCGGCTGGAGTTCTAGGGGGCTTGTCGGGAGGGCGGCCGCAACCCGCCCGCTTGATACAACGCTCGATACAATAAACGGGTGAGCGAAGCTTTCCAGCAGCAATCTCAGGACCAGTACGACGTTGCCGTGGTGGGAGCGGGCCATGCCGGCTGCGAGGCCGCGGTGGCGGCTGCACGCATGGGCATGCGGACTGTGCTGCTCACGCTGTCGCTCGACAAGATCGCGCAGATGAGCTGTAATCCCGCGATCGGCGGCGTGGCCAAGGGGCACCTGGTGCGCGAGATCGACGCGCTGGGCGGCGTAATGGGGCAGGTTGCGGATGCGACGGGGATCCAGTTCAGGCTGTTGAATACCTCGCGCGGGCCTGCGGTGTGGAGCCCCCGCGCGCAATGCGACAAGGCGCTGTACCGCGAAACCATGCGGCGGCTGCTGGAGGCTGAGCCGAACCTGAGCTTGCTCCAAGCTGAGGTGACCGGGTTTATCTGGCAGGACGCTGGTCTAGATACAGAGCCGCTGCCGGCGGACACACCCCCGCCCGAGGGCGCTCGCCTGCTGGGCCTGCGGCTGCGCGGAGGCGGTGAGTTGCGGGCGCACGCGACCGTGATCACCACCGGCACTTTTTTAAACGGCCTGATCCACTGCGGCGAGACGCAGTATACGGCGGGGCGCGCGGGCGAGCCGGCGTCGGTGCTGCTGGGCGAGTCGCTCAAGGCGCTTGGCCTGCGGAACTGCCGCCTCAAGACCGGCACGCCGCCGCGGCTGGACGGACGCACCATCGACTGGTCGAAGTTTGAGGAGCAGCCCGGCGATGCCGAGCCGACGGCTTTCTCGATGAAGACAAACGAGCTGCAGCAGCCGCAGATCTCCTGCTACATCGCGCACACCACGCCGCGCACCATGGAGTTGATTCGCGCGAATGTGCACCGCTCGCCGATGTATTCGGGCGCGATCGAGGCGATTGGGCCGCGCTACTGCCCGTCCATTGAAGACAAGGTTGTGCGCTTCCCGGACAAGGCCGGCCACCAGTTCTTTCTTGAGCCGGAAGGACTGGCGACCGATGAGGTGTATGTCAACGGCATGTCGACCTCGCTGCCGGAAGAGGTGCAGCGCGCGATTGTGGCGTCGATTCCAGGGCTGGAGACTGCGGTGATGCTGCGGCCCGGCTATGCGATCGAGTACGACTCGATTGACCCGACGGAGCTGGACCGGTCGCTGCGGGTGAAGCGGTTTGAAGGGCTGTACCTGGCGGGGCAGATTAATGGGACTTCAGGCTATGAGGAAGCGGCGGCACAGGGGCTGATGGCGGGGATCAATGCGGCGCTGGCGGTGAAGGCAAAACCGCCTACGGCACCTGCGGTGCGGCCAGTCGCGCCTCCGGCGCAAAGGCTGCCGTACACTCCCGCGGTGTTTTCCCTCGACCGCACCGAGGCCTACATTGCCATCATGATCGACGACCTCATCTCAAAGGGCACCAACGAGCCATACCGCATGTTTACCTCGCGTGCCGAGTTCCGTTTGCACCTGCGGATTGACAATGCGGACCGGCGGCTCACGCCGCACGCACGCCGGCTAGGCCTGGTCGGCGATGAGGACTGGGCCAGGTACGAGGCAAAGCAGGCGCGGGCAGCCGCGCTTGAGAAGATCCTGGAAACGACGCGGCCGGACGCTGGAGGCTGGGCGGTTTTGCTGCCTGCGCTGCAGCCTGGCTTGGTATCAAGCTCCGGCAACGAGCTAACGCTCGAAAACACTGCTGGACTCACCTTTGCGCAGCTGCTGCGCCGGCCTGAGGTTACGCTGCTCGCGTTATGGCCGCTGCTTGCGCCGGTCCTGTACGCCGAGGGCGCAAATGGGGAGCTATTTGCGCCGTGGATTGAGGCATTTGCGCACAAGAGCGGGGTGCTGCGTGCCCGGGCGGCCATCGAGCTCAAGGCCGTGGAAACCGAGATCAAGTACGCCGGGTATTTACAGCAGCAGCGCCGGTCGATTGAGAAGCTAAAAGCGGCGGAGCAGCGCGCCATTCCGTCGGACTTCCGATATGAGGGCGTTTCCGGGCTGAGCCGCGAGATGCAGGAGAAGCTGGGCCGCATTCGCCCGAGTACGAT
>CAXUDF010000207.1:0-2348 GCA_964249695.1 uncultured Acidobacteriaceae bacterium
GACTACAAGCGCAACCATGGCCGGTTCACCATCAACACAGCCGAGAATGCGTCCGAGAAGTTAATCGAATACTTGAAGGCATTCGCTGGGCTGGAGCGTATTGTGCCGGCAGGCTCGCTGCGGCGCGGGCGGGAGACGGTCGGCGACCTGGACATCCTGGTGACCGGACCGGCCTGCGCCGAGGACCGCGTCGCCGAAGCGGTCGAATACACGGCGGCCTACCCGCTCGCGGGCACCATTTTGGCCAAGGGCGCCAACAAGGTGTCTTTTCGGATGCGGTCGGGCCTGCAGGTTGACGTGCGCCTGCTGCCCGAGGGCTCCTTCGGCGCGGCGCTGCAGTACTTTACCGGCTCGAAAACGCACAATGTTTCCATACGGCAGCGTGCGCTGCGCCGCGGCTACACCTTAAGCGAGTACGCGCTGGCGCGGGTCGATGACGGTTCATTTGTCGCGGGCGCGAGCGAGGAGGAGATTTATGCAGCGCTCGGCCTTGCCTGGATCCCGCCGGAGCTGCGCGAAAACAACGGCGAAATTGAGCTGGCCGAAGCGGGAACGCTGCCGAAGCTGATCGAGATCGGCGACATTCGCGGTGATCTCCACATGCACACTGACGCGTCCGACGGAAAAAACACGATCCGCGAGATGGCCGACGCCGCGCTCGCGCTTGGCTACGGGTACATTGCCATCACCGATCACTCAAAACAGCTCGCGATGATCAACGGCCTCGATGATGAGCGCGCCCTGCTGCATATCGCGCGCATTCGCGAGGTCGACCGCGAGCTTGAAGGCCGCATCCGCGTGCTGCCGGGCATCGAGGTCGACATCCTGGCCGACGGCACGCTCGACCTGTCGGACGAGGTCCTGGCGCAGATGGATATGGTCGTCGCCAGCACCCACTCCCATTTCGCCCAGGGCGAAACGGAGCTGACGGACCGTTTGCTGCGTGCGGTCGAGAACCCGTACGTCCACGTGATGGGCCATCTTACCGGGCGGCAGCTGCTGCGGCGCGAGCCCATGCGCTTCGACGTGACTGCGGTGCTCAAGCGTGCGGCTGAGCTCGGCTGTGCAGTAGAGCACAATGCTTCTGCCGAGCGGCTGGATCTCTCCGATAATCACCTGCGGCTGGCGCGCGAGCTCGGCTGCACGATCGTGATCAACACGGACGCGCACCAGACCTCCACGCTCGGCAAGCTCCAGTACGGGATCCGGCAGCTGCGCCGCGCCGGGCTTACGGCTGAGGATGTTTTGAACACGCGTCCCACGCAGGTGTTTCTCGCCGGACTGCGGCCTCGACGGTGAACGCGTTCTTTATGATGGGAGCTGACCATGCCCTATGAAGCCCCACATTACGATCAAGGCCAGGCCCGCCGCACACTGGCGCTGATCGCCGCTACCTGCTTCATGTTTGCCGCGGTTTGGGCTTACGTCTTCTATACGCAGAAGCCGCGCGTCGCCGACGGCGCCATCGACGCTATCACGGTGGTGCCGCTGCATACCGAGCTGCGCCAGGGCGGCACCGTGGACGGAAAGGTGACCGAGGGCGGCTATGGCGGCGGCGTGCAGAAGCAGGACGAGCTCTACGTGTGGGTCGCGCTCCGCATGAAGAACCTGACCGACACGCAGCCGCTGTTTGCCACCCAGCAGCGCGCCTCGCTCGCCATGATGGACGGTACGCAGCAGTTTGCGTATGCGGAAAGCCCGGGCGAAGTCGCAAAAGTGCGCGCCCTGCAGGGTTTGCAGCAGGTGCCCGGGCCCCTTGTGCCGAGCGAGCTGACGCTCGACCCTGGTAAGTCGACGGGCGGCCTGGCACTGTTCGCTTTTCCGGTTACGCGCGAGAAGTGGGACCAGCGCCGCGAGTTCTCGGTCGCTGTGTCGTTCAAGTACCAGCGAGACCTCGCGCTCAAGGAACCAAAGAAAGAGCCGTAAGCGCCCGGGCGCAGCCGCGTCATGAGGCCCTCCTACAATGAAAGCGTGGAGCCTCTCGGACAGCGCGTCGCAATCATCGGCGGAGGCGTAATTGGCTTGTCGATCGCGCTCGAGTGCGCCCTGGCTGGCCGCCGTGTCACCGTACTCGAACGTGGGCGCACGATGGAGGAGGCATCCTGGGCGGCGGCCGGTATGCTCGCCGTGGACGACCCGGAAAACGCGCCGGAGCTGCTGCCGCTGTCGCGCCTGAGCCGATCCCTTTACCCTGCGTTTCTGGAGCGTGTGGAGCAGCTCAGCGGCCTCCCAGTGCCCTTGCGTACTGCGGAAACGCTGCAGGGGCTTCCCGCGGGAGATGACCGCGCGAGGGAGCCGGCTGCGGAGCGCAGGCTGCCCGCGCTCCGCACAGACCGCTTCCGCTGGAC
>CAXUDF010000208.1:0-2311 GCA_964249695.1 uncultured Acidobacteriaceae bacterium
ATGGTGCCGCGACCTTATTTTTCACAATCTTGACCTTGGTCCGCGAACCCACGACCTGGTCGCCTTCCTTGACCGCCGCAATACGCCGGATATCAACGCGCACCGACGAGTAAAACTTGAGTGCGCGACCGCCGGTGGTGGTCTCCGGATTGCCGAACATCACGCCGATCTTCTCGCGAATCTGGTTAATGAAGATAAGGCAGGTGCGCGACTTCGAAACCGTGCCGGTCAGCTTGCGCAGGGCCTGCGACATAAGCCGGGCCTGCAGGCCCATGTGTGAGTCGCCCATCTCGCCGTCGAGCTCGGCCTTGGGCACAAGCGCGGCGACCGAGTCGACCACCAGCACGTCTACCGCATTTGAGCGCACGAGCGCTTCCACGATTTCCAACGCCTGCTCGCCGTAGTCCGGCTGCGCCACCAGCAGGTTGTCGATGTCGACGCCCAGCTTCTTTGCGTATTGCGGGTCAAGCGCGTGCTCAGCGTCGACAAACGCCGCCAGACCTCCGAGCTTCTGCGCCTCCGCGATAATCTGCAGCGTGATGGTGGTCTTGCCGGAAGACTCCGGCCCAAAAATTTCAATAACGCGCCCGCGCGGAACGCCGCCTACCCCGAGCGCCGCGTCGAACGAGATGGAGCCGGTCGAGATCGCGGACACTTCCATCTTGTCCTTCGAGCCCAGCCGCATAACCGACCCTTTGCCAAACTGCTTGTCCAACTGAGCCAGTGCCGCTTCGATTGCCCGAGCCCGATCTTCCGCCACGCTGTTCCCCCCGAAAATGCTCATGTACTCAATACAACCGCGTCCCGGGCCTGGCGTTCCCTGCCGAAAGAGGCGAATGGAGAGCGGCTCAAAGTGTCCGAAAGCGATACAAAGATTGGATGTAGCCTACCACCCAACGATGCGCAAAAGGCGAAGAAAATGCAAACACTAAGGTCACGTCGAGCAGCGCTTTTCCCGTTTTTGCCTACCGATTCAGCAGGTCTACCGGCTCGCGAATATCTGTGACCCGGAAGTGCCGGGCAAGCGACGGGTGCCGGCGCGCGACAGCCTGGTACATCTCCCAGGCGACCCGTCGATAGGAGATGTGCCCCTGCGGTGCCGAGCGAAGCTCTGCGATATACAAGGCCTCCGCAAAGTCCATGCGAAACAGGGCGCGGGTGCGGGTGGCCAGCGGCAAAAGGTACTGCGCCGCCTCCTGAAGCGGATCGCTGGCCCAGGCCGGCGTACGCTCACCCGTCCGCGAACCAACTGCGAGCCGGGTCCCGACAGCAGTGGCCGCATCGGCAGCCCCGCGAAACGCAGCTTCGAGACCCCCGAGGCCGTCCGGGATTTCATAGCCATGCCGGCCGGTAAACCCCTGCAGCAGCTGCACACAGCGCCGATGGCGATGCATATCGCGGAAGCCGCCGATGTCCATCAGGATGTCGAAGCGCATCCGGTGGCCGGCTGTAAACTCTCGCAGCAGCTCGTCGTGGCGGCCTCGCTCCCGCAGGCCCAGGTCCACGATCTCGTCGCGCGCCGCAGCGTCCAGAGCGGCCACCCGGTCGCGCAGCTGCCGGTACGGGTAGTGGCAGGCCGGATACAGGAGGCTCGCCGCCAGGTCCACTTCGAGGGTATCCGCGTCATCGATCAGGTCGACCAGCGGCGCCTCGTCGATCGCCGCGCCGCCCATCAGCGAGGCCGCGGCTTCCGTCATCAGCGCGCGCGTCTCCGTCGCGTACCGGTTCGGCACGGCGTACTTCACCAGGGTCGGCGCGACCCGCACCTCGCGCCGCAGCAGCCCTGCCGGCTCCCCCGCACCTTCGAGCGCCGCAGCCAGGCGCTCCATCTCGGCCGCCTGCGGGTTCCAGGCAGCCCCGGCGGCTGCTTCCCGCAGACGTTCGCCCAGGTCCCGCACCTCAGCCAGCGGGTGCGACAGCAGGCGCGACACCTGCCCTTCGAGGGTGCGCGCATTCACAATCTGCCCCAGTGAGGTGTTGGCTGCAAGCGGCAGCAGGTAGCGCGCCACATCAAACGCCCGCGCCCGCAGTGTGCGGTCAAAGGCGTCCGGCTTCATCTCCGATGGGCGCTCGGTCCGGTCCTTCAGCTGGGAAAAAACTCCATCAGAAACAGCTCGATACCCCGCAAACAACGCCTGAATCGCCTCTGCATACGCGCCCTGGTCGGCGCCGGACAGCCCCGCCGGCGTGTAGAAGCCGCTCCGCTCAAAGTCCTGGTACCGCGTCGAGCGCTCCTGGCCGTCCCAGCGCTGCTCATCGACCAGCACGATCGCGGCGAGCAGCGACAGCCGCTCCACCGCGAACGCCAGGT
>CAXUDF010000209.1:0-2230 GCA_964249695.1 uncultured Acidobacteriaceae bacterium
CGAGCCGGCATCCCCGCACGCCGAGCATGTGGACGTAGACGACGAGCACCGTTTGCTGATCCTTCATATGTCGGATGGGGGCCGGATCGCGCTGCCGCTTGAAGATATCCAGGGCCTGGCGTTCGCGTCGCCAACGCAGCTTCACGAGTTCGGCATGCTCGGCATGGGCACCGGGATGGAATGGCCTTCGCTTGGGGTGGCGTTCTCGGTTGCCGGGCTGCTGGAAGGCTCCTACGGCAACAAGCTCTGGATGCAGATGCTGCGGCGCAGGGGCGGCGCGGCGAAGTCCGAGGCCAAGGGCGCCGCGGCACGGGCGAATGGGGCCAAGGGTGGGCGGCCGCGCAAGGAGAAGGTTCCGGCGTGACCGGGGCGTCGCCGGGCCGGTTAGAGATAAACGCAGATTCTCCGCTTGCGCCGGCTGGCAGGCTCTCCTGAGCCCGCTTGCCCTCAGAAATGTGTGAGAAGGTCATGTGTGCCTGTAGGTTTGAACGAACTTCGCACGCACCCTCAGAATGATGCGTGGGCATCGCCCGGCTTGCTGCCTCGCAGGCGGGGACGGAAGACGATAGTTTCATCTCGTGTAGCTCGGGTGACTGTTGAGGGAGGCCCAGCCCATACACTGAGGGCATGATGCCCGAGCTTGAAAGTGGCTGGATGGCGTATCTCGGGCTGGGGGCAAACCTGCCATTTGTGGGGCCCGACGGGAGCCGCAGCGAGCCGGAGCAGACCCTGCGGCTCGCGGTGGAAGCGTTGTGGGCGCTGGGGACGGTGACCGCCGGCTCGCACCTGTGGCGCACCGCGCCGGAAGGACCGGTGCCCGAGCAGCCGCCGTTTATCAATGGCGTGGTGGCGCTGCATACAGTGTTTGCGCCAAAAGACCTGATGCGGGAGCTGCTGGCCCTGGAGCAGCGGTTTGGGCGGGTGCGCAGTGAGGCAAAAGGGCCGCGCACGCTGGACCTGGACCTGCTGCTGGCCGAGGAAGTGCTGCCCGGCGAGGCGCGGCTGCCGGTGGTGGCCTTCTCGTACGAGCTGATGCTGCCGCACCCGGAGATGGACCGGCGGCGCTTTGTACTCCTGCCGCTGGCGGAGATCGCGCCCGGGCTGCGGCACCCCCTGCTGCGGCGCGATGTGGCGGAGATGCTGCAGGCGCTGAAAGGCGGGAGCACGGGTGAAGGTACGGTAGAGCGTTTACCAAGCCCGGCGCTGGGTGTGGACCATGCGTAGGCTCGGGCCGGCGATGCTGCTGGCAGTGCAGTGCGGGGTGGCGAGCGGGCTGCTGGGGCAGGCTGTGCCGGCAGATCAGGGTAAGCCGGCCGTACCGGCGCAGGGCGCTGCAGCCGGGGTGGATCCAGGCAAGGCTGCGGCCGCTTCGCCGGTCCCGGATCCGCTGCAAGCGGATGCGGAGAACGTCGAGGTGACTGCCTACCGCACGCCGGTGGCGGCGCTGGAAAGCCCGGTGAGCACGCGCGTGCTGGGGACGGCAGCACTGCGGCAGGCGGCGCCGGTGGGGCTCGACGGCAAACTGCGGACGGTGCCGGGGTTTGATCTGTTTCGGCGCAGCTCGTCGCTGGTGGCCAACCCGACGACGGAAGGCGTGTCGCTGCGGGGACTGGGATCGACCGCGGCAAGCCGGACGCTGGTGTTGTGGGGCGATGTGCCGCTGAATGATCCATACGGCGGGTGGATCCACTGGGAGGAGCTGCCGGCGCTGGCAATCGGCGAGGTGGAGGTGGTGCGCGGCGGGGTGAGCGACCTGTACGGATCGAGCGCCGTGGGCGGCGTGGTGCAGATCAGCGCGGTGCCGTCGCGGACGGACGGAGGGGCAAAGCAGGTCCTTCGCGCTGCTCAGGATGACGCCTCCGATGGAGTTGGGACGGCTGCCCGCACGCACTCCGGAGCGGACCTAAGTGTAGGGAACAACGCCGGGCCGGAGCTGGTGCTGGAAAGTGGGTACGGCGCGGAGGGCCTGAACGAAAACGATGCGCGGGTGCGCGGCGGCCTCGGGCGCTGGAGCGGGCTTGCGGCGACCGAGGTGCTGGGCACGGACGGCTACACGCTGGTGGCGCCGAACCTGCGGGGGCCGGTCGATCGGCGGTCGAATGTGCATGCGCAGAATGGGTTGGTCTTTGGGGAACGGGCGCTGGGTGCCGTGGGTTCAGGCGATGGCGTATGGCTGCGAGGCAATCTGCTGAACGAGAGCCGCCACAATGGAACGCCGCTGACCGGCAAT
>CAXUDF010000210.1:0-2197 GCA_964249695.1 uncultured Acidobacteriaceae bacterium
GCGCTCAACGGCATTGTCGGGCTGAAACCGACGCCGGGGCTCCTCAGCACGACCGGCGTCGTGCCCGCCTGCCGCACGCTTGACTGCGTCTCCATCTTTGCAGGCACATGTGCCGATGCTGCGCTGGTCTTCGACGTGGTGCGCGGCTATGACGCAAATGACCCTTACTCGCGCGACCTTCCCGTTACGGTCTACGACTTCGGCACCAGCCACGGCTTTCGCTTCGGCGTCCCTTACGATCACCAGCTCGAATTTTTCGGCGATACCGCGGCAGAGGCAGCGTACCGGCGAACCATCGCCGCGCTTGAAGCCCTTGGCGGCAAGAGCGCCCGCTTTGATCTTGCTCCCTTCCGCGCGGCAGGTAGCCTGCTGTACCAGGGTCCCTGGGTTGCGGAGCGGCTGGCCGGCCACCGCGCCTTCATTGAGGAGCACGGGAGCGACATGGATCCGACCGTTCGGCAGATTATCGCCGGTGCGGACCGCTACAGTGCCGTGGATGCTTTTAACGCGGCCTACCAGCTGGAAGCCTTGCGGCGCACCACGGAGGCCGTCTGGGCAGATGTGGACGTGCTGCTTCTGCCAACCGTGCCACGCACGTATAGCATCGCCGAGGTACAGCAGTCGCCCATAGAGCTGAACGCGCGGCTTGGCTACTACACCAGCTTCGTCAACCTGCTCGATCTTGCCGCGATTGCTGTTCCGGCGGGCACGATGCCAGGCGGGCTGCCATTTGGCGCATCGCTTCTTGCCCCGGCCGCCGCCGACTTCGCCCTGCTGCAGCTTGGCGACTACCTCCATCGCTCGCTCAACGAAAGGATTGCCAATTCACATCATCTGCTCGCCCACGCCCCAACCTTTATCGCAAAGGCGCCGACCGTGACGCACCTGCCCATCGCCGTTGTCGGAGCGCACCTGAGCGGACAGCCGCTCAACACACAGCTCACGGAGCGGGGCGGCAGATTGCTCGAAAGTAGCCGCACTACCCCCGAGTACCGGCTATATGCCCTCGCGAACACGGCACCCGCCAAGCCCGGGCTTGTCTATGAGCCGGGCTTCGAAGGGCCAGGCATTGAGGTGGAAATATGGGACCTGCCGGTCGACTGCGTGGGCAGCTTTCTTGCGCTGGTTCCTTCACCGCTTTCTATCGGCACACTCCGACTCGAAAACGGCCAGATGGTGAAGGGCTTTCTGTGCGAGAGCTTTGCGCTTGCCGGCGCAACGGAGATCACCCAATTTGGCGGCTGGCGCGGGTACCTTTCGCAGCGAACATAAAGTTCGCTGCGAATGAGAGCTCGCGTTCTAAAAGGTGTACTTGCCAGAGAACTGCATCTGGCGCGGTTGCAGCAGCAGCGCGTTGGTGCCGCTCTGCACTGAACCACTCTGAAACGCGCTTGTGGCGTTAATATACGCGCCGAAGTTGCTGTTGACCCCGGAAGTTTGCACGGTGGCAAACCGGTTCGTATTAACCACGTTGAAAACCTCGGCCGAGAGCCGCAGCTGCTGCTCGCGAAATGTATGAAATGTTTTTGCCAGGCCGTCATCCACTGACAGGTAGCCGTCCGACCTGAAATTATTCCGCTCACCGCTTTCTCCGACATAGGCAAATCGCAGGTTTGAAAGTGCCTGGGCGGAACTGATTCCCTTCAATGTCGTTTCTTCCTGCGTCGCAGCGTCGTAGCGATGCCCGCCTGTAGGAATCGGACCGGTCTGCACCAGGTTGCTGTTGGAGGCGAAGTTGGTTCCCCAGTTGCCGACCGCGACAGCACTGTAGGGGAATCCGGTGCTGTAATGAACCTCTCCATTTAACTGGAAGCCGCCGACGATGCGGTCGAGCAGGCCGCCGCTGTTCGCAAAGGGAGCTCCTTTGCCAAAAGGAAGCGGCGCCGTGTAGTACGCAGTGATGTTATGGCGGACGTCGAAATCCGAGTCTGCATACAACTGGTGGGGAGAAAATGAGTTAACAATGACGCTGCCAGTGGTGCCAACCCGCTCCGGGGTCAGAGCCCTCATCGAGAGACTTCGAGTAGGTGTAGTTCAAGCCGTAATCCAGACCGTAGCGGAGCGTCTCATGCAGGGACAGCTGCACGGCGTTGTAGCTGCTGACGCCCGTGGTGGACTGCGCATAAATAGAAGAAGTTTGCGGGAAGAAGAAGCGAAAGCTTTGCCCGTTTGCTGATGCAGTCGGGTCGGTATCGGC
>CAXUDF010000211.1:0-2189 GCA_964249695.1 uncultured Acidobacteriaceae bacterium
AATCCCCGCTCGGCTTCCGCGGCTTCTTCTCGAAACTTCGCCTTCACCTCGCGCAGCGCGCCATCCAAAACATCCTGGATCTGCTTGGCGTGCTCAGCCGTGTAGGCGTAATTGTGGCGGTTGGCCAGGTTAGCGACCAGGCGAAGGGCGCGAAGCGCTTCAGTCACGCGCTTCTCTGCTAGGCGCTCAAAGCGCTCCTGCTTGGTTGCTGCCTTAGCTTGCAGCGCAGTTCGAGTAGAAGCAGTTTCCATGCTTCCTGAAGCCTACATTTGAAAAATGTAGCCGTCAGCGGGCGTGTGAAAGTGCCGTTCATGGATGGAAAAGCTGCCCGCACTGGCTTGGCGTGCTCGCTTTGTACTTCGCTTTGGTCGGGGAGAGAGGATTTGAACCTCCGACCCCCTGGTCCCGAACCAGGTGCTCTACCAGGCTGAGCCACTCCCCGATCAACAAGTCCGCGTGGGCTGCGCGCTCCTAGTAGGGCGGCTGCGGAACAGGCCTGAGTGTAGCAGAGCGCATCCCGGTTCTGAAAGCAAGCCTGGAAGCGGCCGGAGGGGCCCGGGCCCGTCGCGCCGGCCCATGAACCAGGCAACCCGATCGAGTAAATCAGGCAGCCCGCTCGAAGCCGTCGCAACCGCTGGCCGGCGTTACGCGCAAGTGAAGACCGGCAAGCTTCGAGTGCCCGCACACGGCCAGCAGCTCCTCCGATGCCTGCCGCGTAGAAAGAATCTCCACCATGCGCGGACTCCGCACCCCATCGGCGCTTTCGCCGAAATGAGTGCATAAGCCGCACTGCCCGTCCTTGACTGTCATCATCGCTGCCTTGTTTCCCCCAAATGCGAAATACAGAAATGCTGAATACTGGTGAGAGATGTTTTGCCGGCAGACAAGTTGCTCCGGCCTGCGAGCAGAGCCCGCCCTTTGCAGCGGGGAAGACGCTCGTACGTTTTGCTGCGAGGATGGCAACGCACTGCTGGAAGCCGAGGAGCCGGGTGCGCGACCGAGACACACTTGACCTGCGAAAGCGCCGCTGCCTCGACGGCGCCTTTGCGACGGAACTGGAACGACACGGAGTCTCCGTCGCAGGCCCACTTTGGTCGGCACGCGCGCTTCATGAAGCCCCGGAAGCGGTTCTGGCGGTGCATGGCGCCTACCTGCACGCAGGTGCCGAGGTCTTGCTGACAGGCAGCTACCAGGTGTCGTCGCTCGGCTACCGGGCTACGGGCCTGCCGGCAGCCGAGGCGGTGCAGGCCGCAGCCGATGCCCTGCGGCGCTCTGTATCGCTGGCCGCGGAGGCGCGAGCGCTGGCCGGCACGCCGGACGTGCTGATTGCCGCCTCGCTGGGGCCCTACGGTGCCGCGCTTGCGAACGGGGCGGAGTTCCACGGAGAGTACGGCTTCGGCTCGGATGCGGACGAGCAAGGCGCTCTGGTGGCTTTTCATGCCGAGCGCATCGCCGTGCTCGCTGAAACCGATGCGGACCTGCTCGCCCTTGAAACCCTGCCCTCGCTAGGCGAAGCACGGGCGATTGTGGAGGCCCTGCGAGCCTGGCCGAGGCTTGGCGCATGGCTTTCCTTTACCTGTCGCGATGGCGCGCATACCGCGCACGGCGAGCCGGTACGCGCGTGCGCCGCGCTGGCAGAGGGGTCGCCGCAGATCATCGCGGTCGGCGTCAACTGCACGGCGCCGGTGTGGATTGCTCCCTTGATTGGCGAGCTGCGCACTGCTACAACGAAGCCGATTGCTGTGTATCCGAACTCCGGCGAGGGCTGGGACGCCGAGCGGCACTGCTGGATAGAGGGCACGGCCGGCGAGGCCGAGGCCGCCGGCTACCAGGCACTGGCCGCAGGCTGGTTCCGGGAGGGGGCGCAGCTGGTGGGCGGCTGCTGCCGCACCGGGCCTGCGCACACGCGCGCAGTCCGCGCTGCGATGAAGCAGCTGGCGCGCGGCGCGCGCTGAGCTGGAGGCGTGTTCACCCGGCATTCATGGAGCATGCGACAATGGCCACAGCGCCATGGCTCATTCGGATCGCTTCGACGCAAGCAAAGACACTCCCCAGCCCACCGTCATCACGGCTGCGCTCCTTAAGCAGCACTCCATTACGCCGGACGAGTACGCGCGGATCGAAGCCGCGCTTGGCCGCGTGCCCTCGCTGACGGAGCTGGGCATCTACAGCGTGATGTGGAGCGAGCA
>CAXUDF010000212.1:0-2125 GCA_964249695.1 uncultured Acidobacteriaceae bacterium
AGAGCGGCGCACCCGAAATCAAGGGCTACACGCAGGCGTACCTCGATGCGTCCAGCCCCCGGTCGCAGCAGATCAAGGAGCAGTTGGAGCGGGCAGGTTTTCAAGGGCCGGAAGCGGCCGAGATTGCGGCGCATGCCACGCGCGACCGCAAGCAGACGCTCACCGCTGCCGAGGTGCTGGCAGCTCACAAGGAGCGGGCGGCCGAGTTCGGCAACCAGCCGGAGCAGGTCATCCGTGCAGCGAGGGAACGCGCCCTGAGCCAGGCGCAGCCTGGAGTCCAAAGCGCCGCTCGCGCCGCGGTCACCTTCGCAAAAGAGAAGGTGTTCGAGCGCGAGGCGGTTGCCGATGAGCGCGTCATTCTGCGCGACGCGCTGCGGCGCGGCATGGGTGAGGTTGCCTTGTCGGAGATCCGGGAGGAGTTTCAAAGGCGGCGGGAAGCAGGCGAGTTCCGCTCCGTCGATGGGCAGAAGCACGACTCGGGGCGCAGCTTCACAACGCCTGAGACCATCGCCGCCGAGCGTGCCAACGTCCGCTCTGTCCACGACGGGCAGAACGCCGTTCGGCCGCTACTGGACAAAGCCGCAGCCGAGAAACAGGTGCAGTCGCGCAGCTTTTTGAACGAGGCCCAGCGCACCGCCATCCGTGAGGTGTTGACTTCACCCGACCGCGTGCACGGCCTGCAAGGGCTTGCGGGTACGGGTAAGACGACGACCTTAGAGGCCATCCGTGAAGGCGCGGAGCTGGGCGGCTACGCGGTCGAAGGCTTCGCGCCGACCTCCAGGGCTGCAGCGCAGCTCCGCGAGGCCGGGGTCGAGGCTGTCACGCTTCAGAGCTTCCTTGCCCGCAAGAAAGACACCGGCGCTGCCAACAAACATCTCTATCTACTGGACGAGTCCAGCTTGGCGAGCACGAAGCAGATGCGGGCTTTCTTAGAGAAGATCGGCCCCGATGATCGTGTATTGGTCGTCGGCGACACCCGGCAGCATCAGGGCGTCGATGCCGGTCGACCATTTCAGCAAATGCAGGAAGCGGGCATGCGGACCTCCAGGCTCGACACCATCGTGCGGCAGAAAGACCCGGAGCTGCTGCGCGCCGTCCAGCACCTGGCCGCGAACGAGACGGTGAAGGGAATAGCGCTCCTGACCGAGCAGGGCCGCGTCACCGAGCTGCGCAACGCGCCCGAGCGCATCGCCGCCATTGCTAAGGACTACGCCGCGGCCCCTGACAACACCATCATCGTTTCGCCCGACAACCGCAGCCGTCAGCAGATCAACCAAGCCGTGCGCACTGAGTTGCTGGAAAATGGCACGTTGGCCGCGGACGGCCGGGAGTTCCAAACCCTTGCACACCGCTCCGACCTGACCGGCCCAGATCGCACCTGGGCCGCGGCCTATCGCCTGGGCGACGTGGTGCAGTACGGGCGCGGCAGCAGGGCCGAGGGCATCGCGCAGGATAGCTTCGGCGTCGTGCAGGCGACGGACGGGGCGACCAACCGGCTGACCGTAAAGCTGGACAGCGGCTCCACGGTCGAGTACGACCCGAAGCGCGTCTACGGCGTAAACGTCTACCGCGAGGTGAGCCGTGAGTTCGCCACCGGCGACCGGCTGCAGTTTTCCGCCCCCCATAAGCAGCTCGGCATTGCGAACCGCGACCTCGGCATCATTACAAAGAGCGAACCGGACCGGTTGACCGTGCGGCTGGACGGCAAGGAAGCTCGCACCGTCAGCTTCGACCCGGCCGAGTTCCGCCAGTTCGACCATGGCTATGCCGTGACCTCTCACAGCTCGCAAGGGCTGACCGCAGGCCGTGTGCTCGTCAACATCGACACCGACTCCTCGCGCAGCCTCATCAACACGCGGCTTGCCTACGTCGCCGTTTCCCGTGCGTCGGACGAAGCTCGCATCTACACGAACAACGCCGCGACGCTTGGCGAGCGGCTAGCAACGGACGTGACCAAGACTGCCGCGGTCGATTTCACAGCCGGATCGGTACGCACGACGGAAGCGCAAGCCGCAGCTTCACAAGCTCTGAAGCCGCCCGCCGTTCACGAGTACGCCAACTCCGACTCGCGCCTGGCCGCGGTTGCGCTCGCTTACGCAAACAAACCGGAGCGCAGCATCGTGGT
>CAXUDF010000213.1:0-2125 GCA_964249695.1 uncultured Acidobacteriaceae bacterium
CGCCCGCTGGACCAGATGCAGGCCGACGTCCGCGAGGGAACCGAGCTGTGGGCGCACTTGCTGCGCGACGCCTGGGGGCCATGGCTGGGCGAGGAGAGGCGCTATCGCGAGGCGATCGCCGGGCTGCTCGGGATGGCGCGGACGGACTCGGTGGTCCCGAAGGTTTCAGCCGGGCAGGCGCTCCGCACCGTGCTGAATACGCTGCCCCAGGGCGCAACCGTGCTGACGACCCGCGACGAGTTCGCCTCGGTTGCGTTCGTGCTGGGGCAGTATGCCGCGCTCGGGCGCATCAAGCTTCGCTTCGCTGCACCTGAGCCGGGTCTCCCAAGCCAGGATGCAGGCAGACGCTGGACGCCGAACCGGATCTTTGAGGAGCTTTCGCAGGGCGCGGAGCGCGTTGCACTGACGGTGATATCGCAAGTGTTCTACACGGACGCCTCGGTGTTTGAGGGCATCCCGGAGGTCGCGCGTGGGTGCCGCGCGCACGGCAGCGCGCTGCTGGTCGACTGCTACCACGCCCTGGGTGTGCTGCCGTTCACAATGGACGAGCTCCGCTGCGACTACCTGATCGGCGGCTGTTACAAATACCTGCGCGGCGGCCCCGGCGCTGCGTTTCTGGCGCTTGCGGCGCACGCGGTCGATCGGCGCTCGCTGGACAGCGACTGGTTTGCACAGCAAGCCGGGACGGACCCGTGGCAGGTGGGCGGACCGGCGCGGCATCCGGGTGGAGACGGCTGGCTCGACGGCACGCCGCCGGTGCTGACCTACTACCAGGCGCGCAGCGGGCTCGCCTTTACGCAGGCAGTCGGGGTGGAGCGGCTGCGGGCGTACTCGCTTGAGCAGCTGCATTTCCTGCGCAGTCTGTTGGCCGAGCATGGGATCGAGAGCCGGGGCGGCGACGCTGAGCACGGGGCCTTTCTGACTATTGCCAGCTCGCGGGCGCCGGAGGTGGTGCGTGCGCTGGGCGAGCAGGGAATCGTGGTCGACGAGCGCGCCGGACGTGTGCGCGTGTGCCCGGATGTGCTTACAACGCGAGCGGAGCTGGAGCAGGTTGCGGACGCTCTAAAACTTCTTCTCAGGCGTAAAGAAACCTAAAGCGCAATGCCCGACTCGAGCGCGGCGAACAGCGCGGGAACGTCCAGGTAGATCGCGCTTCCCGCGACTTCCAGGCGTTCGCGCTCGAACCAAAACGCACCTTCGCATGCCTCGGCGGTGCGTGTATCGGGGTCCACAAGCCAGACATTTGGGATGCCCATTGCTCGATAGTCCTTGGCCCGTCTCTTGAGCGAGGAGTAGGTATCGTCCGGCGAGAGCACCTCAATCGCAAGCAGCGGCGCCTGGACCAGGACCGGCGGGTGTGGTCCGGCCCAGTCGACAACCACGTCAGGCAGGCGTACCCGCGTCGCCATAACGCGCGTGCGGACCTCGATGGAAGCCTGTACACCCCATTCTCTTTGATGTTGAAGAACCAGGCAAAGATCAGTCCCTGGAGCCTTCCATCATCCCAGGTTCCCATCGGCTTCTCCTCAAGGCGGCCGTCGAGGAACTCGACATCCGGCCGATAGCTGGTCCTGAGGTACTCCTCGATCGTGATCAGAGGTGCTGGGGCGGGGATGGGCGCGGCCATGCATCCAGCCTACTGCAGCTGCCTGGTTCCGTCCCGGCTTTTCCGAAGCGTCCACAACCGGCGCGGCTTATGAACCGCACCCCTCAACGAATCAAGGCGAACTAAACTGGTAAGGTCCATGGCCGAATTCACCCACCTGCATCTCCACACCGACTTCTCCCTCCTCGACGGCGCCTGCGACGTCGACAAGCTCGTCAAGCGCGTGCAGGATATCGGGCAAACCTCGGTCGCGATCACCGATCACGGCAACATCTACGGGGCTGTGCACTTCTTCGAGGCCGCCAAAAAGCAGGGCATCAAGCCGATCCTGGGCTGCGAGCTGTACGTGTGCCAGAAGGAAGACCACCGCGCCGACCCCTCAGGCGACGACTACAACCACCTGCTGGTGCTAGCCGAAAATGAGGAAGGCTACCGCAACCTGGTCCGCATCACCAGCGAGGCCTCGCTGCACGGGTTCTACCGCAAGCCGCGCATCTCGAAGAAGTACCTGGCCGAGCA
>CAXUDF010000214.1:0-2070 GCA_964249695.1 uncultured Acidobacteriaceae bacterium
GCTCGTAGCTGATGGTGGCGCCCATCTTCTCGAGGCCCTTGATGTGCAGGTCGATGGGCCGGCCGCCAATGGCGCAGCCGCCCGGCATCGCGACGCGGGCGAGGCCGGTGCGGGCGACCAGCGGGCCCAGCACCAGCGACGACGCGCGCATGGTTTTCACGATCTCGTATTTCGCCGTCGGGTCAGACAGCACCGCGCAGCTGACCGTGGTGCGGTGCTGCGCGCGGCCGTAGCCGAGCTCGACCTCCGCGCCCATCGACACCAGCAGCTTGCGCTCGGTTTCGATGTCCTGCACCTGCGGAATGTTCTCGAGCACCACCTCGTCGGCGGTCAGGATGGCGGCGGCCATGCACGGCAGCGCCGAGTTTTTCGCGCCGGATACGCGTACCGAGCCCAGCAGCGGGTTTCCCCCGCGAATGACAAACTTGTCCATGCGTTTCTTGCTTACTCCCTCGGGTCCAGTCTAACTGCCGGTGGAGGTTTGAGCCGGTGACGAGCGTGCGGAGGGAACATGGGAGTACACTGGGCGGCGATTATGAAGATCCTTCCGCTGCCGGCGTCTCTGTTGGTACTTTGTCTCTCTCCACTGGCTATGGCTCAAGGCAGCTATGCCGGTAATGTCCAAGAGAAAACCTTGCAAACCCCTGCCGGCACCTTAGCGGCTACCACGGAAGCAACAAGCGGCAGTTTTGCGACGGCGTATCTCGGGATTCCGTACGCGGCTCCTCCGATCGGTCCGCTGCGCTGGCGCCCGCCCGCACCCGCGGCAAAGTGGACCGGCGTGCGCGACGCTACCAAATTCGGCTCGCGCTGCATGCAGCCCTCGCTCTACGACGACATGTTTTTCCGTGACCCGGGCACGAGTGAAGACTGCCTGACGCTGAACGTCTGGACGCCGGCGTCGGCGAATGCGAAGGCCAAGCTGCCCGTGATGGTATGGATTTACGGCGGCGGCTTCACGACCGGCTCGACCTCGGAGCCGCGGCAGGACGGCGCTCACCTCGCTTCCAAGGGCGTCATCGTCGTTTCGTTCAATTACCGGGAGGGTATCTTTGGCTTCTTCACACACCCGGAGCTCATCGCCGAGTCGCCTGACCACGCGGCAGGGAACTACGGGCTTTTGGATGCGGTCGCGGCCCTCAAATGGGTGCAGGCGAACATCAGTGCGTTCGGAGGCGACCCTGCGAACGTGACGGTCTTTGGCGAAAGCGCGGGCTCGTTCGCGGTGAGCTTTCTGACGGCCTCGCCGCTCGCGCATGGCTTGTTTGCGCACGCGATCGGCGAAAGCGGGGGAGCGTTCAGCGCACCTTCCAAGGATGGTACGCAACGCTTTCACCCAGCGGCCGAGCAGGCCGAGCGGGATGCCGACTGGGCGCGCACGACGCTCCATGCCGACTCGCTCCCGGCCTTGCGGGCCCTGCCTGCCGAGCAGCTGCTGGCGGCCGCGTACCCGCCCAAGCCTGCGCCGAGCCATGGCTTTGGGCCGGATGTAGACGGATACTTCGTCGGGCAGACGCCCGCGGCTATCTTTGCGGCCGGCAGGCAGAACGACGTGCCGATGCTCGCGGGCTGGAACCACGACGAGGGCGGCAATGGCAAGGCGGCGACCACCATCACGCCGACCGGAGGCTCGAGCGCCGCGCCTACGGCAGACCAGCCCAGCGATTTACAGCGCTTGAAGGACATGGCGCACAAGGACTTCGGCGCGCATGCGAGCGAGTTTCTTGCGGCGTTCCCCGCGGCGACTGACGCCGAGGCGCTGACGCGGATCCAGCAGTACGCGACGGACAGCTTCATTGCGTACAGCACCTGGGCGTGGCTCGAAGCGCAGACCGCCACGGGCAAATCGCCTGTGTACCGGTATCGCTTCGACTCGGTGCCGCCGCCCGACCCGGCGCGTCCGAGCCGCTACGGTGTGTTCCACTCAGACGATATTGAGTATGTCTTCGGCAATCTGGACTCGCGCAAAGGCATTGCCTGGCGGCCCGAGGACTACGCGATGAGCGAGCAGATGATGGGCTACTGGACGAATTTTGCGCGCACCGGGAACCCCAACGGCAGCGGTTCGCC
>CAXUDF010000215.1:0-2052 GCA_964249695.1 uncultured Acidobacteriaceae bacterium
AGACAAAAAGCCCGGAGCGTGTGCTCCGGGCTTTGCCATTCCTTGCCAAATCAGGCTTAGTTGTTCTTCGCCTTGTTGTAGAGCTTGCTCGCAATCTCGAAGATCTCTTCCGGCGCATAATTCGGTGAGAAGGAGGACGCAATACCGGCCAGGTTCTGCAGATCGCCGCCCTGCGGGGGGGCGTCGACAAACTCAAGCTCGGTGCCGCCGATGCCCTCGGTGTAGGCTTCCGGCGCCGGTCCCTGCCAGATGGTGCCGGCATCCTTGAAGTCATCCGGCGAGAAGCGGTACAGCTTCAGATGCGAGCCGTTCTCCATAAACTTGCGCGCCTCCGGGAAGACCTTGTTGCCGATGTTCGGGATGGGCAGCATCTCGGACATCTTAACGCCGGTCAGGATCTCAAGCGCCTTCGCGTACGCCAGCGCGTGGACGCCGCCGCGGACAAACAGGTAGCCGAGCATCATACGGGCCGCCGGGTTGTCGGTCATCTCGTAGACGCGAAGCTTCTGGGTGCGTGCGCCGTTCTCGAGAAAGAAGTTGTGCACCAGGTCGAGGATCAGGTTGCCGGACGAGAAAACGTAGTCGCCAGTCCAGGGCATGCCGCGCGAGTCGACCGGCAATGCGGTCTGCGCTGATGCGATGTAGTGGCCGCCGAACATCCCGTTCTTCGCGGCTTCAATCCAGGGGCCCTTGGTCGGGTCCTCGGTGTTGTCAAAGCCCTCCGTACGGTTCCCGGTCAGGCAGGCGTTGATGGCTGCGGTGACGATCTCGATATGGCCGCCTTCTTCCGCGGCGATGTTCGAAACAAGCGAGTAGAACGGCTTGATCTGGTCACGCCCGCGCATATTGAAGGACTGAAACGTGTAGTTCATCAGGGTCGACATTTCGCCGAAGCGGCCGCCGAGCAGCTCCTGCACGTTCTTGGCGGCTACCGGGTCAATGGTGGGCGAGGCAGGCAGCTGTACGGGTAGTTTGTTGATGCGTAGAAACATGGGCTTTCGTATTCCTTTGCTGTGGGAGGTCGATTTCGCTTGCCGTTACACAGACAAATACCAAGCTAGGCCCATTGAAAAAATCCTGCAAGGTAAGAATCGTTCTCCGTTGCGCATGCCATCGACAGAGCTTTTGATCCACCTTCTTATGTAAAACTGCTGTCGTTGCGGGCTTACTTTCATCCGCCGTGCGCATCCGTGTGGTACTCGAAGGGGCTCACTTGTCAGGGCGTAAAGTCCCGCAGTTGCTCTACTGTCTTCGCGTCCAGCTGCTGCAGCACTGCGACCATCAGGTCCACCATACGGTCGAAGTCGCCGCGATTGATGATGCCGTTGTGCGCGTGCGTGTAGCGTACCGGCACCACAAAGTTGAGCGTGGGCACGCCGCCTGAGCTTTCCTGAATCATCGACGAGTCGTCGCCGTAGCCCTGCACCAGGTCCAGCTGCAGCGGAATGCCTTTGGCAGCCGCTGTTTTCTTCACCAGGTCGACGAGTTTGCGGTTGGGCAGCGCGCTTGTGTCGTACAAGAAGATGCCGGGACCGGCGCCCAGCTTGGCCTGCGTCTCCTCCGGGTGGCCGAGGAAGGTGTCGCCGGCGATGCCGCCTTCGATTGCGAGACCGATGTCCGGGTGCACCACATCGGCTGCCGTTTTTGCGCCGCGCAGGCCGATCTCTTCCTGCGTGGTGGCGACGAAGAAGAGCTGGTTTGCATGCGGCAGCTTCGCCAGCCGCTGCATGGCTTCAAGCAGAACAGCGCAGCCTACGCGGTCATCCCAGGCCTTGCCCAGGTAGTTGGCCGAGCCATCGATGGTGCCGCTCATCACCAGGAATGGCGAGTCTGGCACAACCGGGTCGCCCGGCTCAAGCCCCAGCGCAGCGACCCCTGCCGCATCCTTCGCCCCCACGTCAAGAAACAGGCTGTCGCGCGGAAACACTTTGTTGCGGTCATCTGCCGGCAGTACGTGGATGTCGCGAATCCCGGTCACCGCATGCACCGGTCCCTTGGAGCCCAGGATGATCCAGCGCTGATCGACCAGCGCCTGGTCGAGCCAGCCGCCGA